>NZ_JBEOVL010000025.1:0-109838 GCF_040295485.1 Streptomyces sp. NPDC002793 | reverse complement strand
CACAGCCGCAATCTCATCCGGAGTCACACCCTGTCAACGCAACACCGACCGAAAGGACACGCTCACCCATGTCCGACCTGACCAAGCCCTACTAGGAGCCCCGGCGGCGTGTTCGGGGCGGCCGTGCGGGACGTGCTCCACGTCATGCCGTGTGACCGCCGACGCAGCGGGCAGGCGCCGTTCCGTGACCACAGCGGGACGAGCGACGACGACCACCGACCCCGACCGGAACCAGCGGGCCCGCCCTCTCGCGGCGCGCCGGACGGGTGAACCGAGTCAGGGGATATATCTGTATTCGGTGCCCTTCGTTCCGGAACTCCCGTCGTGATCGCACTCATCCTCAGCCACTTCGTCCTGGCGGCGTGCGCGACCCCGCTGGTGCGGCGGCTCGGCAGGTACGCCTTCGTCGTGCTCGCCCTGCCACCGGCCGCCACCACGGTGTGGGCGGTCACCGAGTGGGGCGGCGCGGAGGCCGGCCGGGCGGTCACCTGGTCGTGGGAGTGGATCGGTACGTACGACGTGTCGGTCGCCCTGCGCCTGGACGCGCTCGCCGAACTGATGGTGCTGCTCGCGGCCGGCGTGGGCGCGCTCGTCCTGCTGTACTGCGCGTCCTACTTCACCGACGACTCGCCCCGGCTGGCCTCCTTCGCGGGGAACCTGCTGGCCTTCGCCGGTGCGATGCTCGCCCTCGTCCTCGCGGACGACCTGATCTCCCTCTACGTGTTCTGGGAACTGACCACCGTCTTCTCGTACCTGCTGATCGGTCACGGCAGCGAGGTCAAGAAGAACCGCCGCTCGGCCCTCCAGGCCCTCACGGTCACCACGCTGGGCGGCCTCGCCATGCTGGTCGGCTTCCTGATCCTCGGTGAGGCGGCGGGTACCTACCGGATCTCCGCGATCGTGGCCGACCCGCCGGAGCCGACCCTCGCCGTGTCCGTCGCCGTCGTCCTCGTGCTGTGCGGGGCGCTGTCCAAGTCGGCGATCTGGCCGTTCAGCCTGTGGCTGCCGAACGCCATGGCCGCACCCACCCCCGTCAGCGCCTACCTGCACGCCGCGGCCATGGTCAAGGCCGGTGTCTACCTGGTGGCGCGGCTCGCCCCCGCCTTCGCGGACGTACCCGTCTGGCGGCCGGTCGTCCTGGTCCTGGGGGGAGCGACCATGCTCCTCGGAGCCTGGCGGGCCCTGCGCCTGCACGACCTGAAGCTCGTCCTCGCCTACGGCACCGTCAGCCAGCTCGGCTTCCTCACCGTGCTCGCCGGGGCGGGGAACCGGGACGCCGCGCTCGCCGCCGCCGCCCTGATCCTGGGACACGCCCTGTTCAAGGCCGCGCTGTTCCTCGTCACGGGCGTCGTGGACCACGCGACCGGCACCAGGGACCTGCGGCAGCTCTCCGGGCTCGGCCGCACCATGCCGTACGTCTGCGCGGTCGCGGTGCTCGCCGCCGCGTCCATGGCCGCACTGCCGCCGTTCCTCGGGTTCGCGGCGAAGGAGGCCGCCTTCGAGGCCCTGCTGCACGGTGACACCGCGGACCGGTGGGTGCTGGCCGTCACCGTCGTCGGTTCCGTGCTGACCGTGGCGTACACCCTCCGCTTCGTGTGGGGGGCGTTCGCCCGCAAGCCCGGTGTCGCGGACACCCCCGCCCACCGCGTCGCCCCCGGCCTCCTGGCCCCGCCCGCCGTGCTCGCCGTCGCCGGACTCGTGCTCGGCCCCGGCGTCGGCTGGACGGACCGTCTGTTCGCCGCGTACGCCGACGCGTTCCCCACCCCCGCCCACCCCTACCACCTCGCGCTCTGGCACGGCTTCGGCACGGCCCTGCTGCTGTCCGCCCTGACCTGGGCGGGCGGCGCCGTGCTCTTCTCGGGGCGTACGGCGGTCACCCGGATCTCCCGGCGCGTCGCCTGGCCGACCGCGGACAGCGTCTTCGGACACCTCCTGCTCGGCCTGGAACGGGTCGCCCTCCAGGTCACCGGCTTCGTCCAGCGCGGCTCCCTCTCCGGCTACCTGGCCATCACCCTGATGGTGATGCTGGCCGGACAACTCGCGGTCCTGGTCACGGACCGGCCCTGGGAGGGCGCGGTGGCCCCCCGGGTGTGGGACGTCCCGCTCCAGGGGGCGGTGGCCCTGCTGACCTGCGCTGCCGCACTCTCCTGCCTGACCGTCAGCCGCCGGATGAAGGCCGTCGTCCTGGCGGGGCTGACCGGCTACGGGACCGCGCTGCTCTTCGTCGTGCAGGGAGCGCCCGACCTGGCCCTCACCCAGTTCTGCGTCGAGACGGTGTCGATGATCGTGTTCGTGCTGGTCCTGCGCCGGATGCCGGTGCGTTTCGAGGAGTCGATCGGCACCTGGCGACGGGCGTTCCGGATCCCGGTGGCCCTGGGCGCAGCGGCCACGGTCGGGGTGGCCGTCTGGGCGGCCGGCGCCGCGCGCGTCGCCGAGCCGGCGGGCGCCGCGATGATCGAGGAGGTGGCCCACCACGGCCTCAAGGACGTGGTGGCCACCATCCTGGTCGATCTCCGGGCCTGGGACACGATGGGCGAGTCAGCCGTCCTCGCGGCGGCGGCGATCGGGGTGACCAGCCTCATCTATCTGCACCGCCGAGGCGAGACACCCATGAACCGGCAGGAACTGCGGGGCGAGACCGCCTGGACACTCTCGACCGGGCGGCTGACCGGTCTGCCGCAGGGCGACGACAACGCACCCGAGCGCAGATGGCTCGCCGCCGGAGCCACCCTGGCGCCCGAACACCGGTCGGTCGTCTTCGAGGTGATCGCCCGGCTGCTCTTCCACCCCATCCTGGTGCTCTCCCTGTACCTGCTGTTCTGCGCGGAGAACATGCCGGGCGGCGGCTTCGTCGCCGGACTCGTGGCGGGGCTCGCCCTCATCACCCGCTACCTGGCGGGCGGCCGGTTCGAGCTCGCGGAGGCCGCGCCGCTGCAGCCCGGACTCTTCACCGGCTTCGGACTGTTCGTGTCCACCGCGGTCGCCCTGGGCGGCCTCGCGGAGGGGACGGTGCTGCACGCCTGGACCCACCACGGACACCTGCCGGTGTTCGGCGACTACCACCTGAGCACCTCGGTCCTCTTCGACTTCGGTGTCTACCTGCTGGTACTCGGCGTCGTCCTGGACATCGTGCGAGCCTTGGGCGCCAAGGTCGACCGCCAGATCGAACGGGCGGCGGGCGCACTGACACCCGCGCCCGGCACCGGGCCGGGGGGGACCGACCGATGATCATGAGCGTTTCGCTCCTCGCCACGGCCGTCGTCCTCTGCGCGGTCGGCGGCATGCTCATGCTGACCCGACCGCTCACCCGCATCCTGCTCGGCGCGGTGATCGCGGGCAACGGCATCAACCTGCTGGTCCTCTCTGCCACCGGCGCGGCGGGCGCGGCGCCCCTGCTCTACGGCGTCCCGCACCGCCGGATCACCGACCCGCTGCCCCAGGCCATCGCACTCACCGCCATCGTCATCACCCTCGCCACCACGGCCTTCCTGCTCGCCATGGCCTACCGCAGCTATCAGCTGACCGGGACGGACGAGGTCCACGACGACCTGGAGGACCGCCGCGTCTTCCTGCGCGCCGAGGTGATGGGGCAGCGTGCCGAACTCCGCGAGGAGTACCGGGCGGAGCCCGGCCGCAGCCGACAGGAGCGCGCTCGCTACCGCGAGGAACACCGCCGGCTGCGCGCCCGGCTGCGTGCCGACCGCGCCCTGCAGGCCCGGGGGAGGGACGCCGGCGGTGACCTCTGGCACGACGTGCTGGGAGCCGATCCGGAGGACTACGTGAACGACGGGCACGACGACCGAGGAGCCACCCGATGAACGCGCTCGTCCCGCTGCCGGTGCTGCTGCCGCTCTGCGCCACCGGGCTGAGCCTCGCCTTCGGTACCCGGCTCGCGCGCTTCCAGCGCTTCATCAGCGTCGCCGTGCTCAGCGCGGTCCTCTGCCTCTCGCTGGCCCTGATGATCGCCACCGACCGGCAGGGGCCGCTCTCCGTCCACCTCGGCGACTTCGCCCCGCCGCTCGGCATCACGCTGGTCGCCGACCGGCTGTCCGGGCTGATGCTGACCGTCTCCTCGGCGGTCACCCTCGCCGTCCTCGTCTACTCGCTCGGCCAGGGCATGGCGGACCGGGACAAGGAGACGCCCGTCGCCGTCTTCCACCCCGCCTACCTCATCCTGGTCGCCGGGGTCTCCCTCACCTTCGTCGCGGGCGACCTCGTCAACCTCTACGTCGGCTTCGAGATGATGCTGGTCGCCAGCTTCGTCCTGCTCACGCTCGGCGGGACCGGCCCCCGCATCCGGGCCGGCTCCACCTACGTGATCATCTCGCTCTTCTCCTCGATGCTCTTCCTGACGGCGATCGCGATGGCGTACGCAGCCTCGGGCACGGTCAACCTCGCCCAGCTGGCGGTCCGGCTGCCCGACCTCCCCCTCGGCGTGCAGACCCTGGTCCAGGCCATGCTGCTCACCGTCTTCGCCATCAAGGCCGCCGTCTTCCCCCTGGCCGCCTGGCTCCCCGACTCCTACCCGACCGCGCCCGCGCCCGTCACCGCCGTCTTCGCGGGCCTGCTGACGAAGGTGGGCATCTACTGCATGCTGCGGGTCGAGACCCTGCTCTTCCCCGGTAACCGGCTCGGCGATCTGCTCATGGTCGTCGCCCTCGCCTCGATGATCGTGGGCATCCTCGGGGCTGTTGCCCAGACCGACCTGAAGCGGCTGTTCTCCTTCACCCTCATCAGCCACATCGGCTACATGGTCTTCGGAATCGGACTCGCCAGCCGCGAGGCGTACGGCGGTGCGGTCTTCTACGTCGCCCACCACATCACCGTCCAGACCACCCTCTTCCTCGTCGCGGGACTCATCGAGCGCCGGGGCGGCACCAACGAGCTCACCCGGCTCGGCGGGCTGGCCAGGGCGGCTCCGCTGCTCGCGGTCCTCTTCTTCGTCCCCGCGATGAACTTCGCGGGGATCCCCCCGCTCTCCGGCTTCATCGGGAAGCTCGGACTCATGCGGGCCGGTGTCGCCGACGGCGGTGTCCTGGCCTGGATCCTCGTCGCCGGCGCCACCGTGACGAGCCTGCTCACCCTGTACGTGATGGCCAAGATCTGGAACCTCGCGTTCTGGCGTACGGAGCCTCCCGGCCAGACCGCCTACGGCACCGTCCTGGAGACCGCCGACGACAGTGACGACGACGACGCCGACACCGGGCCCGACCGCGTCCCGGGCACCGGCGACGAAGGGATCGGACCGCCCCGGGCCCCGGCCGGCCAGGCCGTGGCCGCCACCTTGCAGGGGCGTGCCGTCACCACCACGATCCGCCCGCCCGCGGCGATGACGGCGGCGACCGCGGCCGCCGTCGTGCTCGGTCTCGCCTTCACCGTCCTGGCCGGTCCGCTGACGGCCTTCACCGACCGCTCGGCGGCCGAACTCATCGCGCGCCGCCCCTATGTGGAGGAGGTGCTCGGCCGGTGAGGCGCCTGATCACCCTGTCGTACCGCAACCCCGACCTGCCCCCCTTCAGCGTCGAGTTCGCCGGTCGCAGGCGCCGGGTGCTCGACCTTCCTCTGATCGCCTGGCTCACCGTGATCTGGGTGCTGCTGTGGTCCACCCTGACCTGGGCCAACGTCGTCACCGGCGCGGTCGTCGCGATCGTCGTCTGCCTGGCGTTCCCGCTGCCGCAGGTCGACCTGGGCCTGCGTTTGCACCCCTGGGGGATCCTCCGGCTCGCCACCTATCTGCTCTACGACATGTACACCTCGGGGGTACAGGTCACCCGGCAGATCTTCGCCGACCGGCCGCACCGGCCCGCCGTCATCGGCGTACCGCTGCGCTGCCGCAGCGATCTGATGCTCGCCGCGACCGCCGTGACCGTGTCCAACGTGCCGGGCGGCTCCGTCGTCGAGGTGCGCAGGGCCACGGCCACGCTCTTCCTGCACGTGCTGGACGCGGACCGGCCGGAGCAGCTGGAGGCGGCCCGGCGTTCCGTCTGGAAACTGGAGGACCTGACGGTACGGGCGTTCGGCACCCGGGACGAGATCCGCCGGGTGTCCGGGCCGCCCCCGCCGGTCCCCGGATCCGACATCGGAGAGGAGGGATCATGAGTGGTCCCGAGACGGTCGACCGGGTGCTCATGACCGCCGCTGTGGTTCTCGTCGTGGTCGCGGGCGCACTGCTGCTCGTCCGGATCAGCCGTGGGCCGTCCATGCTGGACCGGGCCCTCTCCCTCGATGTCCTCGCCGCGGTGATCATCGCCGGCCTCGGCGTCAAGTCCGCCTTCGCCCGGGACCCGTTCTACTTCCCGATCATGCTGGTGCTCGCGTTTCTCGGCTTCACCGGATCGGTGGGCATCGCCCGCTTCATCGCCGTACGCGACAAGCCGCTGTCGCGCCGGAAACCCGCCGCGAAGGAGTCACAGGAGTGAACGTCTGGCTGCAGATCACGGACACGGCCGGGGCGGTGCTCGTGTTCGTCGGCGCCGCGATCTGTCTCCTCGGGGTGGTCGGCATGCTGAAGCTGTCCGACGTCCTGTCGCGCAGCCACGCGGCGACCAAACCGCAGAGCCTCGGTCTGCTGCTGGTGCTGGCCGGGGTCGCACTGAGACTGCGCGGCGGCATGGACCTGGCGACGCTGGCCCTCATCGGCTTCTTCCAGCTGATGACCGGCCCGGTGGCCGCACACCTGGTGGCGCGGTCGGCGTACCGCACCGGGCAGATCGAGCGCGGCGAGCTGCTCTTCGACGACCTGGACGCGCAGCTCACCGAGCCGGGGCCGGAACCCGGTGCGGAACACGAACCGGGCACGGACCCCGGGCGGAGTTGAGAACGGTCAGCCGCTGAGCCGCCGGTCACCCAAGCCCCTGCCTGGCACTACCGCGTCCACTCGTACATGTGATCAGCGACGAACTCGGCAAAGGCGCGCGGCGGACGGCCGGTCAGTTCGAGCACCGCGGTGCTGACGTGGTCTTCGCGTCCCTCCTCGATGCCGCGCTCGACGGCGGCGAGGGCGGTGGCGAACCCGGTCGGCATCCCGGCGCCACGGTATGCGGCAGCCTGTTCCTCCTCCGTAACGCGCTCCACTCGAACCTGCCGGCCGGTCCGTGCGGTGATGATCTGCGCGGCCTGTGGGTAGCTCATCCCGTGCGGCCCGGTGATCAGGTAGTCGCTTCGCGCGTCCACCCCCAGGTCGGCCAGGAGCGCGGCGGCACCGGCCGCGACGTCCCGCACATCGACCCACCCCACCCTGCCGTCACCGGCTGCGCTGCGGATCTCACCGTGTCGGTGGATTCGCTCGGCCAGGGGGTGCGGGCGCAGGAAGTTCTGCATGAAGCCGGATGCGCGGAGCACGACACCTCCGGGCTGAGCCTGAACCTGAGCGGCCATCTCCACAGCGCTGGGTGCGTTGGGCAGCACGATGGCGGAGCCGAGCATCACGAGGCGCTGGACACCGGCCCGCTGCGCTTGACGCAGGAAGGGCTCGACCAGCGGCATCGGGTCCACGCTCTCCACCGGCGGGAGCAGGAAGACCCGGTCCATCCCGTCGAGCGCAGGTCCGTATGTGGCCGGGTCGCTCCAGTCGAAGCGGATCGCATCAGGATCGGCTGCGGCCGGGGTCCGGCCGGCCGGCCGGGTCGGCACACCGGCGTCGCGGAGCTCCTGCACCAGCGCCTTCCCGGTCTTGCCGGTGCCTCCGGTCACCAGCACTCCGGACATCAGGCGTCCTTCCTCTCCAGCGAGTCGATCAGCCCGGCGAGCTTCCCGGCAGCGGCGGCCGCCGACAGCGGGTTCCAGTAGTCCCGGAACCGGGCGATGAGCCCGTCGCGGGCCGTGAGAACCACGATGTAGTCCAGGCGGTAGGGCCGGCCGGTGGCCACGGTGCGGCCGGTGGCCGTCCACTCCACCACGACGGTGTCCGCCTGATCGGTGGGTCGCACGGAAAGCGCGGCCACCTCCCGCATGTCCATCAGCTCCGGATAGCGGGCGAGGTAGGCGCGTACCTCCTCACGTCCGCGGAGAATGCGTGGGGAGCTCCCGGCCGCGAAGGGGAATTCCGCAGTTCCGTCAGGTGCCCACAGGTCTGCCACGGCATTCATGTCCTTGACCAGCATCAGGTCGACCATGCGGCGAAAAATTTCCTCAGGGGTCCTGGACACCGTTTCTCCTCGTAGTCGACGGACCAGCCAGGCAACCGTGCACGGCGGATGTGTGGGCGCGGAACGGACAGTTGATCCCCGGACCGGCAGTGCGAGGCTCAGCTGTCCCTCCTGTGCCAGGATGAAAAGGTGAGCAGCCAGGAACTCGCAGACTTTCTCCGCCGCCGCCGCGAGGAACTGCGACCGGAGGACGTGCCGGCCGAAGTGACGCATCCACCAGGTCGGCGTGCCCGTCGGACACCCGGACTGCGCCGCGAGGAAGTAGCCGCCCTGGCGCAGGTGTCGGTGAGCTACTACGAGCGACTGGAGCGGGCACGGGCACCCCGGCCCTCACCGCAGGTGCTGGTCGCGCTGGCGGCGGCTCTCCGGCTCACCGGAGCAGAGCGTGACCATCTGGCCCGCCTGGCCGGACAGGTGCTGCCGGCGGAGAGCGACGGCACGTCGGAGCACGTACCCGAGGATGCTCAGCAACTGCTCGACAGACTTGACGGCATCCCCGCCTACATCGTCAACGACCGGCAGGACATCGTCGCTTGGAACGCAGCGGCCGTGAATCTGATCACGGATTTCTCCCGTCTCACACCTGGCGAGCGGAACCTGACGCGCATGTCGACGAGATTCCGTGACACCCTCTGCACCGGCGCGCCCGGATCGGAGGCCGATTTCTCCCGACAGGTGGCCGCTCAACTGCGCGCCGCCAGCGTTCGGCATCCCACAGATGACGTACTCGCAGAGCTGATCGACGAGTTCGCGACCCACGATCCGGAATTCTCGAGGAGCTGGTCCGATCACGCTGTGCGCCCCGTGCCCAGCGTGCGAAAAAATCTGCGCCATCCCACATGGGGCGAGCTGGAACTGGACCGCCACACCCTCGGCCTGCCCGGTTCGAGCTTTTCCTTGGCGGTGTACACGGCAGAAGTCGGCAGTCCCAGCGCCGCCGCGCTGAAGAGCCTCTGACCGCTGCGACTGTCGAAGCGCACCCGGCGACAGGAGAATCCCCATCCCTCCCGCCCCGCTTCTGCGATGATGCGGCGGGGAACCACCGGGCGCTGGGGGGCGTATGGCAGGCACGGGTACGGTGCTGCGCGAGTTGCGCGGCGCACAGAAGTCGTCCAAGGGCGTCTCGCTCTACTCGCGGTACGTGAACCGGCCGGCCGGACGGCTGCTCGCGGCGGGGGCGCATCGCGCCGGCCTGACGCCTAATCAGGTAACGCTGGTCAGCGCGGTGTTCACCTTCGTCTCGATCGCGGCCGTGGCGCTCGCGGAGCCGTCCTGGTGGCTCGGCGTGCTCGTCTGGGCCGGGCTGGCCGTGGGCTTCGCCTTCGACTCCGCCGACGGGCAGCTCGCGCGGCTGACAGGGCGGGGCGGGCCGGACGGCGAGTGGCTCGACCATGTCGTGGACTGCGCCAAGATGATCCTCGTCCACACCGCCGTCCTGATCTCGTTCCACCGCCACGGCGACCTGCCCGGTGAGGGATGGCTCCTGCTGCCGCTCGGCTTCCTGTTCGTCGCCGTGCTCACCTTCTGCGCGGGGCTGCTGCGGGAGCAGCTCGGCAAGGCTGCGGTCCTCACCGCACCGGCCGCCGCGGGCCCTGCCGCCCCCGTCTCCCGGATCCGGGCGGTGGCGCTGCTGCCTGCGGACTACGGGATCTTCTGCCTGGTCTTCCTGCTGCTCGGCGCACCCGGAGCCTTCCGAGCCGGGTACGCCGTGCTCGCAGCGGTGCACGCCCTGTTCCTCGTGGCGTTCCTGGGCAAGTGGTTCAGGGAGCTGAAAGCGCTCCGGGCCGGTTGACGAGCACGTCCAGTGCCCGGCGCAGCTGGGTGCTGGACGTGTGCACCGTGTACGGGAAGTAGACGACCTCCACCCCGACCTCGGCGAAGTCCCGCTCCAGGCGCTCGCCCTTCTCCGTGCCCCGCCAGTCGTCGCCCTTGAACAGGACGTCGAAGCGGACCTGCTGCCAGGTCTCGACCTTGTCCGGCACCGTCTCGACGAACGCCGCGTCCACGTAAC
This sequence comes from Streptomyces sp. NPDC002793, assembly GCF_040295485.1. Lineage (NCBI taxonomy): Bacteria > Bacillati > Actinomycetota > Actinomycetes > Kitasatosporales > Streptomycetaceae > Streptomyces > Streptomyces sp. NPDC002793. Next base: position 99,680 of record NZ_JBEOVL010000025.1, on the reverse strand, counting down.
GCACACTGCGCACGATCTCCAGCCGTTCGGGCAGCGGGATCACCGGTCTGTGGCCCTTGGCCAGGGCGGCCATCTCGTCGGAGACGACCCCGGCCACCAGGTAGTCGCACTGGCTGCGGGCGTGTCGCAGGATGTTCAGGTGGCCGACGTGGAACAGGTCGTACACCCCTGGCGCGTAGCCGACTCTGTGCTGCACCATCCGTTCTCTCCCCCCACGGTGGAACTGGTCCAACGACCTTACTGTGAAGAACACTTGTGCATCGCGTGAACGGATAAGCTCAAAGGAGAGGCTGTTCCGGGGGGAAGGCGATCATCCGTGTCCGCTGCTGAGCATCACAGACCGTTCGCACACCGCAGACTTCTGGTGGTCTCCACCAACTACGCCCCTGAGCTGACGGGCATCGGCCCGTACGCCACGCAGCTCGCCGAGCACTGGGCGGCGTCGGGGGCCAGGACCGAGGTCCTGACCGGTATGCCGCACTATCCCGCCTGGCGCGTGGACGAGCGGTACCGGGGGGCGTGGCGGAGGGAGGAGGACCGTGAGGGGGTGCGTGTGCACCGGCGACGGCACTACGTGCCACCCCGTCAGACCGCGCTGCGCCGCGCCGCCTTCGAGGCATCCGTGCTCGTCCACGGAATCCTGGCCCCGCCGGCCGGCCGTTTCGACGCGGTGGTCTCCCAGATGCCGAGCCTCGCGGGCGGTGTGATCGCGGCCCGGCTGGCACGCCGCCACCGAGTCCCGCACATACCCGTCGTCCAGGACCTGATGGGCGCGGCCGCCGCGCAGAGCGGTATCCGCGGGGGAGACGGAGCCGCGGCCGTCGCCGCGAAGGCCGAGCGCTACGCACTGCGCGGCGCGGCGCTCGTCGGTGTCATCCACGAGAGCTTCGTGGCGGGCGTCACCGCCCTCGGCGTGGATCCCGGACGCATCCGCGTGGTCCCCAACTGGACTCATGTGCGCAGCCCTTCGGGCGACCGTGCCGCCACCCGCGCCCGGCTCGGCTGGGCCGAGAACACGCCCGTGCTGCTGCACTCCGGGAACATGGGCCTCAAACAGGGTCTCGACGTCCTGGTCGGCCTGGCCCGGCTGGCCCCGGACATCCGGGTCGTCCTGATGGGTGACGGCAACCAGCGCGACGGGCTGCGCGAGCGGGCCGAGGGCCTGTCCAACCTCGACTTCCTCCCGCCGGCCTCGGCGGACGACTTCACCGATGTGCTCGCCGCCGCCGATGTGCTCGCGGTGACCCAACGCGCCTCGGTGCTCGACATGAGCGTCCCCTCCAAACTCACCTCGTACTTCGTCTCAGGGCGTCCCGTCGCCGCCTCCGTGGCCGGCGAGGGCGGCACGGCGGAGGAGGTGCGCCGTTCCGGCGCGGGGGTCCTGGTGCCCCCCGAGGACCCGGCCGCGCTCCTCACCGCCGTACGCCGTCTGGCCTCCGACCCGGCGACGGCGGACGCGCTGGGGAAGCACGGGCCGGAGTACGTCGCACGGCACCTGAGCCGGGAGGCGGGCCTCGCCCGCTTCGATGCCCTGCTCACCGAAGCGCTCCAGGACGTGCGAGGCGGGGACACGCGAGCACGGGACACCCGAGGGGGAGCACGCCGATGACGCATCAGACCCGTCCCCCGGACGACCAGGACGAACCGGCGCTGCTGCGCGACCAGTTCCGGCAGCTCCTGCGCTACCGCCTGCTGCTCGCCGGAGGCGTCGTCGCCGGCCTCCTCGGCGGCGCCGTCCTCGCCCTGAACGGCGACGACACCTACACGGCCACCGGCGAGGTCCAGGTGCGCTCCGCGACCGCCGACCCCTTCGCCACCGGCGCGTCCGCCGACAAGGGCATCAACATCGGCTCCGAACGGCAGACCGCGGTCAGCGACACCGTAGGCGAACTGGCCGCCGGAACGCTGCTGAAGCAGGGCGACGACGTCACCGCCAGGAAGCTGCTCGCCGGCCTCCAGGTCACCAACCCGCCGAACACCCTCACCCTCCGCTTCTCCTACACCGGGGCCGCCCCCGAGGAGGCCAGGTCCCGCGCCGAAGCCCTGGCCAACGCCTACCTCGCGCACCGTAAGGCGCGCACCGAGGAGAGCATCGACACCATGGCGAACGGCTACCGCGCCCAGCTCGACCCGCTGGAGGAGAAGCGCGATCTGCTGGAGGAGAGCACCGGGGTCGAGGCCGCCGACGACGTCAGCAGCGCCCGCGCCAACATCATCGTCTCCATCTCCGAGCTGAGCAGGAAGATCTCCGAGCTCCAGGCACTCGACACCACCCCCGGCTACCTCAACAAGAAGCCCGTCGCGCCCACCGAGCCCGCCGGCGCCGGTCTGCCCCTGCTCCTCGGACTCGGGGCGGTCGTCGGCCTCGCACTCGGACTGCTGCTCTCCTGGGTACGCCTCGTCTTCGACCCCGCCGTACGCTCCCCCCGCGAGCTCGTCCGTTCCCTCGGGGCCCCGCTGCTCGGCACGCTGCCCCGGGAACGCGCGGCCGCGGACAGCCTGCTCGCGATCGGGCGCAGCGGTTCGAGGCTCGCCGAGGAGTACCGTGCCGTCGCCTTCAGGCTCGCCTACGACCCGTCGTTCGCCGAGCGGCGCCGGCTCCTGGTCACCGCCCCGCGCGGGGACAACACCGCGGCGGCCGCGGCGGCGGCCAACCTGGCGGCCGCCTTCGCCGAGATGGGGCGTGACGTCCTGCTCGTGGAAGCCGATCTGCGTACCCCGTCCCTCGCCCGCGATCTGGGGCCGGCCGCCCACGAGGTCCGGCCGCCACGCTGGGCGGCCGAGGAGGGGGACCGCAGCTGGCCGGCCGGCGGCCGCTCCAACGTGGACGTGCCGGGCTCCGGGGCGTTCGCCCTGGTGGCCGGGGTCACCGCCGACAACGTGCCGCGCGCCCTGACCTCCGCGTCCGTCGCACGGATCGTCGCCGAGGCCGACCGCCCCGGCGCCGTCGTCATCGTCCTCGCGCCGCCCGTGCTGTCGTACGCCGACGCCGTCGCCCTCGTCGACCGGGTCGAGGGCGTCATGGTCGTCTGCGATCCGCGCGAGGTGCACCGCAGCGACCTGGAACGCATCCGCGAGATCATCGGGGCCTCCGGCGGCTCGGTGCTAGGAGCCCTCCTCCACCCCGGCCGGGGCCGGCTGCGCCGCGCCGACCGGCGTCCCGGGTCCGGCCGGCGCCGCTCCGGCCGCGGGCCGGGCGGGCCGTCCCTCGGGGCCGACGCCCCGGAGCTCACCGGGAACCCCGACGAGACCATGGGGCTGCGCTCCTTCACCCTCCCGGGGGCGCGCCGGTGAGAGCCCGCACCGCGATCCTCTGTTCGGTCGCGGACCAGGGCGTGGCGGCGCTCACCAACATCCTGGTGCTCGTGGCCGCCGCCCGGCTCTCCACCGTGGCCGACTTCGCCCGCTTCTCCGCGGTCTACCTGGTCTTCACCGTGCTGCTGGGCGTCTCCGGCGCGTACACCGGGCAGCCCCTGGTCCTACGGCGCGGCGGGGGCGCGGACACCCGGGGGGCCTGCCGCTCGGCCGTCGTGTTCACCCTCGGCGCGTCGGCCGCCCTCGGCGCGCTGCTGGCCGGCGTCTGCCTGCTGGTCCAGGGGGGCACCGCACGCGCCCTGCTGATGCTGGGCCTCGTCCTGCCGGTGGTGCTGGGGCAGGACGCCGTGCGCTACGCCTTCTCCACCCTGCACCGCCCCCACCTCGCCCTCGTCGCCGACCTCGTGCGGCTGGTGTGCGTGCTCGGCGCCCTGTCCGCCCAGGAGTACGGGGCCGCCCCCGCCCGGCTGATCGTGGTCTGGGGACTGTCCGCACTGCCCGCTCTCCTGCTGTCCGCCGCGCTGCTGCACCGCTCGACCGCCGGAACCCCGCTGCGCATACGTCCGATGCTGGGGCGCGGGCACCTCGGGCAGCGTTTCGCCGTCGAGTTCGGTGTCGGCAACGCGACCGGCCAGCTCTCCGTCCTCGGCCTCGGCGCCGCCGCCGACCCGCTCCTGGTCGGCGCACTGCGCGGGGCCACGACCGTGTTCGGGCCGCTCAACGTGCTGTTCACCTCCGCCACGTCCTTCGGACCGCCGCTGCTCGGCCGCATCGGAGACGAACGGCGCCGGGTCCGTGCCACCGCCGGTCTCGCCGCCGTCCTCGCCGCGACCGCCGCCCTCTGGGCCACCGCGCTGGCCCTGCTGCCCGAGCGGGCGGGACGTGAGCTGCTCGGCGACACCTGGCCGACGGCCGCCGCCCTGCTCCCCGCGACCGGAAGCCAGTACGCGGCGATGGCAGTCGGCACCTGCGGTCTGCTCGCCCTGCGCATGCTCGACCCACGTACGACGCTCAGCATCCAGGTGGTCTTCTCGCTCACCGCCGTGGCCTTCATGGCCGGTGGCTACGCCCTCGGCGGTGTCCTGGGGGCCGCCTGGGGACTCTGCCTCGGCTCGCTCTGCAAGGCCGTCGCCACCTGGACCCGGGTGGCCGGGCTGCGCCGCCGGGGCCGGGCCGGGGAGACCGTCAGCGCCGACGTGCTGCCCTCTGCTCCCTGAACGTGGTGATCAGCACGAGGCAGAGGGCGCCGATCGCCAGCTTCCCCGCCGCCTGGAGCAGCGGACCGCGCAGCAGGATGAAGGTGTACCCGGCGATCAACGGCGCCGCGATCGCCAGTACGCTGCCCGGCCCGGGACCCGCCCGGGTGACGGCCAGCGCGTACCTGCGGTCCGTGCGGGCCGCCGCGTAGCCGATCAGCGCCAGGCCGCCGATCATGCCGGGGGCCCCGAAGTCGACCCAGAACTCGGTCCACAGCGGGGCCGACAGGTTGGTCATGTTCATCCCCATCCACTCGCCGACCCGGACCCCGGTGTCCTCCGGTTTGCCGCTCCACACCGCCCGGGGGACGAAGAAGAGAGCGGAGCCCGCGAGTTGACGGCCGTAGGTGTGTCCCCTGGTCTCCACCCAGGAGATGGTGTTGGCGAACATCACCGTCTGGTCGTAGTCCTTGGTGGCCAGCGGTTCGAAGACGGAGGCCGACTGGACGGGCCGGTACCCCTCGTCGTCGTAACGGAAGCGGTCGGCGTACGGGAACAGGACCAGGGCGCCCACCACCCCCATGGTCAGCACCGTGCGGTACATCGCCGCACTGCTCGGGAACGCGGTGAACAGCAGCGACACCAGCACCGTCAGGAACCAGTAACGCGCGTTGGAGATCGGGTTGTTCACGACCAGGTTGACCGCCGCGAGCGCGACCCACACCAGCACCGTGGAGGGGGAGCGCCGCGCGCGGCGCGACGTCACCAGGCGCCGGGTGAGGAAGAGGAACGCCAGCAGAGCCGGGACGGTGCCGAAACCCTTCAGGAACGCGGAGCCGACATTCGACTCCGTCGAGGCCACGCCGCTCTGCGCCACCGTGTCGCTGATCTCCTGGCGGCTGGAGAAGAAGACGGCGGGTCCGCCGAGCTTCATCACGTAGTACCCGCTCGCCAGCAGCGCGAGCAGCACCAGCAGGCGCAGCCTGACCGGGTGTGCCACGGCCGGCCCGCCGGTGGCCGCCGCCGCCGCGGCGGCGCGTCGCCGCAGCGGTCGGCGCGAGGCCAGCAGCGCCCCCAGGTCGAAGGCCGCACAACCCACCAGGATCATCGCGATCGCCGTCACCAGGTCCGAGCGCGGGCCCACCATCGGCGTCGGGGTCTGCCCGATCACCACCTGGGCGAACGGAGCGACGCCCATGGCGATGTACACGAACATCCAGAACACGCCCTGGAGCAGCCGCCGTCGGGCGGAGAGGATCATCGTGGCGAGCCGGGCGCCCGCGTAACACGTCAGGACGAGCTGCAGCCAGTACGCGGTGTCCCGGACCCCCGAACCCGGCTGGGCGGCGATGACCGCGGGCAGGAAGCAGACCAGGCCCAGGATGAGCGGCACGGACACCGCCCGGGAGAGCATCGCCCACGTCAGGGGCCTCGCCGGGGGCTCGGTCGACGGCTTCGCAGCACCCTCCCGGGCGGGAGCGCTCCCCACCGACTCGTGCACGGTCGTCATGACCCCCCGATCACCGGCCCCATGGCCACGAACACTCTAGCGAACAGCGCCATTTGAGGAGACCGGATGACTAGTCTGTGAACAGTCGGCCGAGGGCGAGGGGAACCCTGGTGAAGATCCTGCACATCGTCACACTGCACACGCCGGACCACGCGTTCGGCGGTCCGACACGGGTCGCGCTCAACCTGTCCAAGGTGCAGCGCGCGGACGGCGACGACGCCCGCGTGATGGCTCTCGGCGACGGCTTCGACGGCGCGCTGCCGCGCGAGGTCGAAGGCGTCCCCGTCCGCCTCTTCCAGGCCCGCCACCTGCTCCCGGTGTTCGAGGTCAGCGGCATCACCTCCGGTGCCCTGCTGCGTACCGCACGCCGCATGATGCGCGGCGCCGACCTCGTCCACGTCCACCTGATGCGCGACCTGGTGACGCTGCCCGCCGCGCTCCTCGCCCTGGCCACCCGCACCCCGCTCGTCGTCCAGACGCACGGCATGGTCGACCCGACCGAGAAGCGGGTGGCCCAGCTCACCGATCTGCTGGGCGTCCGCACGGTGCTGCGCCGCGCCGACGCCGTGCTCCACCTCACCGAGGCCGAGCGCCTCGATGTGAACGCGGTCGTCGCGCCGACCGCCCTCACGAACACCGTCCGGCTCGTCAACGGCGTACGTCCGCAGGAGCGCAAGCCCGCCCGTGACCCCGGCCGGCCGCCGACCGTGCTCTTCCTGGCCCGTGTCCAGGAGCGCAAGCGCCCCCAGGACTTCGTGGCGGCGATGCCGGCCGTCCTGGCCAGGCACCCCGACGCCCGCTTCGTCCTCGCGGGACCGGACACCGGCGCACTGCCCGGCACGCTCGCGCTCGCCCGTCAACTCGGTGTCATGGGCTCCCTCGACCACGTGGGGCCCCTCGGTCACGAAGAGGTGCTGGCCGCGGGGCGGCAGGCCGATGTGTACGTCCTGCCGTCGATCGAGGAGCCGCTCGGTGTCTCGGTCCTGGAGGCCATGTCCGTCGGGACGCCCGCCGTCATCACCAGGACCTGCGGGCTCGGCCCCGACGTGGCCGCAGCCGGGGCGGGCCGGGTGATCGACAGCAGGGTCGGTGAGGACGGCGCGAACGCCCGCAAGGTCGCCGACGCCGTCCTGGAACTGCTCGATCCGGCGGCCAACGACCGCGCGGGCAAAGCCGCCTGGGACCTGGTCAACGAGCACTTCACCATCGAGGTCGTCACCCGGACCCTCCGGCGGACCTACGAGGACGTGGTCCGCCGGAGGGTGTGACTCATCAACCTGTCTTTCCCTCACGGGACTTGAGGGCTATCTGCCAGCGGTAGAAGCTCATCGCGAGCGCGAAGTCCAGGCCCGCGCGCCCGTCGAGGAAGCCCCGCCGGTAGACGTACATGTAGGCGAAGGACACCAGCGGTTTGAGCGGCGCCTTGTGGAAGAGCTGCCCCTGACGGGACTTCACCTTCCGTACCTGCTCCTTGACCTCGGGGTGGTGCTCCAGCCACGCCTCCCAGTCCGAGTAGCGGTTGTGCCGTTCGAACCAGGCGGTGACCGGGTCCAGGTCCTGGTGCTCGATGGGGTTGCTCAGCGCCTCGGCCGTCGCCGCGACCGGCTGGTAGTGCCCCTCGACCTCTCCGATCCCCGGCGCCGCGAGGTCTCCGACCTCGGGGTAGTAGCACTTCGTCCGGTCGGTCAGGGACCGCTTGCGGATGGTGTAGCCGTGCCGCAGCCGTTTACCCGAGAACCAGTAGCCCAACGGGATGTCGTACGCCGCCGGCTTCGGGCTGTCCCGGTCGGCGAAGATCCGCCGCAGCTCCGCCAGCAGCCCGGGGCTGAGCCGCTCGTCGCCGTCGAGCAGCAGGATCCAGTCCAGATCCGTGCGGACGTTCTCCAGGCACCACTGTTTCTTGCGCGGATGCCCTCCGTCCCAGGTGTACGTGACCACTTCGGCCCCGCACTCCTCGGCGATCTTCGCCGTGTCGTCGGTGCTGTGGGAGTCCACCACGACGACCGCCTCGAAGTGGCCCAGGACCGACTTCACCGCCTCGGCGATGTTCAGGCCCTCGTTCTTCGTGGGGATCGCCACGGCGATGGGCAGTTTGCTCATCGGTTCTCTCCTTGCGGCAGCCAGGCGTAGCAGCCTGTGGAGGTGAAGGCGCGGGCGGCTCCGGGGACGGTGATGTCCACCGCCGCACCGGTGTCGGAGGAGCCGGAATCGAGCTCCTGGCCGCTCGCCCCGGTCACCTGCCAGCTGCAGGTCTTCGTGGGGGAGGGGGCCCGGTAGCCGCCCGGTCTGAGCCGCTTGCCGGTGTGGGTGCCGTCGGCGTAACCGCGTGCGGCCTCGTCGACGAGGGCCTGGTGCTGCGGGCACAGATGCGTCACGGCCGCATCCGCGTCCGCGACCTCGCCGGAGACGATCGCGCCCACCGCGACGGCCCTGTCCGCCTTGACCAGGAAGCGCAGCCTGTCGCACGTCTCCTGGCCCGTCTGGAGCACCGCGGCCGGGTCCGTACCCCGGGGTACGCGGTCGGTGAGGTACTCCTTCTGCTTCTTCGTGAAGGATCCGGTGGCCGGGGTGATGTCCCCGGCGGGCGCCTCAGGCGTCGCACCCGGTTCCGTGGCCCGCGTGCCGGGCGGGGAGACAGCGGGACCGGCCACGGAGGGCGCGGGGGAGGCCGCGGCGGACGGTGTGCCGCCCGCCGCCGACGTCCCGCCTCCGCCGCCGGATCCGTCGGACGAGCCGCAGGCGGCCAGCACCGCCGTCGCGAGGGCGACGGCGGTGCCGGCCAGGAAGGGATACCTCATTCACCCGTCCTCAGTGCGTAGTGCTCGCTGACCTGGGAAGCGCTCAGCGCGGTCGGGTACACGGCGGTCTCGTCGATCTGGCCGGCGAAGAAGTTGCTGGTCGGACGGTTGGCCCAGTTGTTCAGGTTGTCCCCGCCGACCCGCCAGTAGCCCGGGTAGTTCTCGTTGCCGGTGTAGAGGATGCTCGACGCCCGCAACTGCCCGTCGACATAGAGCCTCATACCGCCGGGGCCCTGGGTGGCGACGACGTGGTGCCAGTCGCCGTCGTTGTAGGACCCGGCGGTGGTCACCGTGCGGCGGCCGCCGTTGTGGACGCCGAAGACCAGCCGCCCGTCGTTGGCCATGTACACGTGTTTGTCGAAGCGCGTGCTGTTCTGCATGCTCAGATTGCCGAAGCCGATGATCTTGCCGCCCCGTGCGGTGGTGGTCTTGATCCAGGTCTCCACCGAGAAGCGGGTGGGCTGCGGGTGGCGTTTGTTGCTGTACGCGTACTCGCTCGTCCCGTCGAAGCCGATGGCGGTCGAACCACCCGCGATCGCGGCAGGGGTCTGCCGGTAGGAGGGCGCGTTGCGCAGGAAGCCGTTGTTCAGCCCGCCCGTGGTGTCCGCCGCGAAGGTGGAGGCGCCCTCGTCGTAGCGCCAGTACAGTGAGGCGCCGTCCGCCAGCACCCGCGCCGGATAACTCTGGGCCGACGCGGCGACGGTCGCGGACTGCGCCGGGGACCTGGCGCTGGTGTTGGTGCCGTCGCTCGCCGTGACGCGGTACGAGTGCGTCTCACCCACCGCCACATCGGTGTCCGTCCACGTCAGCTGCGGGCGGTCCCAGAAGAGCGAGTACCCCGTGACGGTGTGCACGGGCTCGGTCGCGCCGTCCTTGTAGATCCGGTAGGTCAGCTCCCCGTCGTCGGTGTCGAAGCTGGTCTGCCAGTTGACGTCGATCCGCCCCGGGGTGACCGTGGAGAGACTGACGTTGGGCACCCAGGGCGTCCCGGTGTCCGGACCGTCGGCGAACCGGGTCAGGCCCTGCTGCCCCGCGCCGTTGACGGTGGTGAACTCCCCTCCGACCCACAGGTAGTGGTGTCCGCCCTTGTCCGTCTGCGCCATCACCCGGGGCCCGACCGGCTCACCGATGCCGTCGTTCGTGTCGGGGAACCACGGCAGCAGCGTCGGGTCGTCGACGGACTGGGCGAGCAGATGCTTGCGCGGCTGGTCGGCGAAGCCGCCCATGCTGGCGCAGTCATGGGCGTGACTCCCGCTGTACAGCACGCCCGAATGGACCAGGACCGCCTGGGTGGCGCCCAGGCAGGTGTCCCGCCAGCGCTGCTGGTAGTCGTCGAGGTCGATGGCGATCCGGCCGTCGAACACCCCGCCACCCGTGCCCTCGTTGGCGGTGTACAGGCCGGTCGCGTCGGTCGTGAGGTCCTGCACCGTCGAGGTGTTGGGGATGAAGCCCGGGTAGCTCTTGGTGAGCGCGCCCGTCGTGGCGTCGACGACGGCCAGGGCGTGCGAGGTGGTGCCGTTGACGGTGAAGAAGTCGCCGCCGAGCGCCACGTGCTGCCCGTCGGGTGTCACCTGCACGGCGCGGGCCACCTCGTCGGCGTTCGCCGTCCACGGCAGCAGGTCCGCGCCGGTGGTCACGGCGGCGAACTTGTTCCTGGTCCGGCCGCCCACGTTGTTGAAGTCGCCGGCCAGGTAGACGGTGTCCGCCGTGACGTCCAGGGCCCGTACCGTCGCGGAGACGGAGATCTTGAAGTCCTGGCGGGGCGAGCACGTCGCCGTGTCGACGGCGACGATGTTGCTGACGCCAACCCCGTTCACCGCCCCGAACTGGCCACCCGCGTACAGGGTTTCACCGTCGGGGGAGAGGGCGAGCGCCCGTACGGTGGCCGTCCCGGAGGACAGGGTGAACGAGAGGCTGCACCCCGTCGGCGCGCCCGTCGCCGCGTCGAACGCCGCGAAGTTGACCGCGGGTCGCTCCGAGGTGCCCGCCGCCGCGTCCGGCGGCCTGATGGTGGAGAAGGTGCCGCCCGCGTAGACGGTCCCCTCCGCCGCGGCCATCGACCAGACGATGCCGTTGGTCTGCCAGGTGCTGAGGTCGTCCGCGGTGAGGGCCACCGGCGGTGTGAGCGCCCCCGCCGGGGAGGTCCCGGCGGTTGTCGCGGTCAGGGCTCCGGCGAACAGGAGGAACGCGGTGGAAGCGGCCCGCAGACGGATGCTTCCCCCGGGTCTCCGCCCCGTGCGTGTGTTCATCATTCATCTCCGAAGGTGAGGACCATCTGCGGCCGGTGGGCCGCGGTTGCTGTGCTCGACCAGACGCGGAGGCGGTCCGTCCCGCTGCTGGTCAGGGCGAGTGAGGTGGCGGAGCCGAGCGCCCCGCCCGGTGCGGAGGCTTCCGGTTCCGCAGAGTGGTCGGTGGAGACCGGGGCCGTGCCCGTGGCGAGGCCCGGTACGGCGGTGACCACCCCGTCCCCGGGCCGTCCGGAACGTCCGGCCCCTCTCATCTGTCCACCCGGACAGCGGACCCGGCGAGCTGGTCGCCCAACTGCCGGATGTCGGCGTCCACCATGATCCGCGCCAGCTCGCGCGACTTCACCTCCGGCTTCCAGCCGAGGAGTTCCTCCGCCTTGGACGCGTCACCGATCAGCGCGTCGACCTCACTGGGGCGCTCGTACTTCGGGTCGTAGCGCACGTGCTCCGCCCAGTCGAGGCCCGCGTGCTCGAAGGCGTACTCCAGGAACTGCCGGACACTGACCCCCTCGCCGGTCGCCACCACGTAGTCGTCGGGGGTGTCGCGCTGGAGCATCCGCCACATCGCCTCCACGTACTCGGGGGCGTACCCCCAGTCGCGTACGGCGTCGAGGTTGCCCAGATGCAGCCGGTCCTGCAGTCCGGCCTTGATCCTTGCCACCCCGCGGGTGATCTTGCGGGTCACGAAGGTCTCGCCGCGGCGCGGGGACTCATGGTTGAACAGGATGCCGTTGGTGGCGAACATGCCGTACGCCTCGCGGTAGTTGACCGTCGCCCAGTACGAGTAGACCTTGGCCACGCTGTACGGGCTGCGCGGGTGGAACGCCGTCGTCTCGTTCTGCGGGGGAGGGCTCGCGCCGAACATCTCCGACGACGACGCCTGGTAGACCCGGGTGTCGATGCCGCTGGCACGGACCGCCTCCAGCAGTCGCACGGTGCCGAGCCCGGTGACGTCACCGGTGTAGAGCGGGGCGTCGAAGGACACCCGGACATGGGACTGGGCGCCCAGGTTGTAGACCTCGTCGGGCCGTATGTCCCGCAGCAGGTTCACCAGGGCGACGCCGTCGGAGAGATCCGCGTGATGGAGCACGAAGGAACGGTTCGCTTCCTCGGGCCCCTGGTAGATGTGGTCGATCCGCTCGGTGTTGAAACTCGACGAACGGCGGATCAGGCCGTGGACCGTGTACCCCTTCTCCAACAGCAGCTCCGACAGGTACGAACCGTCCTGTCCGGTCACACCCGTGATGAAAGCGGTCTTCGCCATGGACTCCCCCCTCTGTGTGTCGCCCCTGCGGGCGATGTGGTTCCCCGACATATCTGGATCTGAGTGGAATGCGGCAAAGGGTCACCGGGGTGGCGCGCTGCTGGCACAATCCGTGCCATGACGACTGATGTCCCCGGCTCGCCCCAGGAATCCGTCCGCCCCCTGCTGCGCCCCGGCGCCCGCATATTCGTCGCGGGTCACCGAGGCCTCGTCGGATCGGCGCTGGCGCGCCGCCTCACCGCCGACGGCCACGAGGTGATCACCCGCGGCCGTGACGCCCTCGATCTGCGCGAGGCCGCGCCGACCGAGGCCTTCCTGCGTGACGTCCGCCCGGACGCGGTCGTGCTCGCCGCCGCCAAGGTGGGCGGGATCATGGCCAACAGCACCCGTCCGGTGCAGTTCCTGGAGGACAACCTCCGGATCCAGCTCGCCGTGATCGCGGGCGCTCACGCCGCCGGGATCCAGCGGTTGCTCTTCCTCGGCTCCTCGTGCATCTATCCCAAGCACGCCCCGCAGCCGATCCCCGAGGACGCCCTGCTCACGGGCCCCCTGGAGCCCACCAACGAGGCGTACGCGCTGGCCAAGATCGCCGGAATCGTGCAGATCCAGTCCCACCGACGCCAGTACGGCGCCTCGTACATCAGCGCCATGCCGACCAATCTCTACGGCCCGGGCGACAACTTCGACCTGGAGACCTCGCACGTGCTGCCCGCCCTGATCCGCCGGTTCCACGAGGCGAAGCGGGACGGCGCGGGCGAGGTGACGCTCTGGGGATCCGGCAGCCCCCGCCGCGAGTTCCTCCACGTCGACGACCTCGCCGCCGCCTGCGTGCGGCTCCTGGAGGTGTACGACGGAGCGGAACCCGTCAACATCGGATGCGGCGAGGACCTCACGATCCGCGAACTGGCAGAAACGGTAAGGGAGGTGACGGGATTTCAGGGGCGCGTCGTCTGGGACACCTCGAAACCCGACGGCACTCCCCGCAAGCTCCTCGACGTGTCCCGGCTCTCCTCCCTCGGCTTCCAGCCGCAGATCCCCCTGCGGGACGGCATCGCCCGCACCTACGCCTGGTGGCTCGGCACGCAGACACCTCGGGGCTGACCGTCCGGACGGACGGCCGCCGCGCGTCCTGAGCCCGTGCACGCGACCCCCCGCGCGCTCTTCCTCGCGAATCCCCACGTGTCCCCCCACGGCGTCTCAGTACGCCCCGCGGCCGTCGGTGACGGCGCGCACCGTACGGGCCAGAAGTCCCACGTCCGTGGCCACCGACCAGTTGTCGACGTACCAGAGGTCCAGCGAGACCGTCTCCTGCCAGGAGAGGTCCGACCGGCCGCTGACCTGCCACAGGCCGGTCAGTCCCGGGCGGACCGCCAGGCGTCGCAGCTCGCGTTCGTCGTAGCGCGACACCTCCTCCGGCAGCGGAGGGCGCGGACCTACCAGGGACATGTCACCTCGTAAGACGTTGAGGAGCTGTGGCAGCTCGTCCACGGAGGTCCGGCGCAGGGCGTGGCCGATCCGGGTCACCCGCGGATCGCGGCGCATCTTGAACATCGGCCCCTCGCTCTCGTTCGCCGGCGAGAGCTGCTCCCTGCGGGACTCCGCGTCCGCCACCATCGTGCGGAACTTCCACATGGTGAAAGGCCTGTTGTGCCGGCCCTGGCGGGTCTGGCGATGGAACACCGGGCCGGGTGACGTGAGCCGCACCGCCAGGGCCACCCCGAGGAGCAGGGGTGCGAGCACCAGCAGTCCGAGCGCCGCACCGGTCCGGTCCACGACGGTCTTGAGCAGGCTCTGCGGGCCGCCTCGTAACGGTGGTGCGACGTGCAGCAGCGTCAGCCCGGCCGCGGAGGCCGGCCGCACCCGGTTCGCCGCGACCCCCGACAGGTCGGAGAGCACGCAGAGGGCGAGCCCGCCGTCGTGCAGGCCCCACGCAAGCCGGCGCAGCCGGTTGTCGTCGAGCTGTGGTCCCGGGGCGACGAGCACCAGATCCGCGTCATGGGCGAAGGCGCCGCCGAGCACGGTGGACACGTCGTCGTCGGCCGGTTCCGGTGCCAGCCGCCCCGGCACCGGCACCGGCGCCCCGCAGTCCGGGGCCGCGGGCCCCACCGGAACCGCGGCCACCGCCGTGTACGGATGATCCGCACGGGAGTTGAGCAGACGCACCGCACGGTCCAGGCCCGCCGCCTCACCGACCACGAGAACCCGGCGCGTCCCACGGTGCCCCGTGGCCCGCAGCCGGCCGACGGCCCCGGTGAGGACGGCCAGGGCCAGCCCGGGTACCAGCGCGGCGACGGCGGTCGCCGGGTCGAGGCCCCCGCCCGTCACGGCCAGCAGCACGGTCAGCACCCCGGTGAGGGCGAGCCAGTCGCCGAACGGGGCGTAGGCCGTCCCTCCGGCTGCCCCCGGAAGTCGCTTCGCGTACCGGCCGCGCGCCGCGCGCACACCGACCCATACGACGCCGGCCGACGCCCCGGCGGCCAGCGGCCCCGGCTGGTCCCCGGCACGCAGCACGAGCCAGGCGGGAACCCCCAGCCCCAGCAGATCGGTCAGGAAGAGGCAGGGCACACGTGGACCGGGCAGCTTCTTCGCCCGCGGTCTCTCCACGCGATCGCGCTCGACGGCCGTCCGGGCTCTCCACGATTGCCCGGGAGCCACCCTGCGGTCCCGGGACCCGGCGGTACGCGGTCGTGGTGCTCCCGCAAGCCCGACGGGACCGGATATATCCGATTCAGGTATTTCGACATGCCCCATGAACCCCCCAGCCACAGTCGCATCCCCACAAACGGGGCGCATCCGCCGATCCCATGGACTGACGGATGCGCCCTCGCTCGGTGCACGATATCCACACACGTGCTATTTCGCTGCAGTTCTCGTGAAGTTCAGACAGGACGGGCGCTGTGATCCCCGTCGCGCTGCCCGGCCCGGCCGGCGGGCGCCCGCCTAAAATGAGGACATGGAACCGCTTTCCGAAGAACAGACCGGCCAACTCGTCGCGATCGTCATGGATCTGGCCCGTGAGGGCCGTGCGGAGGAGCTCCTGGAGTTCTTCGACCACGGGCTGCCGGTCGACGTCCAGGACCAGGAGGGCAACACGGCCCTCATGCTCGCCGCGTACCACGGGCGGACCGAAACGGTGCGGGCGCTCATCGGGCGCGGCGCCGATGTCGACCGGCGCAACGCCCGGGACCAGTCACCCGTCGCGGGGGCCCTGTTCAAGGGCGAGGACGCGATCGTCGAGGCGCTGGTGGCCGCGGGCGCCGACCTGGACGCGGGCACCCCCAGCGCCCGGGCGACGGCGGAGATGTTCGGCAGGACGGCTCTGCTGGGGTAACCGGCCAGGAGCGGAGGCCGTCACCGCACGAGGGCCCCGGGCGACGTCGTCGCCCGGGGCCCTCGCGTTCACGGCTGCCGGTCAGGCCTGCTTGCCGGCCTGCAGCGCCTCGATCGCCTTGCGGACACCCTCACCGTAGGCCGGGTCGGCCTGCGTGCAGTGGTGGATGTGACGCTCGACGGTGGCCTTCGAGGCACCGTCGATGGCCCGGGCGGTGTTGCCGAACAGGGCGTCCTGCTCGTCCGGGGTCATCTGCCGGAAGAGGTTCCCCGGCTGCTCGAAGTAGTTGTCGTCGTCCTCGCGGTAGTCGAACCGGTCGGCCGCCGCGCCGTCGAGCGCCAGACCCGGCTCGGCGAACTGCGGCTGCTCCGCCCAGCGGCCGTAGCTGTTCGGCGTGTAGCCGGGCACGGCGCCCTGGTTGCCGTCCACCCGCAACTGGCCGTCACGGTGGTAGGTGTTGACGTTCTTCGCGCCGCGCGGCTGGTTCACCGGGATCTGGTGGTGGTTGACGCCGACGCGGTAGCGGGCCGCGTCACCGTACGAGAACAGCCGGCCCTGCAGCATGCGGTCGGGCGAGGCGCCCACGCCGGGCACGAGGTTGGCCGGCGTGAAGGCGGCCTGCTCGACGTCGGCGAAGTAGTTCTCCGGGTTCCGGTTCAGTTCCAGCTCGCCGACCTCGATGAGCGGGTAGTCCTTCTTGGACCAGACCTTGGTGAGGTCGAACGGGTGGTAGCGGTACGTCGCGGCGTCCGCCTCGGGCATCACCTGGATGTAGAAGGTCCACTTCGGGTGGTCGCCGCGCTCGATCGCGTCGAACAGGTCCGCCTGCGAGGACTCACGGTCGTCTGCGACGACCGCGGCGGCCTCCGCGTCGGTCAGGTTCTTGATGCCCTGCTGCGTACGGAAGTGGAACTTCACCCAGAAGCGCTCGTTGCTCTCGTTGATGAACGAGTAGGTGTGCGAGCCGAAACCGTGCATGTGGCGGTAACCGTCGGGGATACCGCGGTCCGACATCACGATGGTGATCTGGTGAAGGGCCTCGGGGAGGTTGGTCCAGAAGTCCCAGTTGTTCTCCGCCGACCGAAGGTTGGTGCGCGGGTCGCGCTTCACGGCGCGGTTCAGGTCGGGGAAGTGGTGGGGGTCGCGGTGGAAGAAGACCGGCGTGTTGTTGCCGACGACGTCCCAGTTGCCCTCCTCGGTGTAGAAACGGAGGGCGAATCCGCGGATGTCGCGCTCCGCGTCGGCCGCGCCGCGCTCACCGGCGACGGTCGAGAAGCGCGCGAAGAGCTCCGTCTGCTTGCCGACCTCGGAGAAGAGCGCCGCCCTGGAGTACCGGGTGATGTCCTGCGTCACCGTGAAGGTGCCGAAGGCGCCGGAGCCCTTGGCGTGCATGCGGCGCTCCGGTATGACCTCACGGCTGAAGTGGGCCAGCTTCTCCAGGAACCAGACGTCCTGGAGAAGCATCGGACCGCGCGGACCGGCGGTGACGGCGTTCTCGTTGTTCGCGACCGGCGCGCCGGCGGCAGTGGTCAGCGGCTTCGTGTTGTCAGAAATTTTCCTGCTCCTCCGTGTGAAGACTTCGGTGCACCGACTCCGGATCCCGCTGACCACGCGCGGTGCGGCAGCCGGGGCACAGGCCCCAGTACGTCACCTCTACGCGGTCGATGGTGAACCCGTGTTCCTGGGGCGCTGCTTTCGGAACAGGCCCTGGGCGCGGAGAGCCCCGGGGGACATCGACGTCCGCGATCGTGCCGCAGGCGCGGCAGACCACGTGCTGATGGTTGTCCCAGGACTGCCCTTCGTACCGTGCCGGAGAGTTCGGCAGGTCGATCCGCCGCGCCAGTCCGGCGTCGACGAGCGTCTTGAGTACGTCGTAGACGGCTTGGGTCGAGACCGTGCCGATGCGTGTACGAACCAGGGTGAGGAGGGTACTGACATCGGCGTGCGGGGCCTCGTGGACCGCCGAGAGCACGGCGACCCTGGGGCGGGTCACACGCAATGACGCTCCGCGCAGGAGTGTCGTGGCCTCGGTTTCGATCACCTACGCAGTGAACCACTTTTCTGGAATGATTCCAATGAAAGAATGAAACCAGTCCTGGAGCCGCCTACCCGGAGGCGGGCGCGGCGTCCGATTCCCGCCAGCACCCCGGGTGCGCGATGCCGCACCCTTGGAGCATGACCAGTGACGACAGCAGATACGAGGCGGTGACCAGCCGCGACGCCCGGTTCGACGGCGAGTTCTTCTTCGCCGTGTCCACGACCGGGATCTACTGCCGCCCGAGCTGTCCGGCCACCACGCCCAAGCGCGCGAACGTGACGTTCTTCCCCACCGCGGCAGCCGCCCAGGGCGGCGGATTCCGCGCCTGCCGGCGCTGCCGCCCGGACGCGGTCCCCGGGTCCGCCGACTGGAACGCGCGCGCCGACCTGGTGGGCCGGGCCATGCGGCTCATCGGCTACGGAGTCGTCGACCGCGAAGGTGTGGCCGGACTGGCCGCGCGCCTCGGTTACAGTGCCCGCCAGGTCCAGCGCCAGCTGAACGCCGAGGTCGGCGCCGGGCCCATCGCGCTCGCCCGCGCCCAGCGGGCCCACACCGCGCGGGTCCTGCTGCAGACCACGACCCTGCAGGCCGCCGACGTGGCTTTCGCCGCCGGTTTCAGCAGCGTCAGGCAGTTCAACGACACGGTCCGGGAGATCTACGCCCTCACCCCGGGCGAACTGCGCACCACCCGCCCGGGACCCTCCTCCCGCTTCGGATCCGTCGGCACCGCCGACGGGGCCGGGGGAGTGCCGCTGCGCCTCGCCCACCGGGGGCCGTACGCCGCGGCCGAGATCTTCGACCACCTCGCGGCCCGTGCCCTCAACGGCATCGAGGAGATGGCCGGTGAGCGCGGCGACCGCACCTACCGGCGCACCCTGCGCCTGCCGCACGGCATTGGCATCGCCGAGGTCCGCGAGAGGACGGGCGACGGGTGGCTGGACTGCCGGCTGCACCTGGGTGATCTGCGCGACCTCACGACCGCCACCCAGCGGATGCGCCGCCTGTTCGACCTGGACGCCGACCCCTACGCGGTCACCGAGCGTCTCGGCGCGGTCCCCGCACTGGCCCCGCTCGTCGCCCGTACACCCGGACTACGGGCCCCCGGGACCGCCGACGTCCATGAACTGACCGTCCGGGCGGTCCTCGGCCAGCAGGTCTCCGAGGCAGCCGGACGCAGGCTCGGCAACGCGCTGGTGACGGCCTACGGCGCGCCGCTCCAGGTGCCCAGCGGCGCCCTCACCCATACGTTCCCCGATCCCGGGGACCTCGCCGGAGCCGGCCTCGAGGAACTGGGGGCGCCCGCGTCGCGGCGCGCCACCCTGCGTACCGTCGCCGCGGCCCTGGCCGAGGGGCGGATCGGGCTCGACCCGGGCGCCGACCGCGACCAGGCCGAGAAGGAACTCCTGAGCCTGCGGGGCGTCGGCCCCCGGACCGCCGGCTACATCCGCATGAGAGCGCTCGGCGACCCCGATGTGCTGCTGACCGGCGACGTGGCCGTCCGAACCGGAATGCGGCACACGGGCGCCGACGCCATGGACGCCGAGGCCTGGCGGCCCTGGCGTACGTACGCCATGCACCACCTCTGGAAGGCCGCCGCCGACCGGCCCCGCGCAGTGACAGCGTGACGTCCGGATCCCGCCGGCCGCATCCCCGCGGATCCCGCACAGTTGACGTGTACGACGAAGAACCCGGAAGGACCGCGACCATGACGCTCTACACCACGACCGACAGCCCGCTCGGGGAGCTGCTCCTGGTGGGCGAGGAGTCGGCCACCGCACAGGGCGGCACCGCCCTCGCCTCGCTCTCCGTACCCGGTCAGAAGGGCGGGGCGACGGTCCAGGACGGCTGGACGGAGAACGCGGCGGCCTTCACCGGGATCACATCCGAACTGCGCGCCTACTTCGAGGGCAGCCGGACCGGCTTCGGCATCGAGTACGCCGTCGGCCGCGGCACCGAGTTCCAGCGGCGCGTGTGGAAGGCCCTGGACGACATCCCGTACGGCACCACGCTCAGCTACGGCGAGATCGCCGCACGGATCGGCGCTCCGCGTGCGGCGGTGCGCTCGGTCGGCACCGCGATCGGCGCCAATCCGCTGCTCGTCGTGCGCCCCTGCCACCGCGTGATCGGCGCGACCGGCGCCCTGACCGGCTACGCGGGCGGCCTCGACCGCAAGCGGCGGCTCCTGGACCTGGAGAGCCACCACCGGACGGGCTGACCGCGTCATGAGCGCACTGATCCCCCGTCCCGCCATGGAGGTCGCCCCGGGCGCCTGGCACGTACCCGGCTGGCTCACTCCCGCACGACAGCGCGAACTGGTGACGGCGTGCCGCGCCTGGGCCACCGGGCCCGTCCCCATACGGCACACCCGGCTGCCGCGCGGCGGAGTCATGTCGGTCAGGACCGTCTGCGTCGGGTGGCACTGGCAGCCGTACGGATACACGCGCACGGCGGACGACGTGAACGGCCGCCGGGTCGCCCCGTTCCCCGACTGGATGGTCCGGCTGGGCCGCGACGCCCTGCTGGAGGCGTACGGCGACGAGGCGGCCGCCCACGGCTACACCCCGGACACCGCGCTGATCAACTTCTATGACGGCCGGGCCAGGATGGGCATGCACCAGGACAAGGACGAACGGTCGTCGGCCCCCGTCGTCTCCCTGTCCATCGGCGACACCTGCGTCTTCCGCGTCGGCAACACCCGGACCCGCACCAAGCCCTACACCGACATCGAACTCTCCTCGGGTGACCTGTTCGTCCTCGGCGGCCCCTCACGCTTCGCCTACCACGGCGTTCCGAAGGTCCACGAGGGCACCGGAGACCCGGCCACCGGGCTCGGATCGGGCCGCCTGAACATCACGATGCGCGTCACCGGGCTCACGTAGAAGCCTCTCCGGGAACCGCTGTCAGTGCCCGCCGGTAGGTTCAGTCGTGTTCCGCCGGTCCGGCGGAAACAACCCCTCAGCTGTGCATTGGAGATGGCGCGTTGTCGGATTGGGAGAGGTCGAGCACGGCACGGGTGATACCACCCGCGCGACCGCGCAAGCTCGCCAAGGTTCCGTTCGTCGAGCTGGCCGACGGACGCCTGCAGGGCGTGGTGTCCAGCGGCTCGGACATCGGGCGGGTCTACGTCTCGTCCGTCGCCGCGGGCACGTACGCGTTCGCCTGCAGCACCAACAACAACAGGCCCTGCGGCGGCGCGCACGGATCGTTCTGCAAGCACATCGCCGCGCTCATCGGTGAGGCGGTCCTGCAGTACGGTACCGAACGCGTCGTCCGGTACCTGAAGATCGAGGTCCCGGAGGGGGAGGCGGACGGCGCCACGCTGACCACGGTCATGCGCGGCACCCGCCCGCCGGCGGACACCACGAAGGCCGCCGCATCCGTCTTCAGCCGGTTCCTGCGCCACCTCGCGTATCTCGAACACCCCCCGGTCACCACGCCGTTGCCCGAGATGCAGTTCTTCCCGCCGACCAGGGCGGTGGCCTGATGCGCGCCGACCTGCTCGCCGAACCCGTGGACGGACTGGACGAGGCGCTGGAAGCCGTCGAGGCCTTCGACCGCGCGCTCGTCGCCGGCCTGCTCCGTCCGCAGACCGCAGGCACCGCCGGCCCGACGCGCCTCGCCGACGCCGTGACGGGGACGCCGCTGGCCGCCAGGGTGGCCGAGGCAGCCGCCAAGGCATCGGCCGGGGCGGCGGACGAGGACCACTTCGTGGCCCTGGCCGCCGCGCGGACCGCACTGCTCGGCTCCGTCCACGACGCGCTCCTGACCCTCGTCGAGGACGCGGCGGGGCGGGAGCGCGGAGCGGCGGAGCCGGCACCGGTCGCCGCCGCACCGCCTGCGGTGAATCTGCTGAACGCCGCCCGCGCCTGGCTCTCCGAACCGGCGCGCTCCGGATGGCAGGGCCTCGACCACGACGTGGTGTCCGGGGCGGCGGAGCTCGTCTCCGCGATGCTTCCCGACCCGTCCCTGCGCCGCCTCGCGGCCCTCCTCGACGGCTTCGCCGCCGAACTCGCCGCGTCCTGCCCCGGCGCTTCGGCTGAGCGCTTCCCCGTACGCCGCTGGGCCGACCTCTGGTCGCGCGGGATGCTGCTGACCGTGCCCGGTGCGGCCGCCACACCCGCGACCGGAACCGCCGACGGACGTCTGCTGCCCCTCGGGATCGACCTGCAGGAGCACGCGACGGCCGCACAGGCACAGGTGCACGCCGTGTTCGAACCCGCGGACGGCTCGCCGTCCCGCCTCGTGCGCGCCGGCGTGTCGGTGACCAAGCCCGACACGGTCGTCGGAGCAGGGATCTGGCAGCTGCTGCGCCCGCACATGTCGCTCCTCGCGGCCGCCGGCGAAGGCCGTTCCATGGAGCTCACCGGAATGCCGGTCACTGCCGGGGGCGACCTCGTCTGGAACGACGAACACGCCCGCCTCGGCGAACCCGCCGAGGCGTTCGCCACCGCCCGCGTGGCACTGCCCACGGCGACCGCCCCGGTGACCGCCCCCCTGGACCGGCATCCGGCGTGCATCGCCGTGCCCGTCTTCCTGGACGGCTACACCGCTCGGACCGATGACGACGGCGTACTGACCTTCACCGTCGCCGGGTTCGACCTGGTCGTCGACACCGACCGCATCCCGGCCGCCGGGCCGCTCACCCCCGAGGCCGTCGCCAGGTCCGGCGCGTGCATCGCTCTGATCCGCTGGGACGCCGGGACGTTCACCGTGCAGCCGCTCGCCGTCGAGACCACGGTGCGGAAGAAGGTGACCTCGGTGCACGCGGGGGCATGGGCCGGAGGCACGGCCGACAAGGCCGGGGTGCGGGCCGAGAAGGCCGCCACCGACGCCGCGCAGGTGCTGAGCGAGCGAGCGGGAAGGCTGCTGCGGAAGTGACCGGACAGCAGAACGCACCCACCGGGGCACCCGCGGAGGCCTCGCACGACAACCGCCGCCAGGTCATGTACTGGCGCCTCCTCGCCCGGCTCTTCGACCCCGAGGAACAGGCCACCCTGGAGTCGGCGAGCCTCGGCGTGGTGGAGGACATCGGCCTGCCCGCCACGCTGCTGGATCCGCAGGCGTCGGTCGACTCCGTGGTGCAGCGCCACCCCGAACTGGCAGCGGAGTTCGACGGCCTGATGGTCCCGGAGGAGGCCGCCGGGGGAGAAGGAACGGCTGACGACGCCCGAGACGGGGCCGCCGAGGTGCGGCGCGCCGCGCTCGTGTCGAAAGTCCTGCTGAACGTCTTCCGGACCCCTCCCGGCACCGTCACCGCCGGACAGCTGTCCCGGTGGCAGTCCGACGCGGGCTGGCTGGAGCGCGCACTCGGCTGCACACCGGGCGAGCTGCGCGGTGGACGCGCCGGAGGCACGGGTGTCAGCCCGACCGGCACGGGCGGTGGCGGCAGGACCCCCGACCTCAGCCGCCTCATCCCGGAGATCGGCCCGGCGCTCGGCTCCATCGAGGCCGGCCTCGTCAAGCGGATGAGGCTCCGCGAGGTGCTCGCCGATCCCCAGCTGGCCGGCCAGCTGACCCCGAGCATGTCACTGATCGAACAGCTGCTGCGCGACAAGGACAACCTCTCCGGCGTGGCCCTGGCCAACGCCAAGGCCCTGATCCGCCGCTTCGTCGACGACGTGGCCGAGGTACTGCGGACGCAGGTGGAGAAGTCGACCGTCGGCGCCCTGGACCGCTCGGTCCCGCCCAAGCGGGTGTTCCGCAACCTGGACCTCGACCGCACGATCTGGAAGAACCTCACCAACTGGAGCCCCGAAGAGGAACGGCTCTACGTCGACAGGCTCTTCTACCGCCACACCGCGCGCAAGACGACGCCCCAGCGCCTGATCGTGGTCGTCGACCAGTCGGGCTCGATGGTGGACTCGATGGTCAACTGCACCATCCTCGCCTCGATCTTCGCGGGCCTGCCCAAGGTGGACGTCCACCTCATCGCCTACGACACCCAGGCACTCGACCTGACCCCCTGGGTGCACGACCCGTTCGAGACCCTGCTGCGCACCAACCTCGGCGGCGGCACCGACGGGACGGTCGCCATGGCACTGGCCCAGCCGAAGATCGCCGAACCCCGCAACACGGTCGTGGTGTGGATCTCCGACTTCTACGAATGGCAGACCGAGCCACTGTTCGAAAGCATGGCCGCCATCCACCGCTCCGGGGCCAAATTCATCCCGGTCGGCTCGGTGACCAGCTCCGGCCGCGCCAGCGTCAACCCGTGGTTCCGGGAGCGCTTCAAGGACCAGGGGACGCCGGTGCTCTCCGGCCACATCCGCAAGCTCGTACACGAGCTCAAGACCTTCCTCACATAGGGCCTATCCGCCCACCCGGTGCAGACGAACCCGAAACCTCAGAGAGGCCTCCACACATGTCCGACCTGTTGCGCGCCCCCGCCGAGATCAAGTACGCCGAAGAGCTCGACTGGCTGGAGTCGGTCGACGACGGTCCCAAGCCGTTCTCCTGGCGGCTGTCGCCGAAGATGGTCCGTCTGTTCATCCTGGGATCCGAGCGCTCCGACGGCCTCGACCGGGAGATCTCCCAGAAGTGGTACGGCGACCGCAGCTTCGTCGAGCGCTCCATCGTCACGCTGGCCTCAGACCGCGGCCTGCTGCTCATCGGCGACCCGGGAACGGGCAAGAGCTGGCTGGCCGAGCTGCTCTCCGCCGCCATCTCCCGCAACTCCACCCTGGTGGTCCAGGGCACGGCAGGCACCACCGAGGACCACATCAAGTACTCCTGGAACGTGTCCATGGTCATCTCCAAGGGCCAGTCACGGGAGTCGATGATCCCCTCGCCGATCATGACCGCGATGGAGACGGGCGCGATCGGCCGCTTCGAGGAGCTCACACGCTCCACCAGCGACGTCCAGGACGCCCTGATCTCGATCCTGTCGGAGAAGTACATCTCGGTCCCGGAGATGGACAGCGACAACATCGTCTTCGCCAAGCCGGGCTTCTCCGTCATCGCCACGGCCAACAGCCGTGACCGGGGAGTCAACGACCTGTCCTCCGCGCTCAAGCGCCGCTTCAACTTCGTCCGCATCCCGGTGGTGACGAACAAGAAGAGCGAGGCCGAGATCGTCCGCTTCCGCACCGAGGAACTGCTGCGCCGCCACCGGATCGAGCTGGACGTGCCGCCGACCCTGCTCGACGTGCTGCTGCAGAGCTTCGCCGACCTCCGGGCCTCCGCCGCCGCGGCGGGCAGCGACGACGAGAAGCTGGAGTCCGCCCTGTCGAGCGCCGAGCAGATCGGCGTACTGGAGGACGCGATCCTGCACAGCAACTTCTTCGGCGAGCGCGCGCTGACCGCCCGCACCCTCGCCTCCTCGCTCGTCGGTTCGCTGGCACGGCGCGAACCGGAGGACCTGGCCATCCTCAACAAGTACCTGCACGGTGTTGTCGAGCCGCGCAGCAAGGAACAGGGCGGTTCCTGGCCGGAGTTCCTGGAGGGCGGCCGCGACGCGATCGCCACCCTGTCATGACCGCCCTGAACGGAGCGGCGCCCTTCGAGGCGCTGCGCGGACAACTCCAGGACGCGGCATCGGAGTTCGCGGACGGACCGGACGCGCTCCAGGGCATCCTCCTGGGCATCGTCGACGACGTCGACCGCGCCGTGCGCGAGCCGCTGGAGATCTTCCCCGTCTGCCACCACTCGCCCGCCTCGGCGGTCGCGATGGCACGGCGGCTCCGGGAGAAGCAGCCGAAGGTGGTGTATCTGGAGCTGTGCGAGGACATGGCCCCCCTCCTGGCGGAGCTGAAGAACTGCCGGCTCCCGGTGGCCGTCCAGGCGTTCGCGAGTGAGGTCAAGGGCTTCCCCGCGGAGTGGGCACCGCTGTCGGTCGTCGCTCCGATCACCGAGGCCTCGGCCGAGTACCAGGCCATCGCCTACGCCCTGGACACCCCGGGCGTCGAGCTGGTCCTCGTCGACCGGTCCTCGGACCACGTGTTCCAGTGGCAGGCCGGCGCGACGGAGCCCACCGACCCCGACGCGCCGCCCGCCGAGGAGGAGGCGGCGCTGCACGGCGACGCCGTCGGGGTGGAGATCGGCGACCTGCGGCCCCGGTTCGCGGAACTGGAGGAGCACCTCCTGCACCACGGCCGTGTGCGGCACTGGTCGGAATGGTGGCACCAGTACGTCGAACTGCCGCTCGGCGACAGCGACCACGACACCTACCGTCAGGTCATGCTGCTGATCGGCAGCCTGTTCCGCAGGCTGGCCCCCGGGGACCCGGACCGGGTCCGCGTCGACGAGGACCGCGAGCGCTACATGTGGACCCGCATGCGCGAACACCTCGCCGCGACGGGCACGGCCCCCGAGGACTGCCTCTACGTCTGCGGCGCCTTCCACGCGTCCAGCCGCGTCGAGGAGTTCGGTGTGCACGGCAGCGACACCTTCGAGATCAGCCCGCCGAGCGAGAGCACCTGGCAGTACGGCCTGATCCCGTCCAGCCACGCGGCCATCGAGGCGCAGTTCGGTCTGGCCGCCGGATCCGTGTCGATCGCCGCCACCCAGTGGGCGAAGAACCTCAAGCGGACCCGGGTACAGCCGTTCCGGCTCGCGGGCCAGGCGGGCGCGAAGAAGACGGCGAAGCAGAGGAAGTCCGCCGCTCCGGCCGTCCCCGTGGCCCCGGATCCACCCACCGACAAGCTCTCCGGCTTCCTGCAGAGCCCGCCGGCCCTCGACCGGCTCGACGAGGCCGAACTCCTCGGCTGGTCGGTGGAGATCGTGCGCTCCGCCCGCCGCAACGGCTACCTCGCCTCCACCGCGGACGCCATAGCCGTGTTCGAGACGTCGATCCTGCTCGCCGGCATGCGGGACCGGGCCCGGCCCACCCCGTACGACTTCCAGGACGCGGCGGTCACCTGCATCGAGAAGGAGACCGTACCGGGCCGCCGCGATGTCCGCCGCCTCGTCGAGATCCTGATGGGCGGCGACCGGATCGGCCGGGTCGGCTACGACGCGCTGCCCCCGCTGGCCCGCGACGTGCACGACCGCCTCGCCCCGCTGAACCTCAAGCTCCAGCAGCGTGGCGTGCAACGGGCCCTGCTGGACATGACCTCCCGGCCGGAGCTACGGGGATGCTCCGACGTGCTGTGGATGCTGCGCCACCTGATGCCCCACGGCGCCGCCCGGCCGATCATGGGTGAGCGGGAGCTCGGCAAGCAGTCGGTCCAGGAGTCCTGGGACCTGGCGCTGGGCACCCATCAGCGGGCCCTCATCGAGCTCGGTTACGAGGGCGTCAGCATCGAACAGGTCCTGGAGCAGCGCCTGCGCCGCGCGGCCTACGCCCCGAACGCCACCACGGCGCAGGTCCTCGCGGCCGTCGAGGACGCCGTGCTGCATCTGCGCAGTGGCCGCCTCGCCGACGAGCTGGGCACCCGCGCCCTGGAGGTGCTGGCCACCGAACGCAGTGTCGACGGCGCGCCGGAGGTCCTGCGCAGGGTGCGCCGGCTCCTGGCGTACTACCGGATCAGTCGGCCGGCGCTGCCGTCGTGGATCGAGTCCTTCGCCACGACGGGATACGCGCACTACTGCACGCTCCTGCCGACGGCGTTCACCGACGAGGACGCGACCGTGCGCCAGGTCGCCGCGATGCTGGGGTTCCTCTTCAGCATGGAGAGCCTGGCCCTGTCGCTCGGCTGCGACCGGACCCAGCTGGAACTGGCCTTCGCCCAGTCGCATCCGCGGGATCCCTCCAGGACGGCGCTGCTGTGGGCGGCCCAGGTGCAGCTCGGGCAGCTCTCCCGCGCCGAGCTGAGGGAGCGGTGCGACGAACTGCTCGCGGACCCACTGGTGTTGTCCTCCTACCCGAGCTATCTCAGTGGGTTCCTGCACGCCCTGGAGCCGGTGCCCCAGCTGGCCGACTTCGTCGTGGAGGCGGTTTCGAACGCCTTCGCACGGCTGCCGGACCCGGTGCTGCTGCCCTGGCTGCCGACACTGATCACCACCCTGCGGTCCGAGGGCGCCGACCTGGCCCCCCTGCTGATCCGCGAAGCCGGTCGTGTCTTCCCCGGCCGCCTCGCGGCGCTGGACGCGTGGGTCCCGCCGTGGCAGGCGGCCCCCGAAGTGGCCGCCGCCCCGGCGGCGGCCGGCGGTGGCACGGCCCGTCGAGCCGTACTGCTCGCCGCCCACCCGGGGACCTGCGACAGCGTGGCCGAACTGCTGGGCTACGAGGGCACCTGGGAGACGGACGGGGAGGCGCCGACGCCCTCGGGCGCGGGTCTCGTCGGCCGCCACCCGGAGACGGCGTCGGCACTGGAGGCGCTGCTGGCGGGAGTCTGAGCCCTGCTTCAGCGACGCGGTTCCCGGATGCCGTCGATGATGCGGGTCCAGTTGTCGCCCCCGTGCCCGTCCTCGATCGCGCGCCGGTAGTGGGCCCGCACGGCCAGGGGGAGCGCGAGGTCGAGGCCGAGCGACGAGCTGGTCTCGACGATGTGATCGGACGTCGCACCCATCATGGTGACCGTGCTGAGGTCGCCGGGGTGCGCTCCGGCGTCCAGAGCGGCGCCGGGGGCCTCCTCACCGGCTCTGAGGATGGCGCTCAGCGAATCAGCGGCGGAGAGCAGCTCCGGCAGTGTTTCCTGCGCCTTCATTCCTGCCGTGCCCAGCATCGCGGTGGCGTGCATCAGGGCGGACAGGGTGGTGAGGAAGAGTGTGAGCTGGGCCTGGTACATCAGCTGGGCGAGACCTGGGTCCTCTCCGTCGTACATCGCCGGGTAGTCGGTGAGGCTGAGGATCACGAGGTCACTCGCGTCGACCGCCTCGCCCGGAGTGGCCGCGAGCGTCGCTCCGTCGGCGACGACGCCGTCGGCACGGCCGGCGGTGCGGTTCCAGACGGTGACAGGGTGACCGGCGGCGAGGAGGGTGCGGGTCATGGCGGGTGTGCTGGGCGGGCCTTGCCGCCGTGCTTCGGTGCGTCGAAGTCGACCGTGCACCGCCGGTTCGTCATCTGGTTGAGAGCCGGGGTGTGGGGTCGGCTGCATCAGAGGATTCTGCAGCTCCTGGATGAACGGGACTTGACCGATCTGTCCCGGGCGGTCCTGGACTCCGCGCACGTGCGCGCTAAAAGGGGGGCGAACTCACAGGTCCGAGCCCGTGGACCGGGGTAAGCCGGGTTCCAAGATGCACGTCCTGTCCGACGGACGGACTGCCTCTACGCGTCGGGCTCTCCGCGGCCAACACCCACGACAGCCTCGCGCTGAAGCCCATGTTGTCCCATTTCCACATGGGACACGAATCCCACGCGACGGAATCGAAGCCCCGCCGCCTTCACGCCGATAAGGCGTACGACGTCCCCCACCTGCGGCGATGGCTCTGGGGCAGGCACATCGGAGTCCGCATCGCCCGCAAAGGACACGGTCAAGATCCCATCCGGGTCCGGGCCCCCGTAGGTCGCCGATGCCTCGAACAACGGCCTCACGCTCTCCCAGCCAGATCACGGGGTGAAGCGCGCCAGGAAGAACGGCTGATCACAAGCCGTACTCACTGAGCTCACCGACCAGGACATCTCCCTGCAAGAGCTGCCACCGCGTCATCTGCTGTCCCCGTCCCCCACCGCCCAATCGAGTTCGCATCATCGCAACCCGGAACTCTCTGGCCAAGCGCTTCATTCTGAAACGATCAGTTAAGGACTTGCGAGCGAGCGCCCTGCGGCATACTCCAGTCCCTCGCGTACCACCGCTCCCGATTCCCGCTCCGGACCCCGGCGGCCCACGCAACAATGTATCGAGCGAGTGTTGCATGCGGAAAGCTTAATTCGTCACCCCTCTCACCTCGGGGGGAAGTTTTCACCAATGAGATATTGAGCGGTCACTCGATCAGTGCACAAAGAGCCGTGTGGGACAAACTGGTGAACGACCGGGCCCGCGCCCGTGATCCGGGGCTTTGGATAAGGCCCCTCGGCGACGGAACGGGCCTCGCACGTTGCCGCGTCCACCCCCGCGTTACCTGGTCAGACTGCACGGAGGTAGCGCACTGACGTGGTGCGACGGGGCAGTTCACCGGTTCGCCCCAACCAGGAAATCGAAAGCATGACGGGTAAACAAATGACGGGTCAACAACAGGGGGACTAGTGACAGGGAAGACTGGAACGCCTTCGCTAAATACTACTTTTTTCGCCTCCCCTGAACAGGTTACTTCTATCGGCGTGCGGGGATATCAGAAGGAGGGCACAGAAAGCGTTCGTCCTGCCGAATGGGGAATTCGACAGGATGAACGCATTGCCCACTTATCCGGAGCCGTTCCGTGGTGACGCGCGTGGCGAGAGTCTTTCGTCCGGTTGTGCGATCACTCGTTGAGGTACGGCTCCCCCGTACCGCGTGTTTCCCACACGCCGGGAGGTTCCATGGCTTCACCACCGACGACTCAGACGACCACTTCTGTCGACCAGGCGCCCAGCACCCCAGACACCAACTCGTGCGGTCCCGCCCACTCGTGCGAACCTCCTCCGGACCGACCGCCGGAACAGCCTTGCGGTCCGCAGGGGCCTCCCGGCCCGCAGGGACCTCCCGGTTGCCCGGGGTGCGTCGGGCCCGCGGGCCCCACCGGGCCGGCCGGCGCTGCCGGGCCGGCCGGACCGACCGGCGTACCGGGGCCTGAAGGTTCGGCTGGCCCGCAAGGATCGCGGGGCCTGGAAGGGCCACAGGGGCCTGAGGGATCTTGTGGCCCTCCTGGCCCAGAAGGGCCACAGGGGCCGGAGGGCTGCGAGGGACCGGCCGGCAGAGACGGCAGGGACGGACAGCCCGGCGCGCACGGTCAAGCCGGTGCGGACGGCCGCGAAGGGCCTCACGGACCCAGGGGGCCCCAAGGACCTCAAGGCGATCCCGGGCCCGTCGGCCGCGCCGGTCCTCGGGGGCCCCGTGGCCCCCAGGGCGACCCTGGTGCTCCGCCCAGCCAGGAGTACCTGCGCCAGCTCATTAGGGAACATCTCGCGGAGTTCGGCTTCTGCACTCCGGCCTGACTCCTCCGCGGCCCGGTCGGCGCCGCAGCCCGGATTCGCGTGACACGGGAGCGGGTGTCGACCTCGCCGAGCGGCGCTGACGCGCGGGTCGTGCCGATCCCTCGATCGGCTCGCCCGCCCGTCGGCATCCGTCAGAGTGCCCCCACGCACGACGCCGAGGGCGGCACCTCCACCCCGATGCTGCTGGCCCGCTCCCGCCACGCCTCCGTCCGCTCCTTGGAGCGGTAAGCCCGCCTCGGTATCGACGCGGTCGCACGGCACGTCGCCGAGCGCGACCCCGCCGCACGTCGCCGTCGCTGAACATCCGAAACCTATCAGCGGGTTACTTGCTTCCTGGTGTCCGAGCCGGGATTGCAGAGCCCGTCCCCTAGAGCTCGTAACGCGATCTTGTTGAAGTGTGCTGGTGAGGCGTAACGGGTGCGACGATTCGGCTGTTCGAGAGGGTGTGGGTACTCGACCGCGGATCGTGAATGATGTGTTGTGGGCGCTGTGGGCGCTGGTCGGGCCCCTGTTGCCGCCATGGCCGGAGCGGGCGCCCGGGCCACGGCCAGTGCCGGACCGGCTCTGCCTCCAGGGCATTCTGTTCGTCCTCTACAACGACGTAGCCTGGCAACTCCTGCCTCTGGAGCTGGGGTTCGGATCGGGTCGGACATGCTGGCGTCGCTTGGACCGGTGGCAGAAGGCAGGGGTCTTCGACCGGCTGCACCGGCTCCTGCTCGCCGAGCTGAACGCGGTCGGCGAGCTCGACTGGTCACGGGCGTGCGTGGATGGTCCATACATCCGCGCGAAAAAGGGGGCCCCGACACCGGTCCGTCGCCGGTCGACCGGCGGAAAACGGGCAGCAAACACCACCTGATCTGCGACGGACGCGGCACCCCGCTCAAAGTCATCACCACCGCGGCCAACGTCAACGACGTCACCCAGACCCTCGCCCTGGTCGACGGCATCCCGCCCGGCGCAGGACGCCTCGGCCAGCCCCGCCGCAGACCCGACGCCCTGCTCGGCAACAAGGGCTACGATTCCAACTCGAACCGAGACGCGCTGCGCAAGCGCCGGATCCTGCCCGTCATCTCCCGCAAGGGCTGCCCGAACATCAAGGGCCTGGGCAATCTCCGCTATGTCGTCGAGCAGACCTTCGCCCTGCTTCACCACTTCAAACGCCTCGCCATCCGCTGGGAACGTCGCACCGACTCCATGACGCCTTCGTCTCCCTCGCCTGCAGCCTCATCTGCTGGCGGCGGCTCAAGAAGACAACTGAGTGAGCACCACGATGGGAAGAAATTGACCAAGATCGTGCATGCCGACCTACTCAGCGTTGCGCCTGTGGCTCCGGTCCCGCTCTCCCAGTCGCCTGATCCGCCAGGCAGGCAGCGGGTGGCGGGCCTCTATGACGATGAAGTGCGCCATGTCGACCAGCATGCGTCGAACAACCGAGATAGGGACGACCAGATCGTCCCATTGGTTGTAGTTGGGGTGAAGGCGAATCTGATCGTCGGAGACGCGCTCCAGGACACAGCTCTCCACGCCCAGTAGCAGCTCGTCGCCGGCCTCGATCTTGAGCCATTGCAGAAGGACAGACGAGGCTGAGGACGGCCTCGTGCACCGGAAGGTCTACGCCGAAGTACCGCCGCGGGTGGAGTACTCCCTGACCGAGCACGGACGCACACTCAACCAGGCTCTCGGGCCGCTCGGCGCCTGGGGGCTCGAGCGCATACGCCGCGAGCGTTCCGACAGGGTCGATGTGGCCGAGCCCGCCTCGCACCGCTGAGCGTCACCACCGGCGACCCGGCGCAGCCGCCGGCGCTGCCCGCCGGTCCACACGCCCCTTCTCCGTGGCGGACCGGTCGAGAACGGAAGACCCGGGGCGAACACGCGCCTGCTCATCATGCTCTGATGTCCGGCAAGTGGGACGACCTCCTCGGGAAAGACGCCTCCCCTGTCGGGTTCACGTGCCAGGGCTCCTGTGACGCGATGCTGTCGGTAGGACCATCAGCCGCGACACACAGGAGCCCTGCCGTGAAAGGGGCCTCGACCGTCGGCCGCCGTCGCCTATCGGTATGTACGGCTGCCAGGAACGGAATAAGGGCGGAATGCGTGACCGTCCCGGGGCGTCGGCCCGCCGGTCACAGGATTTCGATGGCGTTGATCTTCGGCGGGTTGTTCGGGAAGGTGACCACCCTGTGCCGCGCGATCGACACCACGGCACCATTGGCGTCGTGGAGCCTCACGTCGTTGTTCCCCGTCGAGATCTTGTCGATCCACCATCCCCCGAAGTCGAGCTTCCCGCGGTTCGCGTAGCAGTCCTCGCTCTTGATCCCGGTGCTGTGGTGCGACATGATCCTCAGGAAGTCCCCCTGCTCGGCGCAGCTGACTTCGTTGATGGCGTAAGCAGTTCCGGTCGGCATGACCATGGTGAAGGCGGCAGTTGCCGCGAGCGCCGTGACCATGGTGCGTGCGGCCCTCTTCGTTTTCGAGATCATGATTTCTCCTCGGGTAGATGTCGAACCGATGTCCCGCACCGTGATTATGGAGATGCGCGGCACGACCCGTGTATGTGCCACGCTCGTCGAAGGTGAACATTTCTCTTTTCGGTACGGCCCGCCCGTGTATGACAATGAGAATTTCTTCTTTTGAAGTCGGTGGGGGAACTGTTGGACAGTGCGGGGGAAGCCGCCGAGGGTTACTTCGTCCGACTCAGGAGGCCTTCCAGGGACGGTGCCAGCACCGGGGCGAGCGCCTCGGCGTACGCCTCGGAGAGGTGGCTTTCGTCGCGGTAGACGGAGGTGTCGGCGACGACCACGGGGCAGAGTCCGGGGCGGGGTGCGCAGAGCCAGGGAGTGGGGTCGATGACCGTGGTGGCCGTGGTGGAGGAGGCGGCGCGGATGGCGGTGGAGCGGTCCGGGTCGCGGGTGGCGTCGGGCAAGTGGTTTGCGCAGGCGTGCAGTTGCAGTGAGTTCCTGGCGGCGCAGTCGACGGGGTCGCCCTTGGGCCACGGGGTGTCGAGCAGTGCGGCGACGCGGGCGCCCGACGCGCCGAGGTCACGGAAGGTGCTCTCGAAGCCGGTGATCCACTGCTGGAGGGGGTCGGCGCCGGGACGGGCCGGGGAGCCGGCGTCCGAGGAGGAGGCGAGGACCAGGTCGGGGCGCAGACTCCTGATCCTCGCCACGGCGTCCGCGCGCCAGGTGTCGCAGGCGGTGTACGGCTTCCGGCCGTTGACGACCGTCAGGTCGGCGACCTTGCAGGAGGCCTTCGTGAAGGAGGCCACCTTCCAGCCGCGTGCGGTCGCCACGCGGTGCAGTGCGGGGAACCACTGGGCCGCGTGGGAGTCGCCGAAGAGGACGACCGTACGGGAGGACGTGGGGTCGCCGTAGACGCAGGGCCGGGTGCGGGTGGCGGCGAAGTTGACGTGGCAGCCGTCCCGGTACACGGCGGAGCGGGCGGACTTGACCGTCGGCAGGGGTGTGGCGAGGTTGCTCGGCAGGGCGGTGGGCGGCGACGTCAGGAACTCGGCGAGACGCGCCTGCGGGGCCGGTGCGGCGGAGAGGGCCTGGGCCAGCGCGGGCGCGGGGCCGCCCGTCTCGATCGTCGGCGGGACGGCCACCGCGGTCAGGGACAGCGCCGAAGCGCCCGCGGTGAGCGCGGCCCCGAGTGCCAGGGCGCGGCCGGGGCGTCTACGGAAGGCCCGGTGGAAGCGGGCCGGGTTCTCGACGAGGCGCAGGGTCAGCCACGCCAGGCCCAGGGCGATCGCGGACAGCCCGAGCGCGAGAGGCACTCCGGCGGTGCCGTCGGGGCGGCCCAGCGCCGCCGGGGCTATGACCAGCAGCGGCCAGTGCCACAGGTACCAGCCGTACGAGAGCCCGCCGAGCCGTACAAGCGGCCGCCGCCCCAGCAGCCACCCCGCACCGTGTGCCGTGGGCACGCTGCCTCCGGCCAGGACGAGTACGGTGCCGATGACCGGCAGGAGGGCGTGGTGGCCGGGGAACGGTGTGCCTGCGTCGTACAGGACCGCTGCCAGGGTGACGCAGGCCAGGCCGATCCAGCTCAGCGGGGCCGCGAGGGCGGCGGGCAGTCGTTCCAGCCGCCCGGTGGTCAGCGCCAGGAGTGCGCCGGCGCCCAGTTCCCAGATCCGGGTGAGGGAGCCGAAGTACGCCCAGGACACCGAGGAGTTCGTCATGAGGACACTGGCCGCGAACGACCCCGCGCACAGGAGGGCGAGCGGCACGGCGACCATCCGGAGCCGACCGCGGGCGGCCCGCCAGGAGAGCAGCAGGACCAGGGGCCACACCAGGTAGAACTGCTCCTCCACGGAGA
This sequence comes from Streptomyces sp. NPDC002793, assembly GCF_040295485.1. Classification (NCBI taxonomy): domain Bacteria; kingdom Bacillati; phylum Actinomycetota; class Actinomycetes; order Kitasatosporales; family Streptomycetaceae; genus Streptomyces; species Streptomyces sp. NPDC002793. Next base: position 64,719 of record NZ_JBEOVL010000025.1, on the reverse strand, counting down.
GTGACCAGAAGTGCTGGAACGGCGACGGCGGGCTGTTCTGGGCGAGATAGTCCGTACCGGCCGCCGCAAGCCGGAAGTTGACGGCGTACAGGACGCTGGAGAGGCCGTCGCCCGCGTACTCGGCGAGCCGCGCCTTGGAGAGGAACAGCCACGCCCCGACCAGCGTGACGACGACCACCAGGGATGACGCGGGCAGCAGACGCAGTGCGCGGCGGGCATAGAAGGAACGGAGCGACACCCGTCCGGTGGCGGCGAGTTCGCGCAGCAGCAGCGACGTGATGAGGAATCCGGAGATCACGAAGAAGACGTCGACGCCGATGTAGCCACCGCTCACCTGGGACACGCCGGCGTGGGAGAGCACCACCAGCCCGACGGCCACCGCGCGCAGCCCCTGGATGTCGAGCCGGAGGCCATGGCCTCCGGGCGGTGCGGATCCGCCGCTCGCCGGGGCCTCGCTCATCTCGGCGGACGGGGTGCTCGGCATCAGGGGTGACTCCTCGGGGAGGGTTCGGCCGGGAAGGACGCTTCAGCTGAGTAGATCCGCCCGCCGCCCCGAGGGGTTCCGCTCCGGTGGCACCGAGTCGCCTCGGGCGCGAAGGTTCAACCGCGGGAAACCACCGATTCACCTCATGGCCCGGCGGCACCGGCCCGGAAGGGTCCGGACTGCGCGCCCCCCGATGTCCATCAGGCTTAATAGAAGGCGAAAGAAAAGGGTGTCCGGGTTATTGACCGGACGGATGGGGCGCGGCACAGTTCCGGAGAGCGCTCTCCTGTCAGTCCCGCCTCTCAAGGAGCTCCCGCATGCGCGTAGTTGGCACATCTCCCCCGTCGGCACCCCCGCCCGGAGCAGCCCGCAAGGGGCTCGTCGGTGCCGTGGTCACGGCACTGGCTGCCGCGCTGCTCGCCCTGACACCCGCCCCTGAGGCCGAGGCGGCGCCGGTGCTGCTGTCCCAGGGCGGTCAGGCGACCGCATCCAGTCAGGAGCACCACGGCACTCCGGCCGGCAGCGCCGTCGACGGTGACCCCGGCACCCGCTGGTCGAGCGCGGCCTCGGACCCCCAGTGGCTGAGCGTCGACCTCGGTGCCCCCGCCGCTCTCGACCGGGTCGAGCTGAGCTGGGAAGCCGCTCACGCGAAGACCTACCGCATCGAACTGTCGGCCAACGGCACCGACTGGTCGACCGCCTACTCCACCACCGCCGGAGCCGGCGGCACCGAGGTCGTCGACGTCTCGGGGACCGCGCGTCACGTCCGTGTGCTCGGTACCGCCCGAGCCACCGGATACGGCTACTCACTGTGGGAGTTCAAGGTCTTCGGCACCAGGGACGGTGGCACGGGACCGGTCATCCCCGGTGGGGGAGACCTCGGCCCGAACGTGCACGTCTTCGACCCGTCCACACCCGGCATCCAGGCCGAGCTCGACCGGGTCTTCAGGGAGCAGGAGTCGGCACAGTTCGGCAGCGGGCGCCACGCCTTCTTCTTCAAGCCGGGCACGTACGACGACATCAACGCGCAGATCGGCTTCTACACCTCCATTGCGGGCCTCGGCCTGAAGCCGGACGACACCACGTTCAACGGTGATGTCACCGTGGACGCGGGCTGGTTCAACGGAAACGCCACCCAGAACTTCTGGCGTTCGGCCGAGAACCTGGCTCTGAACCCCGTCAGCGGCACCAACCGCTGGGCGGTCTCCCAGGCGGCCTCGTTCCGTCGTATGCACGTCAAGGGCGGACTGAACCTCGCCCCGAACGGCTACGGCTGGGCCAGCGGCGGCTACATCGCCGACAGCAAGATCGACGGCCAGGTCGGCCCCTACTCCCAGCAGCAGTGGTACACGCGCGACAGCACCGTCGGCGGCTGGACCAACGGCGTGTGGAACATGACCTTCTCCGGCGTCGAGGGCGCACCCGCGAACAGCTTCCCCCAGCCCCCGTACACCACGCTCGACACCACCCCCGTGTCGCGCGAGAAGCCCTTCCTCCACCTGGACGGCGACGAGTTCAAGGTCTTCACGCCGGCCAAGCGCACCGCCGCACGCGGCACCACCTGGGCCGGCGCCACCCCGCAGGGGACGTCCATCCCGCTGAGCGAGTTCTATGTCGTCAAGCCCGGCGCCACCGCCACGACGATCAACGCCGCCCTGGAGCAGGGCCTGCACCTGCTCTTCACCCCGGGCATCTATCACGTCGACCGGACCATCGAGGTGAAGCGGGCCGACACCGTCGTCCTGGGCCTCGGGCTCGCCACGATCATCCCCGACAACGGCGTGACCGCCATGAAGGTCGCCGACGTCGACGGGGTGAAGCTCGCAGGCTTCCTCATCGACGCCGGACCGGTCAACTCCCCGACGCTGCTGGAGATCGGCGGCCAGGGCGCCTCCGCCGACCACGCCGCAAACCCCGCCACCGTCCAGGACGTCTACGTCCGCGTCGGAGGCGCCGGTCCCGGAAAGGCCACGACCGGCATCGTCGTGCACAGCGACGACGTGATCATCGACCACACCTGGGTGTGGCGCGCCGACCACGGTGAGGGCGTGGGCTGGGAGACCAACCGCGCCGACTACGGGGTGCGCGTCAACGGTGACGACGTGCTGGCGACGGGCCTGTTCGTCGAGCACTTCAACAAGTACGACGTCGAGTGGTACGGGGAGAGGGGCAGGACGATCTTCTACCAGAACGAGAAGGCGTACGACGCGCCGAACCAGGCCGCCATCCAGAACGGGGACACGAAGGGCTACGCCGCCTACCGGGTCGACGACTCCGTGAACACCCACGAGGGCTGGGGCATGGGGAGTTACTCCAACTACAACGTCGACCCGACGATCCGCCAGGACCACGGCTTCAAGGCCCCGGTGAAGCCCGGCGTCAGATTCCACAGCCTCCTGGTGGTCTCCCTCGGCGGCAACGGTCACTACAACCACGTCATCAACGACACCGGTTCGCCCACCTCCGGTACCTCGACGATCCCGTCGACCGTGGTGTCCTACCCCTGATGAACCACCGGCCCGCCCGGCTCCCAGGAGCGGACCGGGCACGACGCCCTCCGGGCGGGGCCACAACCCCGCTTCCCCGCCCGGAAGGGCCCCACCGGACACGCGCACAGAACCCGGACGCCCCACCCCGCCCGACGGGCGGGCCGTCCTCCCCACACGCCTGCCGGCGCGGGGATCCCGTACGCACGCCCCGCCGCCCGGCACCCGACCTGCCAGGAGCAGATGTGTCGAAACCTCTCGCGCACCCCACGCCGGCACGCAGACGCGTCGGCGTGCCCCTCCTCGCCCTCGGCGCGCTGATCGCGTCGTCACTCACCCTCACCGCATCCCCTCCGGCCCTGGCCGCCGAGACCCTGCTGTCCCAGGGGAAGGCCGCCACGGCCTCGTCCCACGAAGGCGAGGCGTTCGCGGCCTCCGCCGCGGTGGACGGCGATCTCACGGGCACCCGCTGGGCCAGCGGGTGGAGCGACCCGCAGTGGATCCAGGTGGACCTCGGCGGCAAGCAGGACCTGAGCCGGGTCGTACTCACCTGGGAAGCGGCACACGCCAAGGACTACGAACTCCAGGTGTCCGACAACGGCACCGACTGGCGCGCGCTGAAGGCCGTCACCGGAAGTGACGGTGGCACGGACGACATCGCCGTGACCGGCTCCGGCCGGTACGTCCGGATGCTCGGAACCACCCGCTCCGGCGGCTACGGATACTCGCTGTGGGAGTTCCAGGTCTACGGCGACGGTCAGCCGCCCGCCGCCGGGGGCACGGTCGCCGTCACCGGCTCGCAGGGCGACTGGCAGCTCACCGTCGGCGGGAAGCCCTACCAGGTCAAGGGCCTCACCTGGGGCCCCTCCGTCGCCGACGCGGCGCGTCACATGCCCGACCTGAGGTCGATGGGCGTGAACACCATCAGGACCTGGGGCACCGACGGCACCAGCGGACCCCTGCTCGACGAGGCGGCAGCCAACGGCATCCGGGTCATCAGCGGCTTCTGGCTCCAGCCCGGCGGCGGCCCCGGCAGCGGCGGCTGCGTCAACTACGTCACGGACACCGCGTACAAGAACACCTCGCTCACCGAGTTCGCCAAGTGGGTCGACACCTACAGGAGCCACCCCGGCGTCCTGATGTGGAACGTCGGCAACGAATCGGTGCTCGGCCTCCAGAACTGCTACAGCGGTACCGAGTTGGAGAACCAGCGCAACGCCTACACGTCCTTCGTCAACGACGTCGCCAAGAAGATCCACTCGATAGACCCGGACCACCCGGTCACCTCCACCGACGCGTGGACCGGCGCCTGGCCCTACTACAAGCGCAACGCCCCCGACCTCGACCTCTACTCGATGAACTCCTACGGCGACGTCTGCAACGTGCGCGGCGCCTGGGAGCAGGGCGGCTACACCAAGCCCTACATCATCACCGAGGGCGGACCGGCCGGTGAGTGGGAGGTCCCGGACGACGCCAACGGCGTACCCGACGAGCCCACCGACGTGCAGAAGGCCGACGGCTACACCGAGGCGTGGGGCTGTGTCACCGGGCACCAGGGCGTCGCGCTCGGTGCCACGCTGTTCCACTACGGGCTGGAACACGACTTCGGCGGTGTCTGGTTCAACCTGCTGCCCGACGGGCTGAAGCGCCTGTCGTACTACGCGGTGAAGAAGGCCTACGCCGGATCGACGAGCGGCGACAACACACCGCCCGTCATCACGGACATGGGCGTCACCCCGGCGTCCGCGGCCCCCGCGGGCCGGGAGTTCACGGTCCGCGCGGACGTGCGGGACCCGGACGGCGACCCGGTGACGTACAAGATCTTCCTCAGCGGCAACTACGCGAGCGGCGACAAGGGGCTCGTCGAGGCCCGGTGGCGGTCCACCGGCGACGGCACCTTCGCCGTCACCGCGCCCGAGAGGCTCGGGGTGTGGAAGGTGTACATCCAGGCCGAGGACGGACGCGGCAACGCCGGGATCGAGACGAAGTCGGTCAAGGTCGTCGCACCCCCCGTCGAGGGCACCAACGTCGCGCTGAACAGGCCCACCACCGCCTCGTCGTTCCAGGCGTCCTACGGCGACTGCCCGTGCCCGGCAGCCCTCGCCACGGACGGGAGGACGGAGACGCGCTGGGCCAGCGACTGGAGCGACCCCCAGTCGATCCAGGTCGATCTCGGGGCGCCGACCGCGTTCCGCACGATCCAGCTGGTCTGGGACCCGGCCTACGCCTCGTCCTACGAGGTCCAGGTCTCCGACGACGGCGCCGGATGGCGCACGATCCACACGAACGCGTCGGGCAACGGGGACGTCGACACGATCGACGTCTCCGCCACCGCTCGGCACGTACGCCTCCAGCTGAAGGCCCGGGGCACGGGCTGGGGCTACTCGCTGCACGAGTTCGGCGTCCACCGCTGATCGGAGCGGCGCGTGCCGCGTCTCCGGCAGGGCCCGGCCGTCGCCGCGAGGGGGCGGCCGGGCCCTGCCCCGCGGCACCTCACCTCAACTGGGCGCGGCCCGGTCCCGCAGGGTCGTCCGCCACATCGGGGTCTGCTCCTGGGCGGCCGTCTCGTCCTGTCGTCCGCCGCGTTCGAAGAATTCGGCGAGCGGCAGGGCGGCCGCCCCCACGGTGACCGCGTCCGGCCCCAGCGTGCTGAGGTCGATGCGCACATGAGCGGCCGGATACGCGAGGGCGTACGAGGTCGCGTAGGCCCGCACCGAGTCCAGGAAACGAGTGCCGAGCTGGAGCCCCGCCCAGCCCCCGACGAGGATGCGCTCAGGCTGGAAGAGGTTGATCAGATCGGAGAAACCGGCGCCGAGGTACTCCGCGGTCTCCTCCAGGACGGCCAGGGCGGTGGCGTCGGAACCGGGTCCGGCGGCTTCCCCCTGGCCGGGCGGATACGCGGCGGCCAGCATGGCGGTGAGCGCGGTTTCCTCGTCGACGTCCACAAGGGGCTGCCCGCCCGCCTCGCGCCACCGCTCCAGCAGCGCCTCGGCGCCCGCATAGGCCTCCAGGCAGCCGAGCGCACCGCAGCGGCAGCGTCGGCCGCGCACACGTACGGTCAGGTGCCCCCACTCGACCGCCCGGCCCGGGCGCATGTCGTCGGTGACCACACAGGCGCCCACACCGGAGCCGAAGAGCACGACCACGGCGCTCTGCGCCCCCCGCCCGGCACCGAACCACATCTCGGCCTGGCCGAGCGTCTTGGCGCCGTTGTCGATGTAGTACGTCACGTTCGCGGGGAGCGGCACGGACTCCCGCAGGAGACGCTCCAGCGGCACCGCGTCCCAGCCGATGGTCTGGCCGTGCACGACGGCACCGTCCTCGGGTGTCCTGGAGACGATGCCCGGTACGCCGACGCCCACGCCGAGGAGCCGGTCGGCCTCGATCCCCGCGCGGTCGAGGACCTCGGTGATGCCCGCGCTCACGTGCCCCACCACGACACCGACGTCGTAGCGGTCGACGCGGCGGGGCCCGTCCAGTGCCAGGGGCGTCTCGACGCGGGCGAGTTCGGTGAGGGCGAGGTCGAAGAGTTCGACCCTCACCCGGGTCTCGCCGATGTCGACACCGATCATGTACCTGCTCTGCGGACGGATACGCAGAAGGGTGCGAGGGCGCCCGCCCGCGGAGTCGACGCTGCCGGCCTCCTCGACCAGCCCCTCGGCGACCAGTTCACCCACCACGTTGCTCACGGATCCGGAGCTCAGCCCGGTGGGCGGGCCGAGCGAAAATCTGCTCAACGGACCATCGAAATACAGATGTTGCAAAACGGCGGTGCGGTTCTCGCGCCGCAGGTCACGCACGGTTCGGCCGCTGCGTACTTTCACCCTGCCCCCTTTTCTCGAAGCTCACCTCCGCAACATACCGTCGCGGCCCCCCTTGACGCGTCCTTCGCTTGGGGTTTAACTCACACCATAAATTAAGCCGTGTGGGTTTGAGGTCGAACGTGGACGGGGCGTCGGACCAACGAGACGTCGACCGCGAACGGAACGTCGGCCCGCAGTGGGCATCCGTCACTTCTGAAAGGCCCCTGGAGTCATGCGCAGAATCCGAGCCGCGGCCGTCGGAGCCGTCACCCTCTCGCTCGTACTCACCGCGGCTGCCTGCGGCGGCGGATCGTCCGGGGCGGGCGGATCCAACGAACAGCCGAAGAAGCTCACGTACTGGGCCTCGAACCAGGGCGCCGGCATCGAGGTGGACAAGCAGGTCCTTCAGCCCGAGCTCGACAAGTTCGAGAAGGAGACCGGCATCAAGGTCGAGCTGGAGGTGGTGCCCTGGGGAGACCTGCTCAACCGCATCCTCACCGCCACCACCTCCGGGCAGGGGCCGGACGTGCTGAACATCGGGAACACCTGGAGCGCCTCGCTGCAGGCCACCGGTGCGCTGCTGCCCTGGGACGAGAAAAACTTCGAGGCGATAGGCGGCAAGGACCGCTTCGTCGAGTCCGCCCTCGCCTCGACCGGAGTCCAGGGCGAGGACCCGGCCGCCGTGCCGCTGTACTCCATGGCCTACGCGCTCTACTACAACAAGAAGATGTTCGCCGACGCCGGCATCCAGAAGCCGCCCACGACGTGGGACGAGGTGACCGAGGCCGGGAAGAAGCTGTCCGAGGACGGCAAGTGGGGGCTCGGCGCGGAAGGCTCCAACCTCTCCAACAACATCCACCAGGTCTTCGTGCTCGCGAAGCAGCACGGGGCCGACTTCTTCACCGCCGAGGGCAAGGCGGACTTCACGTCCGACGGAGCGGTGGCTGCCGTCAAGCAGTACGTCGATCTCATGGCCAAGGACAAGATCATCGCGCCCGGCAACGCCGAGTACGCCCAGAACCAGTCCCTGAGCGACTTCGCCAAGGACAAGACCGCCATGGTGCTGTGGCAGACCGCGGCCGCCACCTTCGAATCCCAGGGCATGGACAAGGAGGAATGGGGTGTCGCGCCCGCCCCGGTCCAGTCGGGGAAGCCCGGCACGGGCAGGAACACGAACTCCATGGTCGCCGGCATCAACATGGCCGTCTTCAACAACACCAAGAACATCGACGGCGCCAAGAAGTTCGTGAAGTTCATGACCAGCGACGCGGAGCAGACGGTCCTGAACAAGGCCTACGGCTCGGTCCCGCCGGTCAAGGCCGCCCAGGAGGACGGCGCGTTCAACACCTTCGCGATGTCGCCCCTGAGGGAGGCGCTCGCCACCAGCGCCGCCGCCCTGCCCCAGGTCCCCGAGGAGTCGCAGTTCGAGACCGTCGTCGGCACGGCGGTCAAGGAACTCTTCGCCGACGCGGCCGCCGGCCGCCCGGTGACGACCGGATCGGTCAAGGCGAAGCTCGAGAAGGCCCAGCAGCAGATGCCCGAGAAGTGAGCACGGACACCACCATGACCACAACCGCCGCCCCCGTCCCCGGCGAGCGGACAGCAGAGAAGAGGAACCCCGGAGCGGCGCCACGCAGACGCCGCTCCGGGCGGCTGCGCAAACTCGGCCTGCCCTACCTGCTGCTGCTCCCCGCCCTGCTCCTCGAACTGCTGGTCCACCTGGTGCCCATGATCATCGGCATCGTCGTCAGCTTCCGGCAGCTCACCCAGTTCTACATCCGGGACTGGGCCACCGCGCCGTGGGCCGGTTTCGACAACTACGCCGTCTCGGTCGACTTCGACGCCCCGGTGGGCGAGGCGCTCGTGCGGTCGTTCCTGACGACGTGCCTGTTCACCCTGCTGTCCGTGGGACTGTGCTGGTTCCTCGGAACAGCGGCCGCGGTCTTCATGCAGGAGACCTTCCGCGGCAGGGGCTTCCTGCGCACGCTCTTCCTCGTGCCGTACGCCCTGCCCGTGTACGCCGCGGTCATCACATGGGCGTTCATGTTCCAGCGCGACAACGGCATCGTCAACCACGTCATCCACGACCAACTCGGTCTCACCGACAGCCCGCCGTTCTGGCTCATCGGCGACAACGCCTTCGTCACCCTGCTCGTCGTCTCGGTGTGGAAGGGCTGGCCCTTCGCCTTCCTCATCATGATGGCCGGCCTGCAGAACATCCCCCGGGACATCTACGAAGCGGCGGCGCTCGACGGCGCCGGGGTCTGGCAGCAGATCCGCTGCATCACCCTGCCGTCACTGCGTCCGGTCAACCAGGTCCTCGTACTCGTGCTGTTCCTCTGGACCTTCAACGACTTCAACACGCCGTTCGTCCTGTTCGGCAAGGCGGCACCGGCCTCCGCGGACCTGATCTCCATCCACATCTACCAGTCGTCCTTCCAGACCTGGAACTTCGGCACGGGCTCCGCGATGTCGGTCCTGCTGCTGCTGTTCCTGCTCGTCGTGACCGGCCTCTACCTCCTGTTCACGTCCCGAGGAAAGCAGGCCACCGATGCCTAGGACCGCACAGCGCACACCCCCTTCCCCGATGGCGCCCCCGCGGTCGTTCCTGTGGGTGCGGCGGATCTTCCTGACGTTCCTCACCGTCTTCGTGGTCCTGCCGGTGTTCGTCATGATCACCAGCTCCCTCAAGCCGCTGGAGGACGTGAGCGGGAAGTTCCAGTGGATTCCCTCGGGCCTGACCGTCAGCCCCTACTTCGACATCTGGGACACGGTCCCCCTCGCCGACTACTTCATGAACTCCCTGATCGTCGCCGGGGCGGCGACCGTCTGTTCCGTGGTGATCGCGGTGTTCGCGGCCTACGCCGTCAGCCGCTACCACTTCCGCGGCAAACGCGTGTTCACGGTGACCGTCCTGTCCACGCAGATGTTCCCCGGCATCCTCTTCCTCCTGCCCCTGTTCCTCATCTACGTGAACATCGGCAACGCCACCGGCATCGCCCTGTTCGGGTCGCGGGCCGGCCTCATCATCACGTACCTCACCTTCTCCCTCCCGTTCTCCATCTGGATGCTGATCGGATACTTCGAGTCGGTGCCCAAGGACCTGGACGAGGCGGCCGAGGTGGACGGCTGCGGCCCGCTCGGCGCGCTGTTCCGGGTCATCGTCCCCGCAGCGATCCCCGGCATCGTCGCCGTCGCCGTGTACGCGTTCATGACGGCCTGGGGCGAAGTGCTCTTCGCCTCCGTCATGACCAACGACACCACCCGCACCCTCGCCGTCGGCCTGCAGGGCTACTCCACGCAGAACGACGTGTACTGGAACCAGATCATGGCCGCCTCCCTGGTGGTGAGCCTCCCCGTCGTCGCCGGGTTCCTGCTCCTCCAGCGCTACCTCGTCACCGGCCTCACCGCCGGCGCCGTCAAGTAGCTCCCGGTCCACCCGCCCCTCCACCCCCTGATCGCTCGACGTCTGCGAGGTACCTGTGTCCGAACCGATAGATCTCGCCGCCTTCCCCCGTGATTTCGTCTGGGGCACGGCCACCGCCGCCTACCAGATCGAAGGCGGCGTCGCCGAGGACGGCCGGTCCCCCTCGATCTGGGACACCTTCTCCCACACCCCGGGAAAGGTCGCCAACGGTGACCACGGCGACGAGGCCTGCGACCACTACCACCGGTGGCCCGAGGACATCGCCCTGATGAAGCGGCTCGGCGTCGACTCCTATCGCATGTCGACGGCCTGGCCGCGCATCGTGCCGGGCGGCGACGGACCGGTCAACGCGCCGGGGCTCGACTTCTACGACCGGCTGGTCGACGGCCTCCTGGACGCCGGCATCACCCCCAACATCACCCTCTACCACTGGGACCTGCCCCAGGCCCTCCAGGACAGGGGCGGGTGGACGGCACGGGACACGGCCGGACACCTCGCGGCCTACGCGGCCGTCGTGGCCGAACGCCTGGGGGACCGGGTCACCCGGTGGGCCACCCTGAACGAACCGCTGTGCTCAGGATGGATCGGGCACCTGGAAGGCCGGATGGCCCCCGGCCTGACCGACCTGACCGCGGCGGTCCGCGCCTCCTACCACCTGCTGCTCGGCCATGGGCTGGCCACACAGGCGATCCGCGCCGCCGCACCCGGAGCCCAGGTCGGGCTCGTGACCAACCACTCCACGGTGACGGCCGCCTCCTCCGGCCCCGAGGACCTCGCGGCAGCGGTCCGCATGGACGGCCACACCAACCGCTGGTGGCTCGACCCCGTCTACGGCCGCGGCTTCCCCACGGACATGCGGGAACTCTACGGAGTCGAACTGCCCGAACGCGCGGGTGACCTGGAGACCATCGCCACCCCCCTTGACTGGCACGGCCTCAACTACTACTTCCCGGTCACCGTCGCCGACGACCCCGAAGGCCCGGTCCCGTACGCCCGGGAGGTCCGGCTCCCCGACGTGCCACGCACCGGCATGGACTGGCAGATCGACGCCGACGGCCTCGAAGCGCTGCTCATGCGTCTGACCGACGACTACGGCGCGGGCCGCCTGTACGTCACCGAGAACGGCTCCGCCTTCCCCGACACCGTCGGACCCGACGGCAGGGTGGACGACCCCGAGCGGACCCATTACCTGGAGCAGCACGTGGCGGCGTGCGCGAGGGCCGTCCGCAAGGGAGCACCCCTGGCCGGGTACTACGCCTGGTCGCTGCTGGACAACTTCGAGTGGGCCTACGGCTACGACAAGCGCTTCGGCCTCGTCCACGTCGACTACCCGACGCAGACGCGCACGGTCAAGAGCAGCGGTCACCGGTACGCGGACATCATCCGCGCCCACCGCCGGGCACACTCCTGACAACGGCGCGCGCCTCACGACCGGCGCGTACACGCCGGTCGTGAGGCCTCTTCCTGATCCCGGGCGGGGCGGCGATCTCGATCGTGGCGGCCCTGAGCGGCCGGTTCTACGACCGTTTCGGCCCGCGCCCGCTGGTGATTCCCGGTGCGCTCGTCTGGCTGGCAGTCCTGTGGTTCCTCAGCCGGGTGGACGAGAACACGAGCGTGATCACGCTGATCTTCGCGTGGCTGGTGTTCACCAGCGCGATGGCCGCGATGTGGGCGCCGCTCACGACCAGTGCGATGGGCGCCCTGAGGACCGAGCTCTACCCGCACGGCACCGCGGCCTTCGCCACCGTCCAGCAGCTCGCCGGTGCAGGTTTCGGTGCGGTGTTCATCTCGGCCTACACCATCGGCTCCGGCGCCCGGGACGCCGGTGTGCTCACCATGGCGCAGGCCGAGTCCGCCGGACAGGCCGCCTTCATGACCGCATGGGTCATCGGCCTGCTCGTGCTGGTGGGCGCCCTCTTCGTCGGTCGGACACCGGGTCCGGCCCCCGACGGGACGTCCGCCGATGCCGCCGACGGGACATCCGCCGACGGCGTGTCGGCCACCGACGAAGCGATCTGCAAGGCGGGGGCCGGTGACCACGGACAAGAAGCTCGTCCTCGGGATGGGACTGATCGACGGATACGGTGGTCTGCACGGCGCCTGGCGTGCCCCACACGTGGACCCCGGGACCTACGCCGACGTCAATGCCACCGTGCGTCATGCGAGAGCCGCCGAGCACGGGAAGTTCGCATTCCTCTTCACTCCCGACTGCCCCGCCGTACGAGGCGACGTCGAGCACTCCACGATCAGCAACCTCATGGGCCCGGCGGCCCCAGCCCGCACCTCCTGTCGATCGCGGGCCGCTGCGCGAGCGGCTTCATCGCCGAGGTGTGGACGATCGAGGAGGCGCGCCCAGCGCGAGCTCGTGCGGAACGCCGCACGCGAAGCCGGTCGCGACTCCGACGAGATCAAGTACATCGCCGGCATCATGCCACCGGACGGCGTCGACGCATTCGTCGACGAGGTGGTGCCGATCCTGCAGGAACGCGGCATCTATCCCACCGAGTACCCGGGCACGACCCTGCGCGCGAACCTCGGCGTTCCGCACCGGTACGGACTCGACCCGCGCGTCACCGGAGCCGAACAGTGATCACGGTGGGTGCCACAGACGCTCCGGTGGCCCGTCCGTGGACGGCGCAGCCTCGATCTCTCCGCCGCCGATGTCCGCATCGTCACAGGGACTTCAGACGCGAACTGCCCGGCACCTCCGCCTGGCCCAGCCGGGCCTCCGTCCGCACCCCGATCTCCGGTTTCGTCGAAGGCCGTTGCAACTTCCGACCGCACAGCAGCCTCGGCCACCTCACCCCCTCCGAGTACGAGACCGCACTCGCAACCTGACGGTGCTGGGCGGTGCGCGTGATGCCCGGCGGATGCGCCTCGGCGTTTCGGCGCGCCCGAACAGGATCTGGTCCGCGCCGGTGCACGCGGAGTCGTATGTGTGCGTACACGCGCCGCCCGAGGAACCCCGCACGCCCTACCGGTGCGCGAGGGCAGCAGAAATGATGAGCGCACCGCACATGAACCAGGTGATCCGCAGTTCCCCGTCCCTCCGGCCGGGCGGACTCGCGGCGGAAGGAGTTCACGGTGTTGCTTCTCATCTCCCCTGACGGCATCGAGGAAGCGCTCGCCTGCGCGAAGGCGGCGGATCACCTCGACATCGTCGACGTCAAGAAGCCCGATGAGGGCTCTCTCGGCGCCAACTTCCCTTGGGTCATCAGGGAGATACGCGACGCGGTACCGGCGGACAAGCCGGTGTCCGCCACCGTGGGCGACGTTCCGTACAAGCCCGGCACCGTGGCGCAGGCCGCGCTCGGTGCGGCCGTCTCCGGCGCCACGTACATCAAGGTGGGTCTGTACGGGTGCACGACTCCCGAGCAGGGCGTCGAGGTCATGCGGGCGGTTGTCCGGGCGGTGAAGGACCACCGCCCGGACGCGCTGGTCGTCGCCTCGGGCTACGCCGACGCCCATCGCGTCGGCTGCGTAAATCCGCTTGCCCTGCCCGACATCGCGGCCCGCGCCGGCGCCGACGCGGCCATGCTGGACACCGCGATCAAGGACGGGACGCGGTTGTTCGACCACGTTCCGCCGGACGTCTGCGAAGAGTTCGTCCGCCGCGCCCACGCGTTCGGTCTGCTCGCTGCCCTCGCGGGAAGCGTCAAGCAGGCCGACCTCGGTCCGCTGACCCGTATCGGCACGGACATCGTGGGCGTGCGGGGAGCGGTCTGCTCGGGCGGTGACCGGAATGCCGGAAGGATCCAGCCAGACCTGGTCGCCGCCTTCCGGGCGGAGATGGACCGGCAGGCCCGGGAGCACGCCACCGACGCCCCGGCCCTGAACTGACCACCGGGATGCCGAGACCGGAAGCCGGCCGCGTCTCCGGACACCGAGACCCAGGCCTCCCTGTCATCGACCCGGCCTCCGGGGAGACCTTCGACGAAACCCCCGACCAGCAGCCGCACGAGCTGGACGACGCGATCGACCGGGCCCGGCGCGCCTGGATCGGATGGCGCGCCGACCCGGCCACTCGCACCGCCCGGCTGCATGCCGCCGCGGACGCGGTGGACGCCGCCGGGGACGACCTCGCTCCGTTGCTCACCCGGGAACAGGGCAAGCCTCTGGCCGAGTCGTACGCCGAGGTCGCCCGTACGGCGGCCCGGCTGAGGTACTTCGCCGCTCTGACCCCCCGCACCCGCCGGATCGACGACGGCAGACCCGTGCACAGCGAGATCCGCTGGCAGTCTCTCGGGCCCGTTGCCGCGATTGTGCCGTGGAACTTCCCCCTTCAGCTCGCGTCGGCGAAGTTCGCTCCCGCACTGGCCGCCGGCAACACCGTGGTCCTCAAACCGTCCCCGTACACCCCCCTTGCCACCCGGCTGCTCGGTGCCGTCCTCGCCACAGCCCTGCCCGAGGATGTCCTGACCGTCATCACCGGCCGGGAACCCCTCGGTGCGCACCTCGCCGCCCACCCGGGTATCCGCCACGTCACCTTCACCGGCTCGGTCCCGACCGGGCGGGCCGTTGCCACGGCTGCGGCGGCCTCACTCGCCCGCGTCACCCTGGAACTGGGCGGCAACGACGCGGCCGTCCTGTTGGACGACGTCGACGTGGACCGGGTCGCGGACCGGCTGTTCTGGGCCGCCTTCCGGAACTGCGGGCAGGTCTGCATGGCGGTCAAGCGCGTCTACGCACCGGCCCGGCTCCACGCCGAGGTCGTCGAGGCCCTCGCACACCGTGCGAAGACCGTCGTCGTCGGATCCGGCCTGGACTCGGAGACACGGCTCGGGCCGGTCAACAACGCCCCCCAACTGGCCCGCGTCGAGCGGGTCACGCGACGGGCCCTGGCGGCCGGCGCCAGGGCGGCGGCCGGTGGTCACCGGCTCGACGGACCGGGTTACTTCTTCGCTCCCACGATCCTCACGGACGTCCCTCCCGACGATCCGGTGGTGACCGGGGAACAGTTCGGGCCGGTCCTGCCGGTGCTGCCGTACCGAAACCTCGACGAAGCCGTCGAAGCGGCCAACGACACCGGCTTCGGGCTGGGCGGTTCGGTGTGGGGCACCGACCTCGACCGGGCGGAGGCGACAGCCGAGCGGCTCGAATGCGGCACGGTCTGGATCAACCACCACGCCGAACTCTCCCTTGCTCAGCCCTTCGCAGGCGTCAAGGACAGCGGGGTCGGTGTCGCGGGCGGGCCGTGGGGCCTCTACGGCAACCTCCGTCCCTTCGTCGTGCACCGGCCGAAGGGGGAGGGGTGATGAGATTCAGAGCCGCCGTGCTGCGCTCCTACGAGACCCCGTTCGCGGTCGAGGAGGTCGTCCTGAGCACCGGCCCGGCCGCCGGTGAGATCCTCGTCGAGATCGCGGGATGCGGAATGTGCCGGACCGATCTCGCGGTCCGGCGATCAGCCGGCCGCACCCCGCTGCCGGCGGTCCTCGGCCACGAGGGGAGCGGAGTTGTGGTGGCGTCCGGCGACGGCCCGGACAGTGCGATCGGCGTCGGTGACCACGTCGTGCTGAGCTTCGACTCCTGCGGAGACTGCCGGAACTGCCGCAGCGCTGCCCCCGCCTACTGCGACTCCTTCGCCTCACTCAACCTCTTCGGGGGACGCGAGGAGGACCCGTCACGACGCACCGACGCAGTCGGGGGAACGCTGGCCCCCCGGTGGTTCGGCCAGTCCTCCTTCGCCGAATACGCCCTCGTTCCCGCGCGCAACGCCGTCAGGGTCGACGCCGCCCTGCCGCTCGAACTGCTGGGTCCGCTCGGCTGCGGCACCCTCACCGGTGCCGGAGCCGTGCTGAACACCTTCCGTGCCGGCCCCGGTGACACCCTCGTCGTACTCGGCGCGGGAGCGGTGGGCCTGGCCGCAGTCATGGCGGCCACCGCCGCCGGCGTACGGACCGTGGCAGTCGACCGGCATCCGGGGCACCTGGAACTGGCCGAACGGTTCGGCGCGCTCCCGCTGCCCGCCGTAACGGCCGGACTGGCCGAACGCATCCGTCGGCACACCGACGGCGGCGCGCAGTACGCCCTGGACACCACGGCCTCCGCCCCGCTGATCAACGACGCGCTCCGCGCGCTGCGCCCCACCGGCACCCTCGGTCTCGTGGCACGCCTCCACACCGCGCTGCCGCTCGAACCGGGCACGCTCGACGGGGGCCGCAGCATCCGGCACATCTGCGAGGGGGACGCCGTACCCGCACTGCTGATACCCCGGCTGATCAGTCTGTGGCAGGCCGGCCGTTTCCCCTTCGACCAACTGATCCGCACCTATCCCTTGGCCGACATCAACGAGGCCGAACGCGACTGTGACGCCGGACGCGTGATCAAACCCGTCCTGCTGCCGGAAGGAAGAGACCGATGAGTGAAACCTCCACCACCGGAGACCCTCGCCGTCCCACCAGCGACCCTTCCGTGTCCTTCGCTCCCGGCGAGGGGGACATGACCACCACGGCGACGAGGCGGACCGGCGCGGAAGGCGTGGACGCAGGCGTGGGACTGACAGCCCTCCTGGTCGCCGCCGCACGGGCGATCGAGACCCACCGTCACGACAGCCTGGCCAGGGACGTCTACGCGGAGCACTTCGTCCGTGCGGCCCCCGCCTGCGCGGACTGGCCGGTGAGCATCCAAGAGGTCCCGGAAGGGGACGACAACCCGTTGTGGGGGCGGTTCGCCCGTTACTTCGGTCTGCGGACCGGAGTCCTCGACGACTTCGTCCACCGGTCGGTCGGTACGGGCGTACGCCAAGTGGTGCTGCTGGGGGCGGGATTGGACACCCGCGCCTTCCGGCTGGACCTGCCGCCCGACTGCGTCGTCTTCGAGATCGACAGGGCGGGCGTGCTGGCCTTCAAGGAACGGGTGCTTACGGAGCTGTCGGCCGCCCCGAAGGCGAAGCGGATCCCGGTCCCGGCCGACCTGCGCTCCGACTGGGTCACCGCACTGACCTCTGTCGGCTTCGACCCGGCCGTTCCAAGTGTCTGGCTGGCCGAAGGACTGCTCTTCTACCTACCGGGACCCGCCGAGACGTACCTCATCGACATGGTGGACCGGCTCACCGCCAAGGGCAGCGCCCTGGCCTTCGAGGCCAAGCTGGAGAAGGACCTGCTCGCGTACCGCGACAGTGCGATCTACACGGCGACGCGAGAGCAGATCGGCATCGATCTTCTCGACCTCTTCGACAGGGGGCCGCGCCCCGACTCCGCGGGTGACCTGGCGGCCAAGGGCTGGTCCATCTCGGTGCACACGCCCTTCGACTTCACCCGTCAGAAGGGACGTGGTCCCCTCCCCGAGCCGAACGACGCGCTGGAGGGGAACCGTTGGGTCTTCGCGCACAGGCCCCGATCCTGACGTCCGCTCACGGAGACGTCCGCTCACGGAGACGTCCGCCCGGGGCCGGCGCCCGCGCGTGCGGGGAGATCCGGGGCCCGACCCGCGGCGTCCCGGTACGGCCCGCGCCGCCACGGAACGCCATGCCCAGGCCGTGTCAGACGGCCCGGACAGCCACCAGTTGGTCAGCCGGAATTCCACCCAAGTCCGGTGCGTAGTAGTCCTCGATGCCCCTGGCCCACGTGGTCACGGTGATGCGGTTTTCGGCGTCCGGGCCGAAGGCGTCGAAGAGCGCATGGATGTTCGCCTCCGCGAAGCCGATTGCCCTCATCAGGGACACGAAGAGCGGGCGCTCGATCAGGCCGTCACCGTCGGGATCGCCGAGTGCGGCGAGCGCCTCGGCGAACTCGGTGATCGTGGGACCGAAGCGCTCGGGGTCGAGCACGAACGGACGGAACTCGTCGACGGAGATCACACCATCGCCGTTGGCGTCCAGCTCGGTGGCCAGTGTGGTCCAGTAGCGGCGGAACGCGGCCCGGATGGCCTCCCTGGCGCGGTCGTCCGATGCGACCGCCACCTCCAGAACACGTCCCGTCATGAGGTCGAAGTCCTCGGAGTCGAGGACCCCGTTGCCGTTGGCGTCGAACAGGGAGAAGACCAGCTCGGCCCTCTCGGTGGCCTCGGTTCGCATGTCCATCACTTCTCTCCTACGGTCCTACGATCCCGGACCTGGCTCGATGAGTGTTCCTGTGTAACCGCGTAGGGGGAGAAACGTGACGGTGAGGAGACCTCGGCTACCGGAAGGAGTGAGTGTGCCGACAGCCAGTTCGTACGGTCGGTCGTTCGCGGCGTGCGGGGGCCGGTCGCCCGCTCACCGGCCGGACCGATTCGCCGACGCCGTCCGGCACCCCCTCGCCTGCGACTACCTACGCGCCGAACCATCCTCGCCGGGCGGCGCCGTCGAGGCGCGTACCACGAGTTCGGTGGCGAGCTCGACGTGGTGGGACCCGACCTTCTCGCCGTTGGACAGGCGGAGGGCGGTGCGCAGCGCAGCGCCGCCCATCTCCCTCAGTGGTTGGCGCACGGTGGTCAGTGGTGGCGAGGCCATCTGGGCGAGGCTCGTGTCGTCGAAGCCGACCACGCTCAGATCTTCAGGGATGCGCAGACCGCGGGTACGGGCGGCCTCGATGACACCGACGGCGATCTCGTCGTTGCCTGCGAAGACCGCCGTCGGTGGCTCATGCAGGCTCAGCAGTGCTGTGGCGCCGAGCAACCCGGTCTCGTACGTGAAGTCTCCGCACCGGACATAGTCGTCCGGCACCCGCAATCCCTCCGCCTCCATGGCGGCGCGGTAGCCGTGCGTGCGCGCCTGGTTGCATACGGCCATGACCGGTCCGCCGAGATAGGCGATGCGGCGGTGGCCCAGGGAGAGCAGGTGCTGGGTCGCCGTCAGGCCGCCGGTGAAGTTGGTCGCCCCGATGCTGTTGACCCGGCTGTCCGGCAGGTGCAGTGGGTCCAGTACGACCAGGGGCAGCCCGCACCGGGCCAGTTCGTTCAGGTGCGCTGTGGAGTACACGCTGGTGACCGCGATGACGGCTCGGCGCCCGGCCGAGACCAGATCCCTGGCCCAGTGTGGGGCGCGGGCAGCCTTGCTGATCACCACCGAGGCCCCCAACTCGGCCGCGGAGTCGACGATGCCTTCCAGGGTCTCGGCCACGTACGACTTGAGGCCGCCCTTGAACTGCACCTCTATCGTCGGGACTTCGGCGGCCTCGGTGTGGCGGAACACGGGCGCGAGGTAGTGGTACTGATGCAGTAGTTCCTGCACCCGGGCACGGGTGTGCGGTGCCACGTCACCGCGACCGTTGACCACTTTGGACACGGTCGCGACGGAGACCCCAGCCACTTGGGCGATGTCCGCCAAGGTGGTGCGCCTGGCGTTCGGTCGCATCGGTTCCTCTCGGTTGTACGTCCACCAGTGCGGTGAGCCGCCGTTCGGGCCGGCAACACGTCTGGAACCGGTCAACTCTACGGCAACCCGGCACCGAGCCCGTCCGGGGAGGCGCCGACGAGCCCCGGCCCCGACGCGTCCGACGATGTCCGTGAGTTCGGTGGGCGAGCGAGGGCGTCGGACCCGTCCGGAAGGTTCGGCGCCGAGTCCCTCCGACGCGGGGTGACCTGCACCGACAGTGCGACGGCTGCGGTCTGCACGTCGTCCTTCGTCCTCGACTGGCATTTTTCGAAATAGTTTCGGTCCCTGTCGAAGCCTGTTGAAGGTCGTTGTCACTCGCCTCTCCCCAGCTGTAGCAGTACCGGTGGCACATTCCTGCACTTGTATTGACAGGGCGTCAGCCCGAAACCTAACTTGCATGAACAGGGCTCGGAGAAGACTGTTTTCGAAAACTTTCACCATGACTCACGAGAAGCCGGTGGCTCTCGAGTGCGGAGGAAAGACATGGCGCTCTCCAGACGTACCCTCCTCGGCCTGGCAGCCGGCGTGCCGGTCTCCGCGGCGCTGACGGCCTGCGGTTCGTCCGGTCCCAGCGGCAGCGGCAGCGGCGGTGGGGCCACGTACTGGTACCTGAACGGTCAGCCGCAGGAAGGTGTCAGAGCCGGCGCGGTGGACGCCTTCAACAAGGCCCACCCGAGGGAACAGATCAAGGACACCACCTTCCAGAACGACGCGTACAAAACGAAGATCAAGACCGCTATCGGTGCCGGGCAGGCGCCCACCATCATCTGGGGCTGGGGTGGCGGGACGCTGCGCACCTATGCGGAAGCGGGCCAGGTCGAGGACCTCACCTCGTGGTTCGGCGAGCACTCCGAAGTCAAGAAGGGGCTGTTCCCGTCCTCGTTCGGCGCGGCAACCGTCGACGGCAAGATCTACGCGATGCCGTGCGAGGTCGTGCAGCCGATCGTCCTCTACTACAACAAGAGGGTCTTCGACCAGGTCGGCGTGGAACCTCCTCAGTCCTGGGACGATGTCATGGCACTGGTGCCCCGGTTCAACGCGAAGGGCATAGCGCCGTTCTCACTCGGTGGCCAGTCCCGGTGGACGAACATGATGTGGTTGGAGTTCCTGTTCGACCGCATCGGCGGTCCCGAGCTGTTCCAGGCCGTCATGGAGGGCGAGAAGAACGCCTGGTCCAACCCGGACGCCATCACCGCGCTGACGAAGACGCAGGAGCTGGTCGAGGCCGACGGGTTCGTCAAGGGCTTCTCCTCGATCACCGCGGACTCCAACGCCGACCAGGCACTGCTGTACCGCGGCAAGGCCGCGATGATGCTGCACGGAGCCTGGTCGTACGGCATCCAGCAGGCCGACGGCGGGGACTTCGTCTCGAGCGGCGCGCTGGACTACATGAACTTCCCGCCCGTCGAAGGCGGCAAGGGTGATCCGGGCAACACCGTCGGCAACCCGGCCCAGTACCTGTCCATCTCCTCGAAGGCCAGCGCCGAGGAGAAGAAGATCGCCAAAGAGTTCTTCGCCTCAGGCGTCCTCCAGGACGAGGAGGCGAAGAAGTGGATCGACAACGGGTCGGTCCCGATCCGGCTCGGCACGGAGAAGCTGCTGGCCGCCTCCAAGAACGCCGATTTCCTGCAGTTCACCTACGACATCGCCAGCAAGACCAAGGTGTTCGGTCAGTCCTGGGACCAGGCGCTCACTCCGGCGGCCGCCGAGACACTGCTGGACAACATCGCCAAGTTGTTCCAACTGTCGATCAGTCCGCAGCAGTTCGCCGCCAACCTCAACGCGGCCACCGCCAAATGACCTACCTCGCCGACCATCCACCGCGCCGCGAACCGCGCAGCATCCTGCCGTGGCTGGCGACGCCGGCGCTGGTGGTCTTCGTCGGCTTCGCCGTGATCCCACTCGTCGGTGTCTTCGCTCTGAGCTTCACCACGTGGGACGGGATCGGCGCCATCAACCCGTCGGGGCTCACCAGCTGGCGTGCGGTGCTCACCGACCCCGGGCTGCCGCACGCCCTCTGGGTGACGTTTCTGGTAATGGCCGTGTCCTGGGCCGTTCAGACGCCGCTGAGTGTTCTGCTCGGCACGTTCATGGCAGGCCGCCAGCGTTATCGTGCTGTGCTGGGCGTGGTGTACTTCGTTCCGCTGATGCTCAGCTCGGCGGCGATCGCGATCGCGTACAAGGCACTGCTGGACCCCAACTTCGGGCTCGGAGCCGGGCTGAAGATCCCGGTGCTCAGCCAGGACTGGCTGGGGCGGCCCGGGCTCGCGTTCGGGGTCGTCATCTTCGTCGTCTCCTGGCAGTTCGTCCCGTTCCACTCCCTGATCTACCAGGGTGGTGTCCAGCAGATTCCGAAGTCACTCTACGAAGCGGCGCAGTTGGACGGAGCCGGGCGGATCCGGCAGTTCTTCAGCATCACTCTGCCCCAGCTGAAATACACCATCATCACCTCGTCCACGCTGATGGTGGTCGGTTCGCTGACCTTCTTCGACCTCATCTACGTCCTGACCGAGGGCGGCCCCGGCGACGCGACCCGGGTCCTGGCACTGGACATGTACAAGCGGGGATTCCAGGCCAGCCTGATGGGACCGGCCAGCGCCATCGCGGTCATCCTGGTCCTGGTGGGTCTGGCCCTCGCCCTGCTGCTGCGTCGGCTCGGCGGCCGGGACGCCGGCGCGAGCCAACTCGAGGGGGCCTGACGTGACCATCACGCCGACCGAGCCGCGACAACGGCAGAAGACCACCCGCCGCACACGGCAACGCCACTCCCGCCGGCGTAACTGGGCCGGCGGCCTGGCCGGATGGGTCTGGCTCGTCATCGTCGCCGTACCCCTGTACTGGACCCTCATCACCAGCCTCAAGGCCCAGAGCCGCTACTACGCGAGCAATCCGCTGGTACCTTCGGCCGACCCGACACTCGACAACTACCGGCTGGTCATCGAGTCCGACTTCCTTCGCTACTTCGTCAACAGCCTGGTCGTCACCGCCGGCGCCGTGGTGCCGGCGGTCGTGTTCTCCTTCATGGCCGCTTACGCGATCGTTCGCGGCTGGCACATGCGGGGTCTTCGCGCGATCAACGGGCTGTTCCTCATGGGCCTGGCCATCCCGCTTCAGGCGACGGTGATCCCGGTCTACCTGATCATCATCAAACTACATCTGTACGACAGTCTGCTGGCGCTGATCCTTCCGTCGATCGCCTTCGCCGTACCACTGTCCGTGCTGGTGCTCGGGAACTTCATCCGCGACGTGCCCAAAGAGCTGTTCGACTCGATGCGGGTCGACGGCGCCACCGAATGGACGACGCTGTGGCGGCTCGCGGCACCGCTCACCCGACCGGCCATCCTCACCGTGACCATCTTCAACGCGCTGACCATCTGGAACGGATTCCTGCTGCCTCTGATCCTCACCCAGAGCCCTGACCGTCGGACCCTGCCGCTCGCGCTGTGGACCTTCCAGGGCCAGTACGGGGTCAACGTCCCTGCCGTTCTCGCCGCCGTCGTCCTCACCACACTGCCCCTCCTGGTGCTGTACGCGTTCGGCCGTCGCCAGCTGCTGAGCGGCCTGACCGCCGGATTCAGCCGGTGAGCGACACGGGGGCCGGCCGCCGGGCCGGTGACGGACCCCCGGTCCCAGACGTTCCGTGAGCTCCTGATCCCCGCACGTCCGACTGCCCGCCGATCGCGCCCCCGCCGAGGGCCTGGCGGGCATGGGAGGAAAATGAACATCAACGTGGCCGCAGAGAGCACCCCCGACATCGCCCCGTGGAGCGACCCCACCCTTTCCGTCACCGCGAGAGTCGACGCCCTGATCGACGCGATGACCCTGCAGGAGAAGACCGCCCAACTGTACGGAGTGTGGGTGGGCGCCTCCGATGAGGGCGGTGAGGTGGCCCCTCATCAGCACGACATGGAGGAGGCCGTCGATCTCGACGCACTCCTGCCCTCCGGACTTGGCCAGCTGACCCGTCCGTTCGGCACGGTCCCGGTCGACCCCGCCCTGGGCGCACTCTCCCTGGCCCGCACACAGACCCGTATCGCCGCCACGAACCGGTTCGGCATCCCCGCCCTCGCGCATGACGAGTGTCTCGCCGGCTTCGCCGCCTGGGGGGCGACGGCCTACCCCGTTCCGCTGTCCTGGGGCGCCACCTTCGATCCGGAAACGGTGCGGCGCATGGCCACCGCCATCGGCCGCGACATGCGTTCCGTCGGCGTCCACCAGGGACTCGCGCCCGTCCTGGACGTTGTGCGCGATGCCCGCTGGGGCCGGGTCGAGGAGACCATCGGCGAAGACCCGTACCTTGTCGGCACCATCGGGACGGCATACGTGCAGGGTCTCGAGTCGGCCGGGATCGCCGCCACCCTCAAACACTTCGTCGGCTACTCGGCCTCCCGAGCCGGCCGTAACCTCGCTCCCGCTTCCGTGGGCCCGCGTGAGCGCGCCGACGTGCTGCTGCCTCCCTTCGAGATGGCTGTCCGTGAAGGCCGGGCCCGGTCGGTGATGAACGCGTACACCGACACAGACGGCATGCCCTCCGCGGCCGACGAGGATCTGCTCACCGGGCTGCTGCGCGACACGTGGGGCTTCGACGGCACCGTCGTCGCCGACTACTTCGCCATCGCCTTCCTGAAGACCCTGCACGGCGTCGCAGCCGACTGGGCGGACGCCGCCGGCACGGCGCTGCACGCGGGCATCGACGTCGAACTGCCCAATGTCAAGACATACGGTGCGCCCCTGACCGAGGCCGTCGCGGACGGCCGCATTCCGGAGGCGTTGGTCGATCGCGCCCTGCGCCGGATTCTCACCCAGAAGGCGACACTCGGTCTGCTCGACCCGGACTGGAACCCTTTGCCGGCCGCGCTCCACGGAGCAGACCTGAACGATCCGGCCGCCGTGCGCGGCCGTATCGACCTGGACGGTCCGGAGAACCGCGCGCTGGCCCGCACGGTCGCCGAGAAAGCGGTGGTGCTGCTGAGCAACGACGGCACCCTGCCGCTCGCGAGGCCGCGCCGCATCGCCCTGCTCGGCCCCAACGCCGACGAGCCCGTCGCCGTACTGGGCTGTTACTCCTTCCCCCAGCACATCGGCGTCCGCCACCCCGGGACACCACTCGGGATCGAACTGCCCACGCTGCGCGACACTCTCGCCACCGAGTTCCCCGACGCAGAGATCACGTTCGCCCGCGGCACCGGAATCGACGACGGAGATCTCTCCGGCATCCGCGAGGCCTCCCGTGTGGCACGCGAGGCCGACATCGCCCTGGTGGTGCTCGGCGACCGCGCCGGGCTCTTCGGACGGGGCACCAGCGGCGAGGGATGTGACGTCGAGACGC
Organism: Streptomyces sp. NPDC002793; assembly: GCF_040295485.1. Taxonomy (NCBI): domain Bacteria; kingdom Bacillati; phylum Actinomycetota; class Actinomycetes; order Kitasatosporales; family Streptomycetaceae; genus Streptomyces; species Streptomyces sp. NPDC002793. Next base: position 39,895 of record NZ_JBEOVL010000025.1, on the reverse strand, counting down.
TGGTGCTGCCCGGCGCGCAGCAGCAACTGCTCGACACCCTGCTCGATCTGGAGACACCCGTGGTCACCGTGCTGCTCGCCGGCCGGCCGTACGCCCTCGGCCGTGCCGTGGAGGAGTCCGCCGCGATCGTGCAGTCCTTCTTCCCGGGTGAGGAGGGCACTCACGCGATCGCCGGAGTGCTCAGCGGCCGTACCGAGCCCTCCGGACGCCTTCCGGTCAGCGTGCCGCGCGGGCCGGGCTCCCAGCCGGCCACGTACCTCGGGGCGCGGCTCGCTCACGCCAGCGAGGTGTCCAGCAGCGACCCGACCCCCGCGTTCGCCTTCGGACACGGCCTGTCCTATACGCGGTTCGACTGGACAGATCTGACCGTGGACGTCGAGGAGGCCCCGACGGACGGCGAGTTCACCCTCACCTTCACCGTCCGCAACACAGGTGGCCGGTCCGGAACCGAGATCGTCCAGGTCTATCTGCACGACCCGGTCGCCTCCGTCGTCCAGCCGGTGCAGCGCCTCGTCGGCTACGCCCGGGTCGAACTGAAACGGGGCGAGGCCCGGCGCCTCCGTGTCACGGTCCCGGCCGACGTCGCGTCCTTCACCGGACGCGGCAATCGGCGCGTCGTCGAACCGGGCGAGCTGGAAGTGCGACTGGCCGCCTCCAGCGCGGATCCACGCCTGACGGCCAGGGTCACGTTGACCGGAGCCGAGCGCCACGTGGATCACACCCGACGCCTGCACGCCACGGTCGGGCAGGAGGCGGTTGATCAGGCCTGAACCGGGCGGGCGCAGCGCACGTCGCAGCAGCGGTGGCGCTGCGCACACGGGTACATGACCAATACCGCTCGTTGCCGATGCCCGAGTCCACCGACCCGGTGACGTCAGCTCACAGCACGCCCCGCCGTGAGAGGCTGCGCATCAGCGCTCGTACGCCGAACGTCCAGGGCGCGGCCAGCTCGCTGGGAACGACGGTGTTGACCAGAGTGCCGAGTCGCGGGCTGGAGATCCGCACGACATCGCCGTACTCGTGGGTGAAGCCCGCGCCGGGTGCCTGTCGGTCCTCGGTGGGGGCGAACAGCGTTCCGGTGAACAGGACGGAGCCGTCCGGGTACTGATGGTGCGGCCCGTGGGTGGCGGCCACCAGGTCCAGTACGTCGCGGCTGATCTCACGCATGGAACTGCTGCCGTGCAGTACGTAGCCGTCCGGGCCGTCGATCCGCAGGCCGATGTCGAGTCCGCGCACGGTGTCGAGGTCGAAGCCCTCGTCGAGCAGGCGGATGAACGGGCCGATCGCGCACGAGGCGTTGTTGTCCTTCGCCCGGGACAGCAGAAGGGCGCTGCGCCCCTCGATGTCGCGGAGGTTGACGTCGTTGCCGAGCGTCGCGCCGCGTACCCGGCCGCGCGAGTCCACGACGAGGACGACCTCGGGCTCGGGGTTGTTCCACACCGAGGCACCGAGCACTCCGATGTCGGCGCCGGTGCCGACCGCGGACAGTACCGGGGCCTTGGTGAACACTTCCGGGTCGGGCCCGATCCCGACCTCCAGGTACTGCGACCACAGCCCTTCGGCGACGAGCAGTTCCTTGGCCCTGTCGGCTTCCGGCGATCCGGGACGGATGCCGTCGATCGTGCCGCCCACCACCTGCCCGATGCGGGCCCGCACCCGTGCCGCCCGCGCCGGATCGCCGCCCGTGCGCTCTTCGATGACGCGTTCCAGCAGACTACGGGCGAAGGTGACGCCGGCGGCCTTGATCACCTGCAGGTCGATGGGGGCGAGCAGATGCGGGACGTCACGGCGGTCGGTCGGTGCCTCGACCAGTTCGTCCAGGCGCCAGACGTGTCCGCCGTCGGCCTCGCGGACGACTGCCGCCGCGTCGTGGCGTTCCATGAGGTCGGAGACGGTGGGCGCGATGGCCGTCAGGTCGACGACGTGCTCTCCGCGGACAGCGGCCACACACGGCCCGCCCCACTCCGGGCTGTGGACGCGCGCGACGAGGGCGGCTCGGTCGGCGTCCTCCGGCAGGACGGAGCCGGTTGTGAGCATCGGACGGGGGCGCGTTGTTTCCGGTTCCACGGTCAGTGCTCTCCAGGTTCCGAGGGGTGAGGTCGCCCGGGGCGGGCTCAGTGCGAGTCGCGGGGGACCTCGTGACCACGGCTTCCTCGCAGGAAACCGAAGTCGGCTCCTCGGTCCGCTTGTTCCACGTTCTGGGTGTAGAGCCAGGCGTAGCCGCTGGAATACCGCTCAGCGGGTGCCCTCCACGTCTGCCGACGTCGCGTGAGCTCGGCGTCGTCCACGTCCAGATCCAGGGTGCGGTTCGGTACGTCGAGGACGACGGGGTCCCCGTCGCGCACCAGGGCGAGAGGGCCACCGACGGCGGCCTCGGGCGCTACGTGCAGGATCACCGTCCCGTACCCGGTGCCACTCATCCGACCGTCGCAGACGCGCACCATGTCCTTGATGCCGGCCTTCAGCAGCTTGGCCGGCAGCGGGACGTTGGAGACCTCGGGCATACCGGGATAGCCCTTGGGGCCGGCGTTGCGGATGACGATGACGGTGTTCTCGTCGACGTCGAGTTCAGGGTCGTCGGCCACCGCGTGATAGGCCTCGGGGGAGTCGAAGACGCGCGCGGGACCTCGGTGGGTGAGCAGGTGCGGTGACGCGGCGGACTGCTTGATCACAGCGCCGTCGGGGCACAGGTTGCCGCGCAGGACGGCGATCCCGGTGCCCGCAGGCTGGAAGGGGGCGTCGAGACCGGTGATGACGTCGGAGACGATGCGTTCGGCGTTCTCGGTGTTCTCGGCGATGGTGTGTCCGGTGACCGTGATCTCTCCGCCGTGCAGCAGCTCGCCACCGATCAGCTCGGCCATGACGGCCGGCAGGCCACCCGCGTAGCAGAAGTCCTCCATGAGGTATTTGCCACTGGGCATCAGGTTGACCAGGGTAGGAACCGGGCGTACCAGGTCGTCGAAGTCCTGCAGGCTCAACTCGACGCCGACCCGTCCGGCGATGGCGGTGAGATGGATGATGGCATTCGTGGAACCGCCGATGGCCGCGTTGACCCGGATGGCGTTCTCGAACGCCGCCCGGGTCAGGATCTGCGAGGGGCGCAGATCCTCCCCCACCATCCGTACGATGCGCTGTCCGGCCGCCTGCGCCGTTTCCATCCGCCGGGAGTCGACCGCGGGCCAAGCCGCCGAGCCCGGCAGCTGCATGCCGAGCGCCTCGGCCACGCAGGCCATGGTCGAGGCGGTACCCATCGTCATGCAGTGCCCGTTGGAACGGGCCATGCACCCCTCCGCGAAGAAGCACTCCTCCTCGGTCATCCGGCCGGTCTTCAGGTCCTCCTCGAACTTCCACACGTGGGTGCCGGACCCCACGTCCTGGCCCCGGTACTTGCCGTTGAGCATCGGCCCGCCAGTGACCATGACGGCGGGCAGGTCGACGCTGGCAGCGCCCATGAGCATGGCGGGGGTCGTCTTGTCGCAGCCGGACAGGAGCACGACACCGTCGAGCGGATTGGCCCGGATCAGCTCCTCGACCTCCATGGCCATGAGGTTGCGGTACAGCATGGCGGTGGGGCGCATAAGGGTCTCGCCGGTGGCCATGGTGGGGAACTGAAGCGGTAGGCCGCCCGCCTGCCACACGCCGCGTTTGACGGCTTCGGCGACGTGTGTCAGATGGGCGTTGCACGGGGCGAGTTCGGATGCGCTGGTCGCGATGCCGATGACGGGACGCCCGTCGAACACCTCGTGCCCGAGCCCCTGGTTGCGCATCCAGGAGCGGTACAGCATCCCGCTGCGCCCCTGTGCGCCGAACCAGGCCTGGCTGCGACTCGTCTTGCGGCCGTCGGTCATGTAGGCACTCCCGTGGCTTCGGTATCGTCCGCTGCGCGATGGGCGTTTTCGGGGTGAGGGCCCACAGGCCTTACCCTGGTAAGGCAATCATTAAATGATTCGATGAATGGTGTCCAGGGGGCGAGCAGAGATCGTGGTGCACTTCCTGACCATGCATCAGCGGGTGGTCGACGAACTCGGGCGGCGCATCGTGGGTGGCGCGTGGTCGCCGGAGGATCCGCTGCCGGTCGAGGACGCGCTCGCGGCCGAGACCGGCGTCAGCCGAGGGGTGTTGCGGGAAGCGGTCAAGTCACTGGTGGCCAAGGGGATGCTGCGCGTGCGCCCCCGCACCGGCACGCGCGTACTGCCCCCGGAGCACTGGAACCACCTGGACCGTGACGTGCTGCGCTGGAAACAGGCCGGGGACGCCACGGCTCTGCTGCGCGACACGGGTGAACTGCGCCGGATCGTCGAGCCCGAGGCCGCCAGGCTTGCTGCCGGCCGGGCCGATCCCGACGAAGTGCGGGTCCTGTACGACTGCCTGGCGGCCATGGAGGCCGCTGCGGCCGAATCCGACCGCGGCGGCTACGTAGAGGCCGACATCAGCTTCCACCGGGCCCTGCTCGATGCCAGCGGCAACCTTCTTCTCGGCTCGCTGGGCCGCGCCATCGACATCGCGCTGGAACACAGCTTCCTCGTCAGCACCCAGACCCCGGGCGCGGTGGAAGCCTCACTGCCGGGCCACCGCGCCATCGTGCGTGCCGTCGAGGCCCGCGACCCCTCGGCCGCGGCCGCCGCCGTACTGGCCGTCATCGAAGCCGCCGAAGAAGAGATCGCCCAGTCCCCCGGGAAGCCGAGCGACGCGACACGGAAGCCGTCGCACCCCCGGCTCGGCCCGGATGATGCCCCCTCGGTCCCCGAAGCCGTGGGCGATCGAGCGGACCCACGGCCGGCTGATGCTCCTCCGACGCCTCGATCATGACCGGTGCACATGGGGTTCTGTCGGCGCAGGCGACACGCCCCGCATACCCCAACCGGTCACACCGCGATCCCGCCGGTGGACCCGGGGTCAGCCCTGCGTGCGGAGCGATTCGAAGAAATCATCGATCTCCAAAATTTCCGCATCGCTGAGAGCGGGAACGCTCCACTGCATCCGCGCACCGTGCTCCATGAATCCAGAAGGGAGTCCCGTCCTGTAGTTCTCCACATACTCGGCGGTGTCGCGACGCCAGTAGTAGGTTCCGTCACTGTAAATGGCGGATCCACCCATCACGCCGAACTTTTTGCCCACGACGTCCTCCGTATATCCCATGAGGGCGATGATCACGGGGGCTCTCCTCAGGTATTCCGCCACGCGAGTGCAGTCGTGTACGGGCATCTGTCCGGAGAGTTCCTTGATCTCCTCCGCATGGGCGCTGAAGCGGGACTGGCCGGAGATGCTGCTGAAAAGTCCGAACGCTGCGTGTGCCGGTCCACCGGAGCGCCCATGCCCTCCATCGCTCGGGGACCGGCCGGCAACCCGGCGTCCGGCACGTCCTCGACCGCCTCTCCACACCCCTCGACAACTGAAGGCAGTCCTGACTTCGCTGATCATGCGACAGGGAGTGTGCGGCGTGCTCGCTGCTGAGTGAGGCTGCCGCGGATGCTCTCGGTGAGCACCTCGGTCGGCAACTACCGACGCGGGCGGGGCGGCCGGATGGCTGAGGGGACGCCAGTCGGTTCCTGCAGCGTCGGAGACGTTGCGAGGGTCCTGAGGTGTTAGCCGGCGCTCGTCGCGGCCGCGGTGCTCGCGACGGTGCTGGTGCGCAGGCGCCGGCGAGTCACGCGTCCAGCCGGGCGGCGATCCCGTCGAGGACCATGCCGAGGTGCCGTTCGAACCGCCGGTTGCCGTCGTCGTGGAGGTGCCCGGCCTCCTTGACCAGTGACGCACCTTCGCCGAGCCAGGCGTCGCGCTGGTCGATCGAGTAGCGCGACGGATCGGTCCCGGCGGCCTGGCGCCTCTCCTGCTCCTCGATGACGAAGCCGACGACGAACGCGGTGACCAGGTCGATGGCGTCGTCCGCTTCGGCGGGCTTCCAGCCGGACGCGGTCCAGCGTTCGAACAACGGCTCCTTCATGCGGACCACGTCCGGATCGGTGATCCGGGTGCCGCTGAAGATGCGGGCCCCGTCGCGGTGGAGCAGGTACTCCGAGCGCAGCACGCGGCCGAAGGCGGCGAGGTCGTCGCGCCACCCGTCGCCCGGCGGGACCGCGGCGAAGGCGCCGGCCACGCGGCGCATGACCTCGGTGGCCATCTCGTCGAGCAACTCCTGCTTGTTGCGCACGTGCCAGTAGAGGGCGGAGGCGCGGACGTCCAGCCGGGAGGCGAGCGCGCGGACGGTGAGGGCCTCCATGCCCTGGTCGTCGAGGAGTTCGAGCGCCGCCGTGACGATCCGCTCCTGGGTGATGCCCTTGGTCATGGTTGACACCTTAACGGTGTTCAGGCAGGCTGGCTACAGCATTGAACTTAGTTAAGGAGAGTCATGATGCGTGCTGCAGTCGTCACCTCCCCCGCTACGTCGCCCGTCTGCGCCGACTTCCCCGAGCCGACAGTCCCGCCCGGTTCCGAGCCCCTGCACCTCGTCGGAGCCGGCCTGCACAACATCGTGCGCGGGCTGGCCACCGGGCAGCACTACGGCCGCGGTCGGATGAGGTACCCGCTGGTGCTGGGCATCGACGCGGTCGCCCGCACCGACGACGGGCAACTGGTCTACACCGGGTACGCGCGTCCGCCCTTCGGGACGATGGCCGAGCGGCTGGTCGCACCCTTACAGGCGGAGGTTCCGGCGGGGGCGGATCCGCTCGCGATCGCCGCGGGCATGAACCCCGCCCTGTCCGGCTGGATGGTCCTGACCGCGAGGCGCAGGGAATTGGGGGCGTTGGGCACCGTGCTGGTGCTCGGCGCCACGGGGATGTCGGGCAGCCTCGCCGTGCAGGGGGCGCTGGCGCTCGGGGCGGAGCGGGTCATCGCCGCCGGGCGCGATCCGGAGGCGTTGGAGCGGCTGCGCGGCGCGGGAGCGACGACCGTGTCGCTGGCCCACGACGGGCCCGACGGCCTGGAGCAGGCTCTGGCTGATGCCGTGTCCGAGACGTCGCCCGGTCTCGTGCTGGACTACCTGTGGGGCCCCGTCGCCGAGGCGGCCTTCGCCGCGTTGGGCCGCAGCGGCGAGGACGCCGAGGCGAACACGTCCTACGTGCAGATCGGTTCGCTCGCGGGCGCGGAGGCATCGCTGCCCGCGGACCTGCTGCGCAGCCGGCGGATCCGGATCACCGGCAGCGGCGCCGGATCGGTGTCCCACGAGGAGATGCTCGCCGAGGCGCCCGAGGTCATGGCCCGGTTCGCCGACGGGTCCCTGCACCTGCCCTACACCGAGTTCCCGCTGAGCCGGGTCGGTGAGGCATGGGCGCACACCGGCCGCAGCCGCGTCGTCGTCGTGCCGGACTGAGCCGTCCACCAGTCGATCGTGATCAGAGAGGGGAGAGGCATGCAGAAGAGGGCTTTGGTAGTCGGGCTCGGGATCGCGGGGATGTCCGCGGCGATCGGGCTGCGCCAGGCGGGATGGACGCCCGTGATCGTCGAACGGGCACCCGAGCGTCGAACCTGGGGCTACTACATCTTCATGTTCCACGAGGGTTTACAGGCTGCGGCCGACCTGGGTATCGCCGACCACCTGCACACCCGCAACCCGGAATGGAGACCGGGCGGGAACTCGTGGTCGGTGGATCGCCGGGGCAGGCGCAAGCCGGCTCTGGGACTGCTGGACGCGCCCAGCGGACTGGCATCGGTGCTGCGCAGCGATATCGAGGCCGCGCTGTGGCAGGGCATCGCCGCGAACGGAACCGAGGACGCGGTCGAGGTGCGGTTCGCGACCACTCCGGTCGAGATCACCGAGGGCGCCCGCGGGGTGCAGGTCCTGCTCGAGGACGCCGGCGCCGGGAAGCAGTACCGCGAGGACTTCGATCTGGTGGTCGGCGCGGACGGGATGCGCTCGAGCGTGCGCCGGATGGTGTTCGGCCCCGACGAGGACTACATGGTCAACTGGAAGGCGATGATCTGCGCGTTCCAGCTGAAGGAGCAGGTGCCCTCCTACGAGGCCGGCGACAGCATCCTCGTCGCGCGCCCCAAGCGCGCGGTGTGGGTGTTCGGACTCGCTGACCACGCGCCCTGCGCTTGGCTGACCTACCGCACCGAGGACATCCCGGACCGGTTCACCGGGTCGGCGATCGAGCAACTGCGCACGGTCTTCTCCGGGATGGACGACGACCCCGTGGTGCGCCACGTCCTGGACTCCCTGGAGGAGGCCCCTGACCACGTGTTCGACTCGATACACCAGGTGAAGATGGACCGGTGGAGCGCGGGGCGGGTCGTGCTGGTGGGGGACGCGGCCTGGTGCATGAACACCTACTCAGCGATGGGCTCCTCGTCCTCGCTGCGCGGCGGCGCCGCACTGGGCGTGGCCCTGCAGGAGCACCCCGACGACCTCGCCGCCGCTCTGGCGGCCTATGAGACCGGCCTGCGTCCCTACATCACCCGGCAGCAGCGCTCCGCACGGGCCAAGCAGCAGAGGTTCGTCCCGTCCAGCCGGCCGGTCGAGTTGCTGAGTTCGTTCGTCCTCGAACGGATCCGCAAGGTCGTCCACCGTCGGATGACGGCGGAGTACACCGCATCGTCGGCCCTGTCCGGCACGGCGCGGTGACGGCCATGCGGAAGAGGGCGTTGGTGGTGGGGCTCGGAATCGCGGGAATGTCCGCGGCGATCGGGCTGAGCCGGGCCGGTTGGACGCCGGTGATCGTCGAACGGGCGCCGGAGCGGCGTACCGGGGGCTACTTCGTCGGACTGTTCCCGGAGGGCCGGCAGGCCGCGGTCGACCTGGGGATCGCCGACCACCTGCACACCCGCAACCCGGAACGGGAGGCGGGCGCGAACTCGTGGTCGGTCGACCGTCGGGGTAAGCGCAGGCCGGCTCTGGGGTTCCTGGACCAGCCCGGAGGGCCGGCAGCGGTGCTGCGCGGCGACATCGAGGCCGCGCTGTGGCAGAGCATCACGGGCATCGAGGTGCGATTCGCGACCACTCCGGTCGCGATCACCGAGGGTTCTGCCGAGGTGCAGGTCCTGCTTGAGAACGCCGACACCGGTGCCCTGTACCGCGAGAGCTTCGACCTGGTGGTCGGCGCGGATGGGATGCGCTCGAGCGTGCGCCGGATCGTGTTCGGTCCGCACGAGGACCACCTGACCACGTGGAACGCGATGATCTGCGCCTTCCAGCTGAAGGAGCAGGTGCCCGCGTACGAGGCGAGCGACAGCATCATCATCGCGCGCGACAAGCGGGCGGTGTGGGTGTTCGGGCTCGCCGACCACGCGCCCACCGCGCTGCTGACCTACCGGACAAGGGACATCCAGGAGCAGTTCAGCGGGTCGCGGGTCGAGCGGCTGCGCGCGGTCTTCTCCACGATGGACGACCCCGTGGTGCGCCACGTCCTGGACTCCCTGGACGAGGCCCCTGACCACCTGTTCGACTCGGTGCACCAGGTGCGGATGCCGCGGTGGAGTACGAGGCGGGTCGTGCTGGTGGGGGACGCGGCCTGGTGCATGAACCTCTACTCGGGCATGGGCGCCACGTCCTCGCTGCGCGGCGGCGCCGCACTGGGCGCGGCCCTGCAGGAGCACCCCGACGACCTCGACGCCGCCCTGGAGGACTGGGAGGCCGGGCTGCGTCCGTTCATCACCAAGCACCAGCGCACCGCGCGGCTCAAGCAGCAGATGTTCGTCCCGTCCAGCCGTCGGGCCGAGGTGCTGCGCTCGGTCCTCGTCGGTCTGGCCCGCAGGATCCGCGGCCGCCAGCCGGCGACGGAGGCGGACGGGCCGCAGGTCTTGGCGCCGTCCGGCACGTCGCGCCGACGAGGGACGATCCGTGACGCCGGATCCTGGTGCGCCGCGGGCATCGTGGTGGCCCGAGGGTTTGCGCCCCCGCTCGTGACGGATTCGGCCCTGCCGATGATGCTGGGAACGCTCGGTCTGAACCTCTTCCTGCTCGTGCACGGCAGCCTGACCCCGGCCCGCTGAAATCGGACCAGCATAACGAGGAGACATCCCTATTGGCGTCAACAGTCATGGTCTCGCACCTCATGCCTGCTCGCCCTTGTTTTCTGTCCCCCCGGTCATTCCCCCGAGAGAAGAGGGTATTTCCTGGGGCGATGCGTATCGAGAAGTGAAGACAACAAGCCAAGCGTAGGTCGCCGGGTGGCATCATTTTCACTCGGCGTGCATCGGTCGGCCGCATCGCGCCCCGACGCGCCAAATGCCGAAGCCAGCACAGGCCACCGGCGGCTCCAACACGACCTCAGCGCAACCCCAATACCATTGCGAGAAACCGCCGTTGACAATCAAAGGGTCATGCTTTTAGCGTGGAAATCACATACCGGCAGGCGAAACGCCCGTCAATTGTGTTGCGCCACGACAAGCTCTCGCCGGACGGTCGGTACCCCAAAAAATAGGAGTCAGAGGATGTACAGGAAACTGCGTCTCGCCCTTCCAGTAGCCGCGGCTGCCGTCATGGCCGTCGTCATGCCGGCCGGAACAGCACACGCCATCGACAGGGTCAACTGCGGCCCGTCCGACTATCTGCGAGCCGATGTGCACGGCCAGGACTACATCGGCTCTTTCGAATTGAGCTTCTGCTTCGCCAACAAGGGCACCTACAACTTCGCAGCGAGCGGGCCGGGCACCGCCGTGTGGGTCGACAAGATCTCCACCGGAAACAACAGGGTCAAGTACCACGACGTGAACGGGACAACCGTCACCTACCCCAAGCACTACATCATCACCTTCCCCAACAGGCCGCCCCACGTCGACTGGATCGAAATCCTGTAACGGAGTGGCGTGCCGCTGCCGGCTTCGCTCACCCCGCTGCCCGGCAGCGGTACCCCTTCAGCGTGAAGTCGTGCGGCACCGGGCCGCCTTGGCCTCGCGCCTTCGCGAGAGTGCCTTCACGGAAGGCGCGCGCCGTCGATGGGTGCTGAAGAACCCCTGATTGTCGGAAAGGGCGAGGAACGTCCTCCTGTCCATGCCCAGTCGGCATGGACAGGAGTGCTCGCATCACCGGCCGGACCGATCCACCGCGGGCAAGGAGCAGGGCTTGTCGCTGACCGGCCCGGGCGATCTGCCGGCAACGTCCGTAACAGAACGCGACGCAAGGCCGTGCTCACCGAGTATTGATCGACCCGAACTGATGACAACAACCCAGGTGTGCCGTCAAATTGAGGACGATACTGCGGCGCACTCGTCGAGAAACGAGGAGAAATTGCTGAAATCGCTGGTGCGCAAGAACCTGGTCATTGGGCTAGTGATCACGGTCGTCATCACGACGCTGTCGGTGGTTGTGGCGGACGACGGCAGCAAGATGGAGGAATTCAAAATGTCGCTGATGGTGGGCTTTTTGGTGACGGGAGTGGTGACAGGGGGGACCTGGTTACTGCAGCGGAAACGTTCGGCACCGTGACAGGCGTTGGAGCACGGGCCCTGCAGTTACCGGCGTTACAACGGCATCACCTTGTCAGTGAGCACTCTCAGCGTTGCCTCTCTGTACGGGTGACGATGAGCGTGGTTACCCACTCGACCAGGGCGTGAGGCAGGTCGAGTACGGCAGGATACGCAGCCAACGAGGCCGGCGATGCTGGAAGCGTGGGGGGCCACTCCGTATCCGACGGCTGATGTCCGCAAGAACGGGGTGGAAGAGGCGAGGGTGCGCGAAGCGCTGTCCGGCCGCGGAGCCTACGTGGTGAGGTCCTGGCCCGACGGGCCGGAGCGACGTGGGTCGACTTCGACGCCGACCAGCGGTCCTACCTCGGGGACGCCGACCGGGGTACGACGCATGCGGACGGCCGGGTGTGGAACTCCTTGGGCAAGGTCCGCAACTGTTTCGCGGTGGGAAGCTCCCAGGAATCGCTCCACACGTTTTTTCTGACCCGGCATGACGGGGTTCCGGGGCCAGTGGCCTGACATCGAGAGGAGCGCCGGTGCTCTGCCCGTGCCCGACACGTGCAGCGCCGGGCATTCCGTCCTCAGCCTCTGAAGCCGACAGTCTCCCGGCTCGACCCAAGAGTCCCTGAGAAGGTCCCCAGACCGCGCCGAACCCCCTCCTGGCTTGCATAAGTGCTGGTCAGGAGGGGGCTCGTGCTGTCTTTGCCTAGAGATTTCAAGTGTCGCGGAAGAGGCCAGTCAGCTCGGTGACCTGCAACGATGAGAGGGAATCGGCAGCTGAACTGCGCGAATTCCCTTTCAGTCGGCCGGACGGCGCTTCGAGGGCGCCGCCCGGGACCGGTGTCATGTGTGGCGCTCCTGAGCTCAGCCGAAGGTCACGTCGCTGCACCACATGTAGGCCTGGTCGAGATGTGAAGCCTGCCAGATCACGAACACGATGTGGTGTCCGGTGTAGCCGGAGGTCTGGACGGGGAACGTGATGTCGTTCGCCGGCGCGTAGCCGCCGGTCTGCGTGATGAAGTCCAGGTTGCCCCAGCCCAGGGTCTGGGTCTTGGGGTCGAAGCCCTGCTTGCTCACGTAGACCTTGAAGTAGTCGGCACCGTGGGACGCCTGGTCGTGCAGGTGCACCGAGAAGTTGTTGCCGACCGTCGTGGTCTTCCACGCCCCGGGCTTGTCCAGGCTGGCGTTCCGGGACAGGTTGTTGCTGCAGAGCGCCCCGTCGGGGGTCTTCGCCTGGAACTGGCCGCCGAGGCCGTCACGCAGAGCGCTCATCCAATTCCACATGGTGTCGGTATTGGTCTGCCAGGCCTGCCAGCACATGGGGTCCTGCGTTTGCATGGCTGGGTCCATGTGGTTGCTGCCCCACGTCTTCCAGCACTGGTAGGCACGGGTGGCGGGGCCGACGATCGTGCCGTGAGCCTGCGCGGGGGTCGACCAGGCCAGCGCGCCGGCGAGGACGGCGAACAGCATGACGAATGCTTGGAGGGGGCGGCGGAGGTACGACCTCGAACGCCCGGCTAACGGAATCCTGCGGTGCATGTGGGGGGAACTCCTTCCAGTGGCAAGGCTGTGATGGGAGCGCTCCCAACGGTACGACGTTCGCGTGAAGTGTCAATAAAACCAACCAAGTTGATCACAAATCGGGTGGGCAGGGAGTGTGTGCCGTGAGCCGGATGGCGGTCCTCACCGTCATGTCGGGAGGGAGACCGGCTTGCCATGACACCGCGTCGGTTTGCGCTCTTGCAGATCCGGACCAACCGAGGAGACTGCCTCTATTCCCCGGTCCACTCCGTACCCGGCAGCACCACGCCGAACAGGTCGGAGCGGCCCCGGGCAGATCGGTCCACCGTCACTCCCCCCGGGATGAGGTCTCATGAACCGGAACCGAGCCGTCGTCAGCGCCGTCACCGTGACCCTGCTATCAGCGGGCCTCGCCGTCGGCCCTGCAGCCGCTTACGCCTCCGAGGCGAAGGCGCGCGTCGAGGGCGACTGGGAGACCCAGACGATCGTCTTCACCGCCGCTGCGGGCCAGACCAACGACCTCAGCATCTACCCGATGTACACCAGCGACGGGATTCGCCGGATCGGCTTCAGGGACGTGGTCCCGCTGGAACCGGGCGAGCACTGCGCGTACTCCAGCGCCGAGGACACCACCGCCGTCGTCTGTGAACTCCCCGCCGACAGCGCACGGCCCGACGGGATCGACGTCTTTCTCGGCGACGGCGACGACACGATCGCCGCCTTCACGCCCGGAATGAACACGGTCAGCGGCGGCGCAGGCGACGACGAACTGCACGCCCACACCGCCCGCACGGTACTGGGCGACGCGGGGGACGACATGGTCATGGGGCCCGCGGCCCTGCACGGCGGGGATGGCATGGATCACCTGATGGGCGACAGCGAGAACCAGCGGATGTGGGGCGGCCGAGGCGACGACATGATCGAGGGCTATGGCGGTGACGACACCGTGTACGCCGGCTCCGGCGACGACCACGTCACGGGCGGGGACGGCCGGGACATCCTGCTCGGCGGCTCCGGCGACGACATGGTGCACGGGGAAGGCGGCGACGACTTCGTCTGTGGTGGCACCGGGAAGGACACCCTCGACGGCGGGGACGGTCGCGACATCGTCCTGCCGTAACCGCCGCTCTCTGCCCGAACGCTCCGAGGCACCGAAATTCGCGAAGGCTCCGGCCTGTGGCGCGAACAGCGACACGGGCGCTGAATCACCGCATGGTGACCCCGACTCGCAAAGACCCACCCGCTTCCTCTCGACAATGCCGCGACGGACTACCGGGACGTCGACGCATGGTCCTTCACCCACCAGTTCCTGGACGACGGTGACGACTCCAAGACCCTGTGGCTGTCGAAGGTCGTCCACGAGGGCCGGGTGGGTACCGCGGTCAAGGTGCCTCTCGTCGGAACTCTTCGGCGAGCAGATGGACAACCGGGCCGATGCGGTCGGCGACAACAGCGCGTCCTTCGAGCGGTCCCGGCTCGCCGCGGTGCTGAGTGAGACGGGCGCGCAGCTGGACGTCCATTACGCTCCGGTCGAGTGCACCGTGCCGACCCTGCCCGAGCCGGGCCCGTCGACCAAGCGCTGCTACCCGGTCAAGTGAGCCGCGCCGGCAGCGGCGACAAGATGGTCAGTGACCTGATACCGCAAGGGAAAAGGGTGGGGCACCCGTTTGAGTGAGGCACAGAATCCCAGGAAGAACGTCCTCTGGTCGAGCCCGCTGACCTTCCAGCTCTGGCTCTACGGCATCGGGCACTCCCAACTGTTCGTCCGTAGCCTGTCGGGCCAGGGGGGCAGGACGCGGAGCCGATCGGTATCCGGTTCGAGGCGGTGGAGAGGATGAACATCGGCCGCACGTTTCGTGGTCTCGACTTGGAGTCGGCCGACGACGCCCTTCTGGAGAAGATCGCGGCCACGGGTTGTCTCAGGCCGCGCCCGAATCCTCTGCTGGTGCTCGGACTGCGCAGTGAGGTTGCCGTGAGCTGGGTCGTCTGCTCGAAGGTGGCGGTCGGGGTGTCCCAAGCCCTCGACCGGCAAGCCGGATCCTCCCTCGAACCGGTCCACTTCGCCGCGCGGGCGAGGAGACCGGACTGAACTGATCCACCTGATGCGACCCTGGAGGACCGCCTTTTGCGAGGCGGTCCTCTTCGGTTTGGAGGCCGTCTCGGCATGGATGCCTGGGATGCCGACCGCGTTCCTTCTGGACTCCTTCGGCAGTGGGCCTTGGCTGTGGGACACGCCTGACGAGCTCCGGTTCGACCGGGAGAACCAGGAGCTGGTCGGTGCCGAGTTTCAGGTCGCCGGTGAGGCTGCCGACCCCGAGGACTCCGCCCGCCTTTCTGCGACCCCCACTGTCCGTCCGGGAGGTCTTCGCGCGGATCGACCGACCCCGCCCGTTACGTGACCACCGGGTTCGCCGCCCCCGGCTCCACCCGCCCCGTCCACCCGGCTCCTGTTCACCGCGTGTATGGATCTCGTGACCACGCCGTGGCTGGACGCGGTGCGGCGCCGTGATCCGGTCGCCGTGTCCGACCTGTGGGAGCTTGACCGCAGGCTGCGCGACCAGCGTGAGGACCGGAACCGGGCTGATGCTCTCCTCGCTTTGATCGGCGAACTGGTCGAGGACTACGGGACCCGGTGACGGTCGGCCTGTTCGACGTTCGGAAGCCGTCGCTCCTGGTTCAAAGTCCCAGAGAAGTTTCAGGGACTCCGTCACACCCGCCTCGACTCGCATTTGTGCAGGTCAGATGGGGCGTGACGATGCCATTAAGGCAACATCTCAAATGTCGCCGCTGTCCAGGATGGCCTTCACCTGCTTGGCGACGGCGGAGGCGTCCACACCTTGTGCACCGTCGGTCGAGCACGATGCCGAGGAGGTCCCGGCACCGATGCCGAGGATCGGCAGTGCCAGCAGGAGTGGTCCGGTGGCGCACAGACCGACGAGGGCTCCCGTCGTCTTCTTCACGGCCGCCGCCGTTCAGCGCGACGGCGGTGCGGACCATGCGACGGAGGTGGGTCGGGGCGCGGGTGTGTCAGGGCATGCTGCATCGCAGCGGCTCCTCGGTGTTCGAAGGAGACGCGGTGCCGACTTCTCGTGCAAAGCCGTCGGCACCGCGCCGATGTGCATCCGCCTCTCAGCGGGCCCGGGTCAGAGGAGTTGGTAGCTCCCGGACGCCGGTTTCAGGTCACGCGCGGCAGCCAGCCGCGCTCGTAATCTCAGGCAGTGCACGTGGGCCTCCTCATGGCGCTCGCGGGCAGATGGGCAACATGCCTCCGACGCTGCTCGATTGGACGGGACAGCACGGATAGGCACAGCTCAACGGGGGTGGAGCAAGGCTCCTTCCCGGTGGCACTGCGAGACGGTAGACCGGGATTCCGGCCGCGCCAAACGACTGCCATCCGGGGGCTTGAAGCAGGGAGCCACCTCGTTAGGTGCGGCCGAAATTCGCCGTTAACCTCCCCTGCAACCTCCCACCGGACGCGCGCCGTTGAGCGCTGCCCGGAGCAGGTCCAGACTCCGCCGCGCCCGAAGAGAGGCCCTCCCCATGAGCTACACGCTGCACCGAGGCGACGCCCTGACCGTCCTGAAGTCCCTCCCGAACGAGAGTGTCCAGGCGGTGATCACCGACCCGCCGTACAACTCCGGAGGTCGCACCAGCTCCGATCGAACCGGCCGTACCGCCCGTGCCAAGTACGTCACGAGTAACTCGGCGCACGACCTCGCCAACTTCCCGGGAGAGAACCGCGACCAGCGCTCCTACCGCTCCTGGCTCACCGAACTGCTCACCGAGGCGTACCGGGTCTCGACCGAGCACGCGGTCGCGATGGTCTTCACCGACACGCGACAGGAGCCGACCACCTCCGACGCACTGCAGATGGCGGGATGGACCTGGAGCGGCACGATTCCGTGGATCAAGCCGTCCAGCCGGCCCCGCAAGGAGGGCGGCTGGAGCCATCTCGTCTAACCGATGCACCAGCCGCCCCTCCTGTTACGTCAGGCCGCCTCGAACGCCCGCCGGATCAGCGGCGACGCCTTCTCCAAGTCCGCTGCCGAGACGACGCGGACCTCCAGGTCGCCGGTCCCGAGGTGTCCGATACCGCGCATGTCCCGGGTGAAGCCCTCCTCCAACTCGACCGTCTCCGGGTCGAGTCTGAGGTACACCAGGATCGCCTCGTGCTTCGGGCGGAAGATCACCGACGCCACGTTCACCAACCGCCGGTAGGCGATGTGGTGCCGCAGAGACGCCACCTCCACCTCGCCCCACGCCGTGTGCGCCTCGTCCAACTCCGCGTATAGGTCCCGCAGGCACTCCGGCACCGCTCCGCCACCCGCAGACGGAGAGACCACCGAAGCCGTGGGCACGCTGTCCACTACGGCGGCCCGCTCCCGACCCGGCGAGACGAGGCAGCACTCGGGAAGCCGGACGCGGAGTCCACGAGCAGCAGCCCCAGCAGGCCACCGTCGAAGATCCGGTAGCGCACCAGGTCGATCCGCTCGGGCAACCTCTGCACCGCCACCCGGTCGTGGTGCGAGAAGCCCGCTGCGATGCAGATCATCCGCGGACGACGCCAGTTGACGGACTCGGCGGCCTCTGCCCCCAGCACCTTCAGCACGAGCGCCTCGAACTCGTGGTGCGCCGACTCCAGCCAGGACAGGTAGGAGACGGCTTGCGACATCACCCCGCTGTCCGAGCCCTTTTTGAACTCGACTTTACCGACCGCAGGAGCTCGTGAACCGGCTCTGAACTGCGACGACTCATAGACTACATGTCCGCGACGGTGAGTTGGGGTTGTTGCTGTACCTCGCCTGGGTGGTCTCATGGGACGGCCCGTCCACCGGGACGGTGGACGGGCCGCGAGGTCGTCAGCCGGACAGGATCGGGTTGTTGGTCCCCTACTTGATGCGGTCGAGGAAGCCGAGCACCCGATGGTTGACCTGCTTTGCGGCCTGTTCGTCGTAGGACGGGAGGCTGCTGTCGGTGAACAGGTGCCTGTCGCCGGGGTAGAGGAACAACTCGGCATCCGTTGCCGTCTCGACGAGCGCGCGGGCGGCGTCCACGTCGCCCTCCCCGGCGAAGAACGGATCTGCGTCCATGCCGTGGATCTGGACCGCAACGTCCTGGGGCCAGGCGCTGCCGAACTCCGAGATCGGGACGCATGCCTCGAGCAGCAGTGCGCCCTTTGCGCCGGGGCGGGTCTGGGCCAGCTTCTGCGCTGGCAGGACGCCGAGCGAGAACCCGATGTAGACGAGCTCTGCAGGCAGTCCCTCGGCTGCGGCGGTTCCGCGCGCGGTGATCGTGTCGAGCCCGGTGTTCTCGGCGTAGCCGGCGCCCTCTTCGAGGCTGTCGAATACCTGCCCCTCGTATAGGTCTGGGGCGTGGGCGGTGTGTCCGGCCCGTCGCAGCTGCTCGGCGAACTCGCGAACGCCAGCGGTCAGCCCGTGTCCATGGTGGAAGACCAGCACCTCAGCCATATTGCTCCCCTCGTGCTGCGGTGCCCGGGTGGCGCCGCGGCACGAGTATGGCCCGCAGCGCTGACATCCGCGGGCTGCGGCCGGGCAGGATCAGGTCGGTGATCCCGGTTCGGTGAGGCGGGCTTCGAGGTAGGCGACTCGCCGGTCTTGGAAGCGCAGGTTCGAGCGGGCGGCCTTCAGTCGCTCGTCGAGGGTGCGGTTGTCGGTGGTGAGTTGCCGGACGCGTTGCTTGAGTGTGGTGTTCTCGGTGGTGATCCGGTGAATGGCCTCTTGGGTCCATTCTGCTTCCAAGTCGTGGATCTGGCCGAAGAGTGCACCAATGCGGTTGCGTTGGGTGAAGATCTCGGTGTGGGCGGCCTTGAGGGCGTCCTCGGCGTTCAGGGAACGTTCGCGCCAGGTCGCCTCGCGTCCGTCGTCCTGTTCAGCGAGTGTGCGGGGTTGGTGTTCGCTGGCCTGCGTCATCGCTGCGGTGAAGTTTCCCCGTGATCCTGGACACTCGTTCGTTATGCCGCGAGGGCATGTTGATGCCGTTGCCTGGTCTCGGCCGGGGTGAGGTAGCCGAAGATCTTGTGCTTGCGCAGGCGGCGGCGGTTGTAGAAGGTCTCGATGAAGTTGAAGACTTCGGCGCGGGCGGTGGCCCGGTCGGGCCAGGTCCGGGTTCCGATCTCTTCCTTGAGCAGAGCCCAAAATCTCTCTGCTGCGGCGTTGTCGAAACACGAACCGGTGCGTCCACAGCTCTGCCGTAGCCCCAACTCTATTATTTGTGCGCGGAATTGAGCCGAGGTGTACTCCTTGGACTCAACCGGTCGTCGCAACACCGGCTTCCTGGAGGGATAGTAGGTGCTCGTTGAGGGCTTCGGCTGGGGTCTTCCAGGCGGGGGTCTTGCGGGGGCGGTTGTTGAGGGTGAAGGCGACGGCCTGGAGCTCGTCGATGCCCCAGCGCGACAGGTCCGTGCCCTTCGGGAAGTACTGCCGCAGCAGACCGTTCGTGTTCTCGTTGGTGCCGCGCTGCCAGGGACTGTGGGGGTCGGCGAAGTAGACCTGGAGTCCGGCATCGGCGCGGAGCTGGGCGTGCTGGGCCAGTTCCGTGCCCCGGTCCCACGTCAGTGACCTGCGTAGTTGCTCGGGCAAGGTCGTGATGGTGGCGGTGATCGCGTCTTTCACGGCCTCGGCGCCGCGGCCGGCCAGCGCGGGCCCGTTCTTGGTGCGTGGTTCGGTGCCGAAGCCTTCCATCCGGGGCAGGTGCAGCAGCATGGTGAACCGCGTACTGCGCTCGACCAGCGTGCCGATCGCGGACCGGCCGGTGCCGATGATGAGGCCGCCCTCCCAGTGGCCTGGAACGGCACGGTCCTCGGCCTCGGCCGGCCGCTCGCTGATCAGCACGTCAGCGGTCACGTGGCCGCGGACGCTCTGCCTGGTGCGCTCCCGCGGGACACGCAGCGACCGTCCGGTGCGCAGGCAGGCGACGAGCTCACGCCTGAGGGCTCCGCGTCCCTGGACGTAAAGGGCCTGGTAGATCGCTTCCGGGGAGATGCGCATGGACACATCTTCGGGGAAGTCCACCGTGAGCCGCTTTGATATCTGTTCCGGGCTCCAGCAGGTCGCCCAGCGGCGGTCCTGACGGCGGGGCTTGTTCCTTCCCTGCCAGGGCGGCACCTGGGGACCCTCGACGACCCGGCCGTCCAGGGCGTGGACGACGTTCCCGGCCAGCCGGTCCTGCACATACGCGCGCAGTCGCCCATCGGCCACCAGCTTCGCCGGCTTCGGCCGCTGAGCCCGCCGCTCGGCATGCCATTGCGCCAGCGAGGCCCGGTACTCCGGGTGGTAACTCCGTGTGGAGGCGTTGCGCCTCAGCTCCCTCGAGATCGTGGACGGCGAACGCCCAAGACACCGCGCGATCGCACGGACCCCGAAGTCCCGCGCACGCAGCAAAGCAATCTCCTCCCGCTCAGCGAACGAGAGGTAACGGCCGGAGGCGGTCGGGGCGAGGCACGGATTCACCCCGACCAGCATGACGAAACCACCGCGACCCCACCGCAGGCGAGACCTCGATGACGGCGGCGGCATCCACCGAACTCAGCCCCCGCGCGATCGCCTTCCAGAACCTGACCCGGTCCTCACGCCAGGCAACGCTCGGCCGCCCTGGCGAGGGCATCTCCCCGCGATACTCACGCACCGCCCGCTGCCGATTCCCCACACCCATCACAAACCCCCAGCTCACGAAGGTGTTGCGACGACCGATTGAATCCGCCAGGTGCCCGTGGGGGTGGCAGATGGAACAGGCTCGTTCCCACTCAGCCCTGCGTACGAAGCGATTCGAAGAAATCATCGATCTCCAAAATTTCCGCATCGCTGAGATGGGGGACGCTCCACTGCATCCTCGCACCGTGCTCCATGAATCCAGAAGGGAGCCCCGTCCTGTAGGTCTCCACGTACTCGGCAGTGTCGCGACGCCAGTAGTAGGTGCCGTCACTGTGAAGGGCGGACCCACCCATCACGCCGAACTTTTTGCCCACGACATCCTCCGTATATCCCATGAGGGCGATGATCACGGGAGCTCTTCTCAGGTATTCCGCTACGCGCGAGCAGTCGTGTACGGGCATCTGTCCGGAGAGTTTCTTGATGCCCTCCGCATTAACGCTGAAGCGGGACTGGCTGGAGATACTGCTGAAAAACCCGAGAGGGGTGACCTGGCGCATGTGACGGCTTCCTGAGCAGGACCGCCTGAGGCGGTGATAGGTTTACTTATGCTGGTGCGTAAGAGTGCGCACGGCGTTTCGTTCCGGACGCACCCTTACGGATAATCCTGAGCTGTTTTCGGAGAATTCTACCTCGGGTCGCCCTGGCTCCCCTCAGGCCACTCGCGAACCTTTCCGGTCCGAGGGTGGAGATCTACCTGATGACCGCTCGCGTTTCTCACTTCCACGCCACCCAGAGCCTTGGAGAGTTCACCGGCCGCCTTGCAAGCGCCGTGACAGGTGACCAACTGAATGGGGCCTCCGTTGTAATGCGGATTTTCTCTGACCAGTTCGGCGATCTGCTGCGGGTGGGTTATCTTGCCGTCAACGATGAATTCTCCCTGTTCGTTGCCGTGCACAATGACGTCGTGCCCGTAGTCGCCCTTGGACCGCAGCAGATTCTGAATCGTGTTCGTATCGTCTCCGATTGCCGTGGCGGTCCTTGTGTAGCGGACGCTTCCGCCGGCCCAGGTGAACGACGAGGCAGGTGGAACCCCCATCACGGTGGCTCCAGCCGCACCACGAGGCGATGCCGCCGCCTTGCGCCACCCGGTCAGTCCTCCGAGTCCCGTGACGGCGAGCTGTTGGGTCAGCTCTTCGGCTGCTTCGGCGTAGAGGTCGGCGAGTGCGTCGCAGCCTTGTTGGCGGAGCATGTATTCGGCGCGGTAGAGGCGGTAGGCGGGGCGTACGGGGAGGTACTTGTCGAGGAAGGCGCCGGCGCCGCCGTTCTCGCCGGTGAAGGCGTCCTGCGCGTCACCGAGGAACACGAACGGTGACTTGACGACGTCGACGAAGGCGTCACCGAAGATGCCCAGCACGTCGCCGATGCCGTCGACGCTGTCGTTCGGGTCTTCGGGGGTCCGGCCGCTGGGGTCGGTGAGCAGGGTGGGCTTGTTGTCGGCGTAGGCGTACGGGGACACGCGGGGAGTCGAGGCACTGCGCGCAGCTGGGTCGGTGCTGGTGAAGCGGCCGGTGGCGGGGTTGTACTGGCGGGCGTGGAGGTCGATGTTGCCGGTGGTGGCCTCGTAGCGGGCGCCGGTGTAGGTGGGCGTGCTCGCGGGGGCGCCTCCGGTGACGGTGCCCAGGACGCGGGTGCCGTATGGGTCGTAGGCCCAGCGCTGGTGGAGGGTGCCGGTGCTACTGGTGACGTCGAGCGGGGAGCCCTGGGTGTCGTGGTGGTAGTAGAACACCGCACCCGCGCCGGTCTTGGTGGCTGCGGGCTGGCCGAGGGGGTCGTAGCGGTACGACTGCTTGACAGTCCAGGCGCTGTCGTACTCGGTAGCGAGGATCGGCAGGGGTGCGTTGGGGTCCCACTGGGTCCGGCTGGTGACCGCGCCGTCCTTGAGCGTGGCGACCTGGTTGCCGCTGGCGTCATGGTCGTAGGCGTAGTTGGCACCTGCGACGGTGGCGGCGGAGATCTGTCCGGCCAGGTCGTAGATGAAGGTGTCGGCGCCGGCCTTTGTCTGGTTGCCTTCCGCGTCGTACTCGTACGCGGTGGTGGTGGCCCCGGCGGTGGTGGAGGTGAGCTGGTCGGCAGCATCGTAGGCGTAGCTGGTGGACGTGGCGCCGAGGGTGGAGGTCAGACGGTTGCCGACCTTGTCATAGGTGTAGGACGTGGTGCGGGTCGCGGCGCAGCCGGTGACCCAGGGCTGGGGGTAGCAGCCGGCGGTGATGCGGCCCGCGGTGTCGTAGGTCTGGTCGTAGCCGCCGGTGCCGACTCCGGCCCGCGTGACGTCGACGCGGGTGGGCAGGCCGGCCGCCGAGAGGGTCAGGGCGGTCTTGGTGACTGTCGTGCCCGCCTTGGCGGAGGTGACGGCGGTGACGCGGCCCGCCCGGTCGTAGGTGCGTTCCTCGGTCTCCGTGTTGGGCAGTGCCGTCTTGGTGAGGTTGCCCGCCGCGTCGGAGGTGTAGGTGGTGGTGGCGCCGTCGGCCGTCATCGTGGCGGTGCGGCCGTCGTTGTCGTAGGTGTAGCCGACGGTGTTGCCGTCGGAGTACTTGCGGGTGAGCATCTGCCCGGCGGCGTCGTAGGTGTAGGCGAAACCGCGGGTCTTGGTGAGGTCGCCGACCGCGTTGTAGACGAAGTCCTCGGAGATCTTCGCGTTGGCGCGGGCGGTCATCTGCCCGGCGTCGTCGTAGCCGAGGGTGACGTCCGGCGTGGAGTCCGAGTAGTCGATCTTGGTGACCAGGCCGCGGACGTCATACGTCCGGGTGGTTGAGCCGCGGGGCGTCGTCACCTTTACCGGATTGCTGTCCGCGTCGTACGCGTACGTCGTCGCCCTGTCCAGGGGGTCGGTGACCGACGTCAGGCGGTGCGCGGCGTCATGACCGTAGGTGGTGACGTGGTTGTTGGCGTCGGTGCGACCGGTCATATTGCCGACCGCGTCGTAGCCGTAGGTGGTGGCCGCGCCGCCGGGGGCGGTGACGGTGGTCAGTTGGTCGAGCTTGTTGTAGCTGTAGGTGGTGGCGCGCTGGTCGGCGTCCGTGCTTCGGGTGACGTTGCCCGCGGCGTCGTACTCGGTTCTGGTCACGTTGCCGAGGGGGTCGGTGACGGTGGTCGGGTTGCCCGACGGGTCGTAGTCGTAGGTGGTGGTGTACTGGGCGGGGGAGGCGCCGGTGACGTTGCCTCGCGGGTCGACGGCGGTGGCCTGGCGGCCGTCGTCGTCGTAGGTCCAGCTTTCCTTGTTGCCCAGGGGCGAGGTGCTGCTGAGCAGGTTCCCGTCGGCGTCGTAGGTGTAGGTGCTGGTCTTGCTCAGCTGGTTGGTGCTGCTGGTCAGCCGATTGTTCTTGTCGTAGACCGAAAGGGTGGTCTTGCCTGCGGCGTCGGTGACCTTGGTGACGTTGTCGTTGGCGTCGTACGTGTAGGCGGTGGTGTGGCCCAGCTGGTTGGTGTTCACCAGCGGCCGGTTGATCGCGTCGTAGGTCGTGGTGGTGAACGCGCCGGTGGGGCCGGTGACCTTGGTGCTGTTGCCTGTGGCGTCGTAGGCGTAGTTGGTGGTGTGGGCGGCCGGGTCGTTGCCTGTGGCGTTGCCGCGCGGGGAGACGCTGGTGAGCAGGCGGCCCACCTTGTCGTAGGTGTAGGTGGTCTTGTTGCCGGCGGCGTCCGTCTCGGAGGCGAGGTGTCCGGCGGCGCTGTAGGTGCGGGTGACGAACTTGCCCGCCGGGTCTGTCGTTCGCGTCAGGTGCCCGACATCGTCGTAGGCGAATGCCGTGGTGTCGCCCTCAGGGTTCTTCGCGGTGAGGAGCTGCTCCGCGCCGTTGTACGTGTAGGCCGTGGTACGGCCCAGTGGGTCGGTGGCCGAGCTGAGTAGACCTCGCCCGTCGTAGGCGTACGTCGTCGTGAAGGCGGCGGGGTCAGCGCCGGTGACGTTGCCGCGCGGGTCCGTCTTGGTCAGGATCCGCCCGGCCGCGTCGTAGGTGAACGTCGCCTTCTCACCCAGGGGCGTGGTCACCGACGTGCGGTTCCCGGCCGTGTCGTAGCCGTAGGTGGTGACCTTGCCCCGTGGCGTCTTTACGGTCTGGATGGCGCCGAGCGTCGTGTACGTGTAGACGGTGGTGCCGCCGAGCGGGTCGGTGGTTGTCGTCAGCTGGTTGGACGTGTTGTACGCGTACGTGGTCTTGTTGCTGCGGCCGTCGGTGTGGCTGGTGATGTTGCCCGACGCGTCGTACGTCCAGATCTCCTTGTAGCCGAGCCCTGAGGGCGAACTGCGCGTCAGCATCCGGCCGGCGCTGTCGTACGTCATCGACGTGGTGTGGCCGCGTTGGTCGGTGATGCCCACGGGCCGCAGATTGCGGTCGTAGTCGTAGGTGATGCTCTTGCCGTACGGGTCGATGGTCGACATGAGGACGTTGCCGGAGTACACGTCGGTCCACACGCCGCCGTCGGGCGCCGTGGTGTGCGACTCGCGACGGCCGTCCCAGGTGAAGGTGGTCGTCTTGGTGTTCTGGTCGGTCTGGGAAGTGATCCGGCCTGCGGTGTCGTAGGTGTTGCTGACCTTGCCGCCTGCGGGGTCGGTGTAGGACGACAGCCGCTCGTTCGCGTCATACGTGTAGGAAGAGGTCTTTCCGGCGGGGTCGGTCACCGAGGTCAGCAGACCACCGGTGTAGCCGTAGGACACCGAGGTCGTGTCCGGCAGGGCCACCTTGGTCAGCAGCCCGTCCGCGCCGACCGTGAGGGTCGTCGTGCGTCCGGCGGCGTCCTTGACGGAGGCGAGCTTGCCGGACACGTACGTCAGGTTCAGCCCCTTCCCTGCCTTGTCCACGACGGAAACGAGCTGACCACCGCTGGTGAAGGTCCGCTTGGTGTGGTCGGGCGTGGTCAGCATGTAGTCGCTAGTGCCTTTGACCAGCTTGGCTGCCGACCCGGCCGGGGCTTTGTACGTCCCGTCGCCGTTCTGCGTGAACACGAACGACGCCCCGTCGTCCGCCCGGTAGGTGACCTTTCCCGTCGCAACCGTGAGCTTCGAGTCGAACGGTGTCGCCCAGCCGCCTCCCAGCAGGCCCGCTGCGGTCGAGTCGGAACGGTAGGTGCGTTCCAGGGCGAGGGGCACACCTGGGCCGACCAGGGAGGCGTCGGTGAGCTGTTCGAAGAACATGCCGGTCGCCGTGTTGACCGGGTCGGCACGGTGGGCTTGGGCGTAGCAGGTGCAGATGCCCGCCTGCGCTCCGGGAATGTCGGGCGTGTAGAAGGCTTCCACCAGGGGAGAGGTGGTTCCGCCCGGACTCGACGACCCGTCCGTGCCGGTGAGGAAGATCCAGGCGTAGTACTTCTTGCCGTCCTCGAGATGCCCCCCGAGCGTGCTGCCGCTCCACCAGAAGCACTGGTCGGCGGGGTAGGAGTTGCCCGACCACCATCCGTAGCACCAGGCACCGTTGTCGAGGTAGCGGCCCGAAGGGTCACCTGTGGAGCGCTTGATCTCCTGCTGGAGGACGAAGTTCCCGGCCTCGTCGCGGACGTAGAGCCACATCCCGGATACCGAGGAAGCCGTCGTGCCCGTTGGTAGCTGCAGTTGCCCGCCGATCGACAACATCGCCGGGTAAGCAGTGGCGTACGCGCTGACCCATGGGGGATTCCCTGTTGCCTGTGTGCCGAACGGAGTTGCCGATCTGTTTGCGGCCGGGCCTCGGTCGGCTGGTTCGGTGGGGCGGGGGTGCGGTGTGCCGGACGGCTTTTCTGCGCGCGGGGCGATGTAGTTGTGCATGGGCGACAGCTCGCCCCGGTCCCGCTTCACCTGCTGGCGTCTCTCGGCCAGCGTCATGGCCTTGGGCGGCTTCGGGAGGTCCGAAGCGGTTCTCGCCGCGGCCGTCCGTATGGCAGCCGATGGGGGTATGGAGGTCTGTTGGCCTCCGGGAGATGCCCAGGAGGGGATGACCCCTGCGACAGCCAGGAGAGCCAGAGCCAGGAGTGTCGTGAGGAGTCTTCGCGCTTGTGTGCGCACAGTGCATCACCCGTGAGTAAGTCGTGAAAAGAGTCTGGGTGATGCTTGATCCAAAAGTGGATCGAACTAACGCACGGCGGCGGATGGGGCTGGATCCAGACGTGTCGCGCCGAACGGTGCCCGGAGTGTCCCCTGGTCGCGCGGTCGGCCAGTCGCCTCGGGATGGGCGATTGGCGTGAACACGCCGCCCTGCCCTGGAGGCGGTAGTTGAACACCCGGAGGGCAGTCGGCCAAGCCTTGGTTTCTGTTTGGAGGCCAGCGTGATTGTGGCGACTGTGGGGGAGTGAAGGTGCGCCTCGTTCGCGGACCTTGCTTGCTGTCGACGTGCGGGAGTGGAGCCTTCAGTGGCGCTGTTGGCTTCGCGGACCATGATCGGCCGGGTGCTGGCCACTGTCGTCGGTGACGCCCTCGACCGAGGGTCGGCGCCTACCTCGCGGCCCGGCGGGAGGCGGCCGAGGACAGGGCCGGACCGCACCGAACCATGGCCTTTGACGGCAGGCGCTGAAGGGGTCGGCCTATCTGGCCGCTACCCACAGGCGCCTGCTTTCCGCGGTCACCCACCATCGCGTCGTAACCTCGCCCAGGCGGAGGCCGGGCCGGGAATGGGGTTCTCCCGGTACGGCGCGAAGTCGTTGGCGTCCGTGCCAGAGAAGTTCCTCCGCGCGGGTGCGGAGTGTCGTCGGCCGGCGGGCATGGCCCATGACGTTGTCCGGACAGATGGCGGGGCATGACAGATGAGCTGGCGTCCGGAGCCGACGGGGGCGGACCCGATGGGTGACATGGCTTTGGCAGCCTGTTCGCCGGCTGTCGGTGTCGACGCTCCAGGTAGCCACACGTAGGACGGCGAGCTGAGAAATGGACTCTGACCTGGGCTTTTCCATCAAGCGCTCAGGCCGACATGTTTGCGATGGCTCATCGCGTGAAGAGCCCGGTGCGCGGAGGCCATCGCTCCTGGTTCAAAGTCCCAGAAAAGTCCCAGGGACTCCGTCACACCCCGCCTCGACTCGCATTTGTGCAGGTCAGAAGGGGTGTGGCGGTGCCATTTTTGCAGGCTTTCAGATGTCCCGGAAGATCTCGATCTGCGCCCCCACCGAGTTCAGCCGCTCCGCCAGCTCCTCGTACCCCCGGTTGATCACGTACACGTTCCGCAGGACCGACGTGCCCTCGGCCGCCATCATCGCGAGCAGTACCACCACTGCGGGACGCAACGCCGGCGGGCACATCATCTCGGCGGCGCGCCAGCGGGTGGGGCCCTCGACCAGGACGCGGTGCGGGTCGAGGAGCTGGAGCCTGCCGCCGAGGCGGTTGAGGTCGGTGAGGTAGATCGCGCGGTTGTCGTAGACCCAGTCGTGGATCAGGGTCTTGCCGTGCGCGGCGGCAGCGATGGCCGCGAAGAACGGCACGTTGTCGATGTTCAGCCCGGGGAAGGGCATCGGGTGGATCTTGTCGATGGGTGCCTCCAGCTTGGAGGGGCGGACCGTCAGGTCCACCAGCCGGGTACGGCCGTTGTCGGCGGGGTACTCCGACGTGCGGTCGCAGTCGACACCCATCTCCTCCAGGACCGCGAGCTCGATCTCCAGGAACTCGATCGGGACGCGTCGGATCGTCAGTTCGGACTCCGTCACCACTGCGGCGGCCAGCAGGCTCATCGCCTCGACCGGGTCCTCGGAGGGGGAGTAGTCGACGTCCACGTCGATCTCCGGCACCCCGTGCACCGTGAGGGTCGTCGTCCCGACGCCGTCGACGCGCACGCCGAGCGCCTCCAGGAAGAAGCACAGGTCCTGGACCATGTAGTTGGAGGACGCGTTACGGATGACCGTCGTGCCGTCGTGCCGGGCCGCGGCCAGCAGGGCGTTCTCGGTCACCGTGTCGCCGCGCTCGGTCAGGACGATGGGGCGGTCCGGCCGCACCTCGTGGTCGACCTGGGCATGATAGAGCCCGTCGGTCGCCGCGATCTCCAGGCCGAAGCGGCGCAGCGCGATCATGTGCGGCTCGATCGTGCGCGTGCCGAGGTCGCAGCCGCCGGCGTACGGCAGCGTGAAGCGGTCCGTGCGGTGCAGCAGCGGGCCGAGGAACATGATGATGGAGCGGGTCCGGCGGGCGGCGTCCGCGTCGATGGCCTCCAGCTCGAGCCGGTCGGGCGGCAGGATCTCGAGGTCGACACCCTCGTTGATCCAACGGGTGCGCACGCCGATGGAGTTGAGGACCTCCAGGAGCCGGAAGACCTCCTCGATGCGGGCCACCCGGCGCAGCACCGTGCGGCCCTTGTTGAGCAGCGAGCCGCAGAGCAGGGCCACGCAGGCGTTCTTGCTCGTCTTGACGTCGATGGAGCCCGAGAGCCGACGGCCGCCGACCACACGCAGATGCATGGGTCCGGCGTAGCCGAGCGATACGATCTCGCTGTCGAGCGCTTCGCCGATGCGGGCGATCATCTCAAGGCTGATGTTCTGGTTGCCGCGCTCGATGCGATTGACGGCGCTCTGACTCGTGGCGAGCGCCTCGGCGAGCTGGCTCTGTGTCCAGCCACGATGCTGACGGGCGTCACGGATGAGCTTGCCGATGCGGGCGAGGTAGTCGTCTTCCATGCGTGAAAGCTATCTCAGATATGAGATGAACAACGAGCCGGGGGTGTGGGGTTCGGGTGACGTTTCGGGTGCCCGGCCGTAGGTGGGCCCTGTCTGAAGGGTCAGGCGTGCCCGACGGCCCGGCGTGCGGAGTTCCGCCGAACGGGTGAGGTCAGCCGCGACGGCGACGCGTCGTCCTGCGCCAGCCGAAGGGGCCCGGCAGGTCCATCGACGTCGTGCGCCGGCCCGTGCTGCTCGTGGTGCGCTTCGGGCCGCGCGGTCCGCCGGTCGTGACGGACCATGAACGGCGGTTGATGTTCAACCGGACGCCCGGAAGGATCCGGAAGCTCTTGCGGAAGGTGAGCGGCGTCTGTGCCTCCTCTGTCAGGGGTACGCGTATCCCGAAGAGGCCGGGTCATGCGTGCAGGCGTACACCCGCACTGCCGCGGGTGAGATCGCCGCGTGGCGCCGGGACCGGCCCCCGCAGGGCGTTGGCGAGGGGGGCCGACACGACCCATCCCGTGGCCTCGTACAGGGCCCGCCCCTCCGCCGTCGAGGCCAGCAGGCCGACTGTCGCGCCCTGTCGGCGGCCGCGTCGGTGAGCGTACGCATGATCAGACGGCCGAGACCGCGGCGCCGGTGGGCGGGGTGGGTCCTCACCCGGTCGACGACGGCGGTGGCGCCGGTGACGGCCGTCTGGCCGCGTGCGGCAGGGGTGCCGTCGGCGCCGCTCACCCGGGCGTGGGTGACGCCGTCGCGGGTCCAGGTGCGGAGCCGGTAGTCGTCGGGGAGTGGGGTCACCAGGGCGCGCGTGGGGTGGAGCGGGGTGGACATCAGGTGGCCGGGTTCGCCGGGGAGGGTCCAGCCGGGCGCGATCCAGGACGCGAGCGACTCCGCCCGCACGAAGGCCTTCAGCCAGACGCCGGACCCGGTGGCGCTTCCCGTGATCTCCCGCACGGTCGCCGCGTCGGCGGTGGGCAGGACGTGGCTCATGACGTGTCCGGGGAGGCCGATGTGCACGGTGAAGCCCCAGGGCGCGGAGTCCGGTTCGGCTGCTCCTCGCGAGAGGGCCCAGCCGTGGACCCACGCCCGTACGGCCTCGGTGGTGTCGGTGAAGTGCACGGCGCCTTCCCGGGCGGGTGGTCGTCATCGATCTGTGCTGTCCCGGGCACGCCGGGGGCGGGTCGCGGTCATGCGCCGTCGTCGTGCGGCACAGGAACACGGGCGCCCGGGCATGACCGCGCGGCGGTGATGTACTAGAGTTATCTCGACATCGAGATATCTGCCGAGGCGCACCGCAGCCGCCGCTCGGTAAGGGTTACCTAACTAATCCTTACCTTAGCGGATGGTGGGGGCCGCAGGCGGCGCCGGCCGCACATGAGGCGCGGCGCGGTTGAACGCGCACATTGAAGAAGGAGACTGTCGTGTCGGCGAACAGCTTCGACGCCCGCAGCACGCTGCGCGTGGGCGACGAGTCGTACGAGATCTTCAAGCTGGACAAGGTCGAGGGCTCCGCGCGCCTCCCTTACAGCCTGAAGGTGCTGCTGGAGAACCTGCTCCGAACCGAGGACGGCGCGAACATCACCGCCGACCACATCCGGGCGCTGGGCGGATGGAACTCCCAGGCCCAGCCCAGCCAGGAGATCCAGTTCACGCCGGCTCGCGTGATCATGCAGGACTTCACGGGCGTCCCCTGTGTCGTGGACCTCGCCACCATGCGTGAGGCCGTCAAGGAGCTCGGCGGCGACGCCACGAAGATCAACCCGCTGGCCCCGGCCGAGCTGGTCATCGACCACTCCGTCATCGCCGACAAGTTCGGCACCAACGACGCGTTCGCGCAGAACGTCGAGCTGGAGTACGGCCGCAACAAGGAGCGCTACCAGTTCCTGCGCTGGGGCCAGACCGCCTTCGACGAGTTCAAGGTCGTCCCCCCGGGCACCGGCATCGTCCACCAGGTCAACATCGAGCACCTGGCCCGCACCGTCATGGTCCGTAACGGCCAGGCGTACCCCGACACCCTCGTCGGCACCGACTCGCACACCACCATGGTCAACGGCCTCGGCGTGCTGGGCTGGGGCGTCGGCGGCATCGAGGCCGAGGCCGCGATGCTCGGCCAGCCGGTCTCCATGCTCATCCCGCGCGTCGTCGGCTTCAAGCTGACCGGCGAGCTCCCGGCCGGCACCACCGCCACCGACCTCGTGCTGACCATCACCGAGATGCTCCGCAAGCACGGCGTCGTCGGCAAGTTCGTCGAGTTCTACGGTGAGGGCGTCGCCGCCACCTCCCTCGCGAACCGCGCCACCATCGGCAACATGTCGCCGGAGTTCGGCTCCACCGCCGCGATCTTCCCGATCGACGACGAGACGCTGAAGTACCTCCGCCTGACCGGCCGCGACGCCCAGCAGGTCGCGCTCGTCGAGGCGTACGCCAAGGAGCAGGGCCTCTGGCTCGACCCGGCCGCCGAGCCGGACTTCTCCGAGAAGCTGGAGCTCGACCTCTCCACGGTCGTCCCCTCCATCGCCGGCCCGAAGCGCCCGCAGGACCGCATCGTCCTCGCGAACGCCAAGGCGCAGTTCGCCCAGGACGTACGCAACTACGTCGCCGACGACGAGGAGGCGGGCAAGGAGTCCTTCCCGGCCTCCGACTCCCCGGCCGCCGCCAACGGCGTCCCGTCGAACCCGGTCACCGTGACCGCCCCCGACGGCACGACGTACGAGCTCGACCACGGCGCCGTCACCGTCGCCGCGATCACCTCCTGCACCAACACCTCGAACCCGTACGTCATGGTCGCCGCGGCGCTCGTGGCGAAGAAGGCGGTCGAGAGGGGCCTGACCCGCAAGCCGTGGGTCAAGACCACCCTCGCCCCGGGCTCCAAGGTCGTCACCGACTACTTCGACAAGGCGGGCCTGACCCCCTACCTCGACAAGGTCGGCTTCAACCTCGTCGGCTACGGCTGCACCACCTGCATCGGCAACTCCGGCCCGCTGCCGGAAGAGGTCTCCAAGGCGGTCAACGACCACGACCTGGCCGTCACCTCGGTGCTCTCCGGCAACCGTAACTTCGAGGGCCGGATCAACCCCGACGTCAAGATGAACTACCTGGCGTCCCCGCCGCTGGTCGTCGCGTACGCCATCGCCGGTTCGATGAAGGTCGACATCACCAAGGACGCCCTCGGCGTCGACCAGGACGGCAAGCCCGTCTTCCTCCAGGACATCTGGCCCTCCGAGGCCGAGGTCAACGATGTCGTCGCCAACTCCATCGGCGAGGACATGTTCAACAAGTCCTACCAGGACGTCTTCGCGGGCGACGCCCAGTGGCAGGCCCTGTCGATCCCCACCGGCAACACCTTCGAGTGGGACTCCGAGTCCACCTACGTGCGCAAGCCCCCGTACTTCGAGGGCATGACGATGGAGACGACCCCGGTCGAGGACATCACCGGCGCCCGGGTGCTCGCCAAGCTCGGCGACTCGGTCACCACCGACCACATCTCCCCGGCCGGTGCGATCAAGGCCGACACCCCGGCCGGCAAGTACCTCACGGAGCACGGCATCGAGCGCCGTGACTTCAACTCCTACGGCTCGCGCCGTGGTAACCACGAGGTCATGATCCGCGGCACGTTCGCCAACATCCGCCTGCGCAACCAGATCGCGCCGGGCACCGAGGGCGGCTTCACCCGCGACTTCACGCAGGCCGACGCCCCCGTGTCGTTCATCTACGACGCCTCGCAGAACTACCAGGCCGCGGGCACCCCGCTCGTCATCCTGGCGGGCAAGGAGTACGGCTCCGGCTCGTCCCGTGACTGGGCGGCCAAGGGCACCGCGCTCCTGGGCGTCAAGGCCGTCATCGCCGAGTCCTACGAGCGCATCCACCGCTCGAACCTCATCGGCATGGGCGTCCTCCCGCTCCAGTTCCCGGAGGGCCACACCGCCGAGTCCCTCGGCCTGACCGGCGAGGAGTCCTTCTCCTTCACCGGCGTGACCGAGCTGAACAACGGCACCACCCCCACCACCGTCAAGGTCACCACCGACACCGGCGTGGAGTTCGACGGCGTCGTCCGCATCGACACGCCCGGTGAGGCGGACTACTACCGCAACGGCGGCATCCTGCAGTACGTGCTCCGCAGCCTGATCCGCAAGTAGAGCAAGCAGGGCAAGTAGAGGCACCGCGAAGTGAGCGAGGGCCGCACCCCTGGGTGCGGCCCTTCGCCTTTGCCCCGCTGCTACGGTCGACGGTGGAGCGGGGGGCGACCATGGGCAGTGTGGGCAGGGGCGAGGACGGGGTGCTCGAACCGCGTCTACGGCTGGGCGAGGTCGTGGTGCGCGGGGCGGGGTACGGACTGGGGGCGGCGGCCTGCCCGGTCGTCGCCGCGTTCGTCCTCCGGGAACACGACGACCGTGTCGACCTCCTGGAGGCGACCACCTTCCTGGGCTTCCTGGCCGGCACGGTCCTCCTGCTGACCGGGCTCTTCCTCTGGGCGTGCGGCTCCGGGGAGGTCCTGCGATGGCGCGACTTCCCCACCACCGGCTCCCGCTACGACGCGGTTTCCGTCGTCGCGCCGTTCCTGGTGCGCACGGGCGTCTTCCTGCTGGTGCCCGTTCCGGTGGCCTTCGGTCTGGGCGAGCTCGTCGCGTCGGCCGCCGAAGGCTCCTGGCTGTGGGGTGCCTGACCTGTCCGAACCCGGTCCTGACCGGCGTTCCCACCGCTGGTGGGGGCGCACATCGCTTAGGCTCGTAGCCTCATGAAGAACACCCTCACCTCGCCGGCCGCCAAGGCCGGACACGAGTCAGTGCGGCGCCACAACCTGAGCCTGGTCCTGCGGACCGTCCGCGACGAGGGCGAGGTCACCCGGGCCCGGGTGGCGAGCCTCGTGGGGCTGACCAGGGCTGCCGTCTCCTCGCTCGTCGAGGAGCTGCTCGCGCTGAACTGTCTGAGCGAGTCGGGGAAGACCTCCGGCGGCGGTGCCGGGCGCCCCGGCACCGTGCTGAAGCTCTCCCGGACCGGCCCGGCGGGGCTCGGGGTGGAGATCAACATCGACTACGTCTCCGTGTGCGCCGTGGACCTCACCGGCACCGACCGGGTCCGGGTCACCGAGCACACCGACCACCGGAACATTCCGCCCGCTGAGGTCCTGGCGCACGCCGCCCGGCTCACCAACCGGGTCATCGCCTCGACCGCGGAGCAGGAACTGCGTGTGGTCGGCGTGGAGTTGGCCCTGCCCGGCCTGGTCTCCGGCGGTGTCGTCCGGCAGGCCCCCAACCTCGGCTGGAGCAGGGTCGCCGCCGAGGGCATCTTCGGGCAGGCACTCAGCACCCTGCGCCCGGCCGGGCGGGCCCTGGCCGTCGGCTCCGACAACGAGGCCAACCTGGCGGCCCTGGCCGAGCTGTTGTTCGGCGGCCTCGGCGGCGTACGCACCTTCCTCTATCTCACCGGTGAGATCGGCGTGGGCGGCGCGCTCGTGGTGAACGGTGAGATGCACCGGGGAGCCCACGGGTTCGCCGGAGAGATCGGGCACGTCGTCGTCGACCCGCAGGGACCGCTCTGCCGGTGCGGCGCGCACGGCTGCCTGGAGCAGTACGCCGGCCGGGCCGCCCTGCTGAGGGCAGCCGGGATCGATCCGGACACCGGCGTACGCGGGATAGGGGAGCTGGAGCAGCGGGCCGCGGCGGGGGAGGAGCGGGCCGTCACCGCGTTGAGCGAAGCCGGGGACCGGATGGGCGTGGTCCTGGCCGGAGCGGTGAACCTCTTCGACCCCGAGGCCGTCGTCCTCGGCGGGATCTACCGCAACCTCATGCCCTGGCTGGAGAGGTCGGCGGACGCCCAGCTCACCGCCCGGGTGGTGTCGGGCCGCTGGCACGAGAACGGCAGCCGGCTGCGGGCCTCGTCCGTCTCGGGTGACGCGGCGCGGGGAGCGGCGGCCCGGGTCGTGCACGAAGTGCTGGAGAACCCGGGGGCGTACGCCCTGCGGTGACCGTCCGGCTCCGCGTCCGGGGCGCACGGAGGGTTCGCACGCCGAGTGTCGCTGCCTCGCCCGTCCCCCGAACGCACGCGGGGGCGTACGCGTCGTGGTGCACGCGTACGCCCCCGGTCCGCAAACAGGCGATCAGGCCTTGTGGGCCGCGATCAGCTGCTGATACCAGCGGTAGCTGTCCTTCGGGGTGCGCTCCAGGGTGTCGTAGTCGACCCGGATGATCCCGAACCGCTTCGCATAGCCCAGCGCCCACTCGAAGTTGTCCAGCAGCGACCACACGTAGTAGCCGCGCACGTCGACCCCGGCGTCCATCGCCGCCCGGAGCGCGGTCAGGTGGGTGCGCAGGTACTCCACCCGGTCGGCGTCGTGCACGGAGCCGTCGGCCTCGACGCTGTCGAACTCCGCCGAGCCGTTCTCCGTGATGTGCACCGGCGGCAGGGCGTCGCCGTACGTCTGCTTCAGCACGGTCAGCAGGTCGGTGAAGGACTCCGGGACGACCGGCCAGCCCATGGCCGTCCTGCGGACGTCCGGGTAGCTGCCCTCCGCGTACCGGTTGTCCGTGGCCACCCGCAGCGCCGGGTCCGCCTCGCGGTGCGGGGCGGCGGCGACGACGATCGGCCGGTAGTAGTTGATGCCCAGGAAGTCCATCGGCTGGGAGATCAGCTCCAGGTCGCCCTCGCGGCGGAAGTCCTGGCCGGTGATGAGCTCGCCCCAGGTCTCCTCCTCGGTGGCCGGGTAGCGGCCCGCGAGGAGCGGCTCGGTCCACACCAGGTTGTGCTGGGTGTCCGCGCGGACGACCGCGGCGAGGTCGGCGTCCGACTCCGTGGCCGGGACGTTGCGGTCCAGGTTCAGCGTGATGCCCGCCTCGCGGACGCCCGCCGCGCGCAGCGCGTTCATCGCGTGGCCGTGGCCGACCAGCAGGTGGTGAGCGGCGGCCAGCGCCCCACGGCCCTCCTTGGCGCCCGGCGCGTGCCGGCCCACGGAGTAGCCGAGGAAAGCGCTGCACCAGGGCTCGTTGAGGGTGATCCAGCGCGGCACCCGGTCGCCGAGGTGCTCGGCCATGATCGCGGTGTACTCGCCGAAGCGCTCGGCGGTCTCGCGCACCCGCCAGCCGCCCTTGTCCTCCAGGGCCTGCGGCAGGTCCCAGTGGTAGAGGGTGGCGGCCGGCTCGATGCCCGCCTCCAGGAGCGAGTCGACGAGCCGGGAGTAGAAGTCCAGCCCCTTCGGGTTGACCGCACCGCTGCCGGTGGCCTGGATCCGGGACCAGGCGATGGAGAAGCGGTACGACTCCACGCCCAGGTCGCGCAGCAGGGCCACGTCCTCCGGGTAGCGGTGGTAGTGGTCGCAGGCCACGTCACCCGTGTCGCCGCCGTCCGTCCTGCCGGGCGTGTGGCTGTAGGTGTCCCAGATGGACGGCCCGCGGCCGTCTTCATCCACGGCGCCCTCGATCTGGTACGAGGCCGTGGCCGCGCCGAAGACGAAACCGGGCGGGAAGACCGGGAAGTCACTCATGAAAACCCTTACTTGACCGAGCCGCCGGTGATCCCGGCGGCGATGTACTTCTGGGACAGGACGAGGAGAACGGCCGCGGGCACGGCCGAGAGCACGGAGGCGGCCATCACGGAACCCCAGTCGCCGACGTGCGCGCCGATGTACTGGTAGATGCCCAGCGTGATCGGCTTGACGGCGTCCGTGGTGTTCAGCGTGAGCGCGAACATGAAGTCGCTCCACGCGTAGAGGAAGGAGAACAGCCCCGCCGTGATCAGCGAGTTGCGGCTCATCGGCAGGACGACCTGGATGAACGTACGGATGCGGCCGGCGCCGTCGACCTCTGCGGCCTCGATGACCTCGCGCGGGATGGACACCATGAACGAGCGCATCAGCACGATCGCGAAGGGGATGCCCAGGGAGGCGTCCGCCAGCATCAGGCCGAAGTAGGAGTTGACCAGGCCGAGGTCCACGTACGCGCTGTACAGGGCGTTCGCGATGACGATGCCCGGAACCATCTGCGTGATGAGCGTGCCGAAGACGATCGTCTTGCCGCCGCGCAGATTGAACTGCGCCAGGCCGTACGCCGCCGGAGCGGAGATCGCCAGACAGATGGCCACCGCGCCGAGCGCCACGGCCAGCGAGGTCAGCAGGTTGCCGCCCTGCTCGGTGATGGCGGAGGTGAAGCCGGAGAAGTCGATGCCTGTCGGGACGGGGCCCACGTCGACCAGGCTCGCGTCCGGCTGCAGCGCGGTGTTGATCATCCAGTACAGCGGGAACAGCATCACCGCGAGGACGACGACGCCGAAGACGGTCGCACCCCAGCGGCGCTTCGGCCGGTGGAGGGCGGGAGCCGGGGCGGCGGGGATCTGGGTGGTGGTCGCCATGCCGGTCACTTCCCCTCGTTGCGGTTGACCCGCAGGTAGAACACCGCGAAGACGGCGGAGATCAGGATCAGGATGTTGCCGACCACGGCACCGGCCCCGAAGTCCATCTGGACGAAGGAGTTCTGGTACGTGAGCGTGCCGAGCGTCTGGGTGGAGTCGGCGGGCCCGCCGTCGGTGAGGGCGAGGACCAGGTCGAGGATCTTCACCGTGGACATGAAGCCGAGCACCAGCACGACGGTGATGACGGGCTTGAGCATCGGCAGGGTGACCGACCGGAACGTACGCCAGGCGGACGCGCCGTCGAGCGCGGCGGCCTCGTTCAGCTCCTTGGGGACCTCCTGGAGGCCACCGTAGAGGATCACCATGTTGAAGGGGATGCCGATCCAGATGTTCACCAGGATCACCGAGACCAGGGCCATGCTGGTGCTCGTCAGCCACGGGGTGTCACCGGGGAGGCCGACGGTGCCCAGGAAGGAGTTGAGGACACCGGTGTCCTGGTCGAAGATGCGCCGCCACACGATGCCGGAGACGACCATCGGGACGAGCCACGGCAGCAGGATCAGGGAGCGCAGGATCCCGTTCAGCGGGAAGCGGCGGGTGAAGAAGACGGCGAGGGCCAGGCCGATGCAGAACTGCCCGACGAGCGATCCGATCGTGAAGAGGATCGTCTGCCACAGGGCCTTGCCGAACAGCCCGTCGCTGAAGACGTTGCTCCAGTTGTCGAAGCCGTTGAACGGGGCCTCGCCGGTGAAGAAGGTGGACGGCGAGTAGTCCTGGAAGCTCATCACGATGTTGCGGACGAGCGGGTAGCCGAAGAACAGCGCCATGAAGATCACGGCGGGGGCGATGAACCCCCACTGGGCGAGCGACTTGCGCCGCTTGGCGCTCCGCGGGTTCACGGGCTTCTTGGCCGCACCGGCCGCGGGGGCCTTCGGGTCGGCCGGCGGCGCGGCGGCTGAGGCTGTGGTGGATGACATGGTTCGTTACCTCAGTTCCCGCTCGTGACCTGCTGCTGGGCACGCTTCAGTGCGGCCTCGCTGGACGCGCCGGTGAGCGCGGACTGGAAGGCGCTCTGCAGGGCCAGCGACACGGACGACCACTGGGCGCCGACCTTCGCGGTGCGCGAACGGGCCGTGGAGACCTGTCCGGCCAGGGCCGCCAGCTCCGGGGCCTTCTTACGCCACTCGGCGGCGGCCTTCGTGTTGGCCGGGACCATCCAGCTGTTCAGGGCGTAGGTGATCTGCTCCTGCTCGCCCGACATGCAGCCGATGATCTTGGAGGCCGTCTTCTCGCGCTCGGTGTCACCGGTGTTGGGCACGGTGAGCACACCGCCGCCCAGCGGACCGACCGAGTCGTCGCCCGCCTCGGGGACGGGGATCTCGGCGATGCCCCAGTTGAGCCCCTTCTTCGCGTTCAGGGTCTCGACCTGCCACGGGCCGTTGATCATCATGGCCGCGTTGCCCGCCATGAACTGGTCGTTCACATCGGCCTGGGTCCAGTTGACCGTGGACTTGGAGAGCGAGCCGTCCTTCAGGAGGGCCTTCCAGTAGTCCAGGGCCTCGGCGACCTCCGGGGTGTCGAGCTTCGACTCGTCACCGCCGTTGGACCACATGAATGGCGTGAACTGGAAGACGCCGTCCTCCGCGCCGCCCGCGCTGAGTGCCAGACCGTACCGCTTGCCCTGGGTCAGCTTCTCGGCCGTCGACCGCATCTCGGCCCAGGTGGTGGGCACCTCGAGGCCGGCCTTGTCGAGGGTGTCCTTGTTGTAGAACAGCGCCAGGGTGTTCACCGTGCGCGCGGCCCCGTAGTACTCCCCGTCGAACGAACCGAAGTCGACGATCCCCTCGGGGATGTCCTTCGTGGTCAGCCCGAGGTCCTTCAGCGGGATCAGCCCGTCCGCCTCGGCGAACGTCGGCATCTCGGAGGCGTCCAGCTGGAGGACGTCCGGCAGCGACTTCGAGGACGCCATGCGCAGCGCCTTGGTCATCAGCTGCGCGGCAGGCACGCTCTGCTGCTCGATGGTGACCCCGAGCTCCTTGCTGCAGCGCTTGAGCGTGTCCCCGTCCCAGCGGTGGTACGACTCGTCGGTCGAGGAGTTCATGACGGTGTAGACGTCGTCGTCACGCTGCTGGGCGCATCCGGACAGGACGCTGCCCGCGACGATCGCGGAGACGACAGTGAGGGGGACGACGATCCGCCTGGTGCGGCGGCTGCGGCGTCGGATCCGCCCGTCCGGGGAAAGTTCTGTCACGGTGGTGCCCTTGCGGTAAGAGGGTGGCCGGCGCCCATGGGAACGCTCCCACGGGGTGGTGTCAAGCCCCTGCGCGGATCCGGCGGTGTCACGGCGGGGAGGCGCCGGGGCGCCCGGTGTGGGCCGGGCGTCCCGGGGGGTGGGTCAGCGGACGTTGAGGAGGTGTTCCATGGCGAGCTGGTCGAGGGCTTCGAAGGCCATGGAGCGTTCGGCGGCGGTGGTGGCGTCG
>NZ_JBEOVL010000024.1:0-112093 GCF_040295485.1 Streptomyces sp. NPDC002793 | reverse complement strand
CGACGCCACCACCGCCGCCGAACGCTCCATGGCCTTCGAAGCCCTCGACCAGCTCGCCATGGAACACCTCCTCAACGTCCGCTGACCCACCCCCCCGGGACGCCCGGCCCACACCGGGCGCCCCGGCCGTCAGACGTCCGCCGGTGCCGGCCGGGCGTGCGCGACGGGGTCGGCCAGCACGTCCTGGACGACCAGCGCCGCCGCGCCCCGTGCCGCGTCACCCGCGACGGACGAGGCGCGCAGCCTGCCGCTGCCCCGGGACCAGAGGCCGGACACCACGCGGCCCGTCAGTTCGGCGTCGGCCGGGGGCGAGAGCCACGGCATCAGGCCGCGGTATATCCCGCCGAGCACCACCGCGTCGGGGTCGAACAGGTTCACCGCCCCGGACAGCACCTGTCCCAGCATCCGGCCGGCGTCGGCCACGGCGGCCAGCGCCACGGGGTCGCCGGCCTGCGCCCGCCGCTCCAGCTCCATCACCCCCGCCGCCCCGCCCGCGGCCTCGTCGATGCCGGCCGCGCGCAGCAGGGCCGACTGGCCGGCGTACTGCTCCAGGCAGCCGCGCGATCCGCAGCGGCACTCCGGGCCCGCCGGATCCACCACCACATGTCCGATCTCCCCGGCGAAACCGTGGGCGCCGCGCAGCAGCTCGCCGTCGAGCACCAGGGCGCCGCCGACACCGATCTCGCCCGTCAGGTAGAGGAAACTGCGGACCGCG
Source organism: Streptomyces sp. NPDC002793 (assembly GCF_040295485.1). Classification (NCBI taxonomy): domain Bacteria; kingdom Bacillati; phylum Actinomycetota; class Actinomycetes; order Kitasatosporales; family Streptomycetaceae; genus Streptomyces; species Streptomyces sp. NPDC002793. Next base: position 111,378 of record NZ_JBEOVL010000024.1, on the reverse strand, counting down.
TCGAGCCCGCCGAACCACAGCTCGGCCAGCGCCGCGAGATTCGCCTCGTTCTCCGAACGCACGGGCAGCGCCGGTCCGGGCCGCAGACCGGCCAGCGCCTGTGCGAACAGTTCCTCGGCGGCGACCTGGTTCCAGCCCAGGTTCGGAGCCTGGCGCACCGAACCGCCCGAGACGAGCCCGGGCAGCGCGAGCGCCGCACCGACCGGGTACAGATCCTGCTCCCGCGCCGAGTCCAGGGCCCGGGCGACGATGCCCGCGGCCCGGGCCAGGACCTCTTCGGGCGGGGCGCCGCGATTGTCCAGGTGCTCGGTCTGCCGGACCCGGCCGGTACCGGCCAGATCCACGACACACACCGACACGTAGTCGATGTTGACCTCCACGCCGAGCCCGGCGGGCCCGGTGCGCGCCACCTTCAGGGCCGTGCCGGGGCGCCCGGCCTGCCCGCTGAACGTCTTGCCCGACTCGGTGACGAAGCCGCTGTCCAGCAACTGCTCGACCAGCGAGGACACCGCGGCCCGGGTGAGCCCGACCCGGGCCGACACTCCGGCCCGGGTCGCCTCACCCGTCTCGCCCTCGTCCCGTACGGCGCGCAGTACGAGGCTCAGGTTGTGGCGTCGTACGGTGTCCTTGTCGGCCTTGGACCCCAGGGGCGTGAGGGAGCTCTTCATATCGTCGACGAGCCTATGCGATGCCTCCGGGGCCCCCGCCCGCGGTACGAGCGGGCTACATGCCCGTCGCGTCCGCCACCGCGCCCAGGTCGACGAACTTGAAGCCCGTGGCCTCCCGGCCCGCCTCGCTGCCCGAGGCCGAGGTCTCGTGTCCGTCCTGGACCACCAGCAGCCCGTCCGGGTAGCGGGATCCCAGCGGCTCGGCGAGCACGGCGGCGCCGTCGCACTCCTCGCTGCCGTCGAGGTCGGCCGAGACGGCGCCGACGCGGAAGCCGCCCTCGTACTCGTTGTCCTCGGACACCTCGCGGTCGTACAGGGCGAAGGTGTCGTCACCCTGGCCGGACGCCATGAGGTAGCCGTCGCCGCCGGGCTCACGGACGAGGGTCAGGCCCTCCACGTCTGCGGCCAGCCGCTTCCCGCCGAAGCCCGGGTCGGCGCCCGGCACGCACTCCTCGCTCTCCGGGTCGTACGTCCCCGGAACGCCGTACTCCTTGACCTTGTCCACGAGGACCGGGCGTCCGCCGAGTCCGGCGGGCAGCCGCCAGATGCCGACGTCCTCCTGTCCCGCGTAGAGGGTGCCGTTCGCCGGGTCGACGACCATGCCCTCGACCTGCGGCAGCTCACCCGGCTCGCCGCACGGCGTCCACGAGGTGCCGTCCGGGAGGCGGAAGGACGAGGGGAGCGAGAGGGTGCGCACCAGTCGGTAGCCCACGGTGCCCGCCGCCGTGGGCCGCAGCTCCAGCAGGGCGAGGTCCGTCGTGTTGCGCCGGCTGACCAGCGCGTACGCGCGCCCGGTGGACCGGTCCTGCCAGGTCGCGAGACCGTACGCGGTCCGCTGCTCGTTGACCTCGGCCTGATCCGACGAGAAGACCGGAGCGGCGGCCGGATCGGTGACGTCCTTCAGCGGGCCGCCCGGCTGAGAGGGGTCGACGCGGTAGATGCGGAGTCGGTCGTTGCCCCGGTCGCTCACCACCGCCACGTCGGTCCGCCCGGCCGGGGTGCGGAGCCCGGTCACGAGGTCGACGTTGTTGAACCTGCCCGGGGCGTCGTCCTCCGTCGCGGGCGACGGCGCCGGGACCGACTGGACCAGGGACGCGTCCAGACCGTAGACCCGCAGCCCGCCCTCCTTCGCGGTGGCGACGACCAGGCTGCGCCCCGGATCCGCGTCGTTGCGCCAGATCGCCGGGTCGTCCGCGTCGGCGTTGCCACCCGCCTCGTCGTCGTACAGCGCGGCGGTCTCGGCCGTCGCGCCGACGGAGGGCAGCGACCGGGCGTGCGCGGGGGACAGCGGGACCAGGGTGATCAGTGCCGTACCGAGGAGGGCGGTGGCCGTCAGGCGAGGGGAGCGGTGCACGCGCACGGATGCTTCCTGTCGTGAGAGGGACATGTCCATGACTCGTCAGGAAGTGTCGGACGACGGAGCGGTGCCCGCGTGTCGGGTCCATGAGGACGAGATGGGCGCCAGGTGAACTCGTGGGGGCGGGCGGGCCCGGTGACGTCGGTCACCGGGCCCGCCCGCCGCACGCCCCGAGGGCTCAGGGGCGTGCGCCCCGGGCCTTCAGCATGTCGCCCATCAGCGAGATCTCCGACTCCTGGGCGCGGTCCATGCCCGCCGCCAGGCTCCTGATCTCGTCCGTGCCCGCCGCGGCTGCCGCGGCCCGTGCCATGTCGACCCCCGCACGGTGGTGGACGGTCATCAGCCGCAGGAACAGCACCTCCGCGTCCCTGCCCTCGGACGCGCGCAGTTCGTCCAGCTGCGTGTCCGTCGCCATGCCCGGCATGAGGGAGCCGTCGGACGCGGTGACCGCGTGGCCCATCCACTCCATCGGCGGCCGGTCCGAACTCTTGGGCCTGTCCCACGACTCCAGCCAGCCCAGCATCATGCCGCGCTGGTTCGCCTGGGTGTTGATGATGTCGTAGGCGAGTCGCCGCACGGCCTCGTCGTCCGTGCGGTCCCGGACGATGAACGCCATCTCCACCGCCTGCTGATGGTGGACCGACATGTCCCGGGCGAAGCCCACATCGGCCGAGCTCTCCGTGGGGACGGTGCCGGGCGCCCCGGAGTCCGACGAGGATGCCGCCGATGGCCGTACGACCATGAGCAGCACGAGCCCCACGGCCACGACGAACACCACGCCCCCCGCCCACACCAGTGAACGGGGAAGGCGTGCGGACGAGGTCACTTGGCGACACCGCCGGAGCAGGCGGCGCCCGGCTCCGGCGTCTGCGCGCCCTGGACGTACTTGGTGAAGAACTGGGCGACACGGGCGTCGGTGGCGCTCTTCACGGTGAGCTGCTTGCCCCAGGCGCTGAGCATCAGCGGGTCCTTCTGGTCGGCCACGGGGCTCATCAGGGAGTAGGGCGTCTTGCCGACCCGCTCGGAGAGCGCCTTGACGTCGGCGTCCTTCGCCTTGTCGTTGTACGTGACCCAGACGGCGCCGTGCTCCAGGGAGTGCACGGCGTTCTCGTTCGGTATCGCCTCGGTGTAGACGTCGGCGTCGCAGTTCATCCAGACCGGGTTGTGGTTGCCGCCGACGGGCGGGTTCATCGGGTAGTCGACGGGTGTCTCGACGTGGTCCTGGGCGAGGTCGTCCCAGGACTTCTCGCCGGTGACGGGGGAGGTTCTGGCCTGTTCCTCGGCCTTGTCCTGCTCGTCGGCGGCCGACATCAGGTAGCCGCCTCCGGCGACGAGGCCGGCGAGCACGACGACGGCCGCGGTGATGGTGAGGATGCGGCTGCGGCGCTCGCGGGCCCGTTCCTTGCGGCGGGCCTCGTCGAGCTTGGCGCGGCGTGCGGCTGAGCTGTTCTGGTTCTTGGCGGAAGCCATGTCAGGTCCTCGGGTTCGGCGGATCGCGGGAGCGCAAGGGCGCGCCACGCGGGGGAGAGCTCAGGGAGGGCCGCCTCCGGCGCGCGGGTGCGCGGAGGCGGATCCGGGAGTTCCTAGATCCGTTGGACCTGCAGACGCAGTTGGTCGACAGCGCCCACGCTGTCGTTCGAGGGGCCCCGGATGACCGCGGCGCCGGTGAGCGGGGCGGTCCGGAGCGTCGCCGAGGGGCAGGGAACGGCGACGGGTGAGGGGTGGACGGGCAGCACGACGGCGGTGGAGTGGTCCGACGTGCCGTGACAGGAGCTGCCGATCCCGCGTTCGTCGGGGGCGTCGGCCACGACGACGGACGCGGCGGCCACGGGTGTCGGGGTGAAGGCCCTGACAGCGGTCGCGGAAGGCGCCTCGGCACGCGGCGAGGCCGTGGCGGCCGGGGAACAGCAGAAGAACACGGCCACGAGCATCAGCGCCCAGACCGGCGCGGCGGGCAGGCCGCTGCCGCTCCACCGCCGGTCCGTCCGCCTGCTCGCTCCGGTCATGGCCGCCATCGTAGATGGTGTGTGAACCTTCAAAGAGTTTGGCCCACAGCTTGGCGCGATAGTGTGCCCCGGTGACGACGCAATCGAACGTACCTGCGGGCTGGCATCCGGATCCTCATGGTGCGCCCCAGCTGCTGCGCTACTGGGACGGCACCCGGTGGACCGAGCACACGCACCCGGCGCAGGCGCAGGCACCTGCCCAGGCCCAGGCACCCGCTGAGCCGCCCGCCGCCGCTCAGCCGTACGCGGGCGGGCCGCAAGCGGCGCACCCGTACGCCGCTCAAGCGCACGGCGCGACGCCGCAGCAGGCCGCCCCTCAGCAGGCACCCGCCCAGCAGTTCGCCCCTCAGCAGCAGGCTCCCCAGCAGGGTGTACCCGGTGCGGGATCGCTGTTCGACCAGCAGGTCCTGGTCGTGAACCAGAAGGCCAAGCTGCTCGAGCTCACCAACGAGTACAGCGTCTTCGACCAGCAGGGCGCCACCGTCGGCACGGTCGTCCAGGTCGGCCAGAGCGGCCTGCGCAAGGCGCTCAGGTTCGTCTCCAGCGTCGACCAGTACCTCACGCACCGCCTGGAGATCCGCGACGCCTACGGGCAGCCGCAACTGCTCCTGACCCGCCCCGCGAAGTTCATCAAGTCCCGGGTCGTCGTACAGCGCCCGGACGGACAGCCGGTGGGCGAGATCGTCCAGCAGAACGCCATCGGCAAGATCAACTTCGCCATCATGGTCGACGGGCGGCAGATCGGAGCGATCAAGGCCGAGAACTGGCGCGCGTGGAACTTCGCCATCGTCGACCACAACGACGCCGAGATCGCCAGGATCACCAAGACCTGGGAAGGCCTGGCGAAGACCATGTTCACCACGGCCGACAACTACGTGCTGCAGATCCACTACCAGCTGCCCGAGCCGCTTCTGAGCCTCGTCGTGGCGACGGCCCTGACTGTGGACACCGCCCTCAAGCAGGACTCCCGCGGCTTCGGCTGAGCCGCGCCGCCAGGCCGAGGGGCGGCGAGGCCGAGGGGCGGCGCCCGGCCGGACCGGGTGCCGCCCCTCGGTCAGCTCCGCTCCACGTCCTCCGCCTCCATCTCCGCCAGCACCCGCTCGGCCACCGCGAACGCCGAGTTCGCCGCCGGGACCCCGCAGTAGACCCCCGTCTGCAACAGGGCCGCGCCGATCTCCTGCGGGCCGAGGCCGTTGTGTACCGCCGCACGGACGTGCATCGCCAGCTCGCCGTAGTGGCCGTGCGCGACCAGCGCGGTCAGCGTGATCAGGCTGCGTTCCCGCCGGGACAGGGTCGGGTCGGTCCAGATCTCGCCCCAGGCGTAGCGGGAGATGAAGTCCTGGAAGGGAGCGGTGAATTCCGTGGTCGCCGCCTGCGCCCGGTCCACGTGCGCATCGCCGAGGACCTCGCGGCGCACCACCGTCCCGCTCCCGCGTTCCCGGGGCGCGAAGTGGGCGCGCAGGGCCTCCCGCACGGCCGCGGGACGCTCGGCGGGAGCCAGGTGGGAGGCGCGCGGCAGTTCGGTCAGCCCGGCCCCCGGGATGCCGTCGGCGATCTCCCGGGCATGCGCGGGCGGCGTCGCCGGGTCCTCGCGGCCCGCGATGACCAGCGTCGGCACACGCACGCCCGCGAGCCCGCTCCGCAGATCGCACGCGGCGAGCGCGTCGCAGCACGCCGCGTACGCCGAGGGATCCGTGCCCAGGAGGTCGTCGAGCAGCCGGGGCTCGGTGAACCCGGGCGTGAACCAGCGGCTCGCCGCGCTCTCCGCGACCGTGCCCAGGCCCTCCGCGCGGACGAGGGCGGCCCGCTCCCGCCACGGCCCAGGATCGCCGAAGTGCGCGGACGAGCAGACGACCGCCAGCCGTTCGACGCGCTCCGGGTGGTGGACGGCGAGCCAGAGGCCCACCGCGCCGCCCAGCGAGACCCCGGCGTACGAGAACCGCTCCAGGGACAGCGAGTCGGCGAGTGCGAGGACCAGCGCGGCCAGATCGGCGATCGTCGCCCCCGGGCCGATCAGCCCGGCGGGGGATCCTCCGTGCCCGGGCAGGTCCCACCGTACGACCCGGTGGGCGGCGGACAGCTCGGGGGCGACCCCGTCCCAGAGCGCGGTGGAGGTGCCGAGCGACGGGCCGAGGAGGAGCGGGGGCGCACTCACCGGCCCTTCGGCGCGATGGTGGAGGAGACGTGCGGGTGTCGAGGTCATCGGCGCTCCAGAGCGCGGTCGGTGAGGGGCCCGGCGCAGCCGGTGTACCGGGCGGGGTCGGTCAGTTCCACGAGGTCGAGGCCGTCGAAGGCGGGCTCCCCGGCGAGGATCTCCGCGAGGGGTCTGCCTTCGTCGCGGGCCCGGCCGGCGGCCCGGGTGAGGATCTCCGCGGCGCGGGCCCGGCCCACCCGGCCGGTGGCGACGGCGGCGAGCCGCTCCGAGACGATCAGCCCGTCGGTCAGCCCCAGGTGGCTCCGCATGGCGGGCGGGAACACCCTGAGCCCCTCGGTGAGTTCCACCGCGTCGCGCGCGGCCCCGCCGACCAGGCGCAACAGGTCGCGCAGCGGCTCCCATTCGGCGTGCCAGGCCCCGGCGGGCCGTTCGTCCTCGGCGGCGAGCGAGCCGAACAGCGTGGCCGCCGCTCCGGGCGCCCGGCGGGCGGCGGCGGCGATCAGGGTGGCGCGGACCGGATTGGCCTTGTGCGGCATCGCCGACGAGCCACCGCCGGTCCCTTCCGCGAGCTCGGCGATCTCCGTACGGGACAGGGTGAGCACATCGACCGCGAGTTTGCCGAGCGCGCCCGCCGTGAGGGCGAGCGCACCCGCCAGGTCGGCGACCGGAGTGCGCAGGGTGTGCCAGGGCAACCGAGGCTCGGCCAGGCCCAGTTCCCGGGCGTAGGCACCGACGAGAGCGAGCGCCGTGGTGTCATCGGCATCGGTGGTGAAGGCGGCCAGGGTGCCCGCCGCGCCGCCGAGCTGGACCGGGAGCGCGCCGCGTACCTCCCGCAGCCGGTCCCGCGCGTCGAGCACCAGCGACCGCCATCCCGCGGCCTTGAGCCCGAACGTCGTAGGGACGGCGTGCTGCGTCAGGGTGCGGCCGGGCATCGGTGTGTCGCGGTGCTCGGCCGCCAGCCGCTCCAGTGCGTCGGCGGTCCGGCCCAGGTCGTCGAGAACGAGCGCCAGGGTCCGGGAAGCCACCAGCATCGCGGCGCTGTCGAGGATGTCCTGGCTGGTCGCGCCCCGGTGGACGAAGGGCCGCGCGTCCTCCTCGACCGCCGCCGACAGGGCGGCGACCAGCGGGATCACCGGATTGCCGCCGGACCGTGCCCGCAGCGCCAGCTCCCGTACGTCGAACCGGCGGGCGTCCGCCGCCGCGGTGACCGCCCGTCCCGCCTGGGCGGGGTCGAGCCCCGAGGCGGACCTGGCCCGGGTGAGCGCCGCTTCGGCGTCCAGCAGCGCCTGCAGGAAGGCGTGGTCGCCGGTGGCGGTCTCGGCGGCGGAGCCGGCCCGTCCCGGGGAGAGGAGACCGGTGTCGCTCTCGTGCATCAGCTGAACTCCAGGAAGACCGTCTCGTCGTCGCCCTGGAGACGGATGTCGAAGCGGTAGGTACGGGGACCCGTGCGGGCCGCGATCAGTGTGGCGCGCCGCTCCGCGTCCAGCGACCGCAGCAGCGGATCACCCGCCCGCGCGCCCTGGCCCCCTCCTTCGCTCTGGCCCTTTCCTTCGCCCTCGCCGAGCAGATCGGGGAGATAGACGCGGGTGTAGAGGTGATGGACCACGCCGCGCGCGAACACGGCCAGGCAGAGGTACGGCACGCCACCGGGCGGGAGCGTCCGCACGAACCAGTGCCCGGCCGCGTCCGTCGGCGCCCGTCCGAAGCCGGTGAAGCCGACGCCGTCACGTCCGATCACCTTGCCCGTGGCGGGATCGCGGCGCAGCGTTCCGGGGAGGCCGGTGCGCGATCCGTCGGGTGCCGACTGCCAGGTCTCGACGATGGCGTCGGGCACGGGGGCGCCCTGGCCGTCGAGCACGTAGCCGTGCACCGTCAGGGTGTCGGGGTGCCCGGCCGGGGCGACCTCGCAGCCGCCGGGGAAGGGCAGGGCGTAGCCGTAGAAGGGGCCGACGGTCTGGGAGGGAGTCGGGGCGTGGGACATCAGGCGTCTCCTTCTTTCTCGGTCCAGGTGGCGCACGGTCCGTCGAGGACGATGTCCCAGCGGTAGCCGAGGGACCACTCGGGAACGGACAGGCCGTGGTCGTACGCCGATATGAGCCGTTCACGCGCCGACTGGTCCGTGACCGAGCGGATCACCGGGTCGTACGGGAGGAGTGGATCACCGGGGAAGTACATCTGGGTCACGAGCCGCTGGCCGAACGAGGTGCCGAACAGCGAGAAGTGGATGTGGGCGGGGCGCCAGGCGTTGGTGTGGTTGCGCCACGGGTAGGCGCCAGGCTTGACGGTCGTGAACGAGTAGCCGCCGTCGTCGTCGGTCAGACAGCGTCCGAACCCGGTGAAGTTGGGGTCCAGCGGGGCCGGGTGCCGGTCGAGCTGGTGGGCGTACCGCCCCGAGGCGTTGGCCTGCCACACCTCGACGAGCTGCCCCCGCACCGGCCGGCCCGCCCGGTCCAGCACCCGGCCGGTGACGGTGATCCGCTCGCCGAGCGGCTCGCCGGCGTGCTGTGCGGTGAGGTCCCGGTCCAGGGCGGTCACGTCGGTGACACCGAAGGCGGGCCCGGACAGTTCGACCGCCTCCGGGTCGCGCACGGGGATCGGGGAGCGGTGCGGATGGCGGAAATGGCTGCTGCGGTACGGGGGGTAGTCGCGAGGCGGATGGTGGGCACCCGGACGGGCCGCCGCCTGGGCCCGGGCCACCTCGGAGTCGATCTCCCGCTGGCTCATTCCGTCGGGCAGCGGCTGGGCGGGAAGGTCACGTGCGGTCATGTCACGGCTCCGTGAAGTGCGGATAATGCTCAGTACACTGAGTAAATGCGGTGCCTGTGAAGCTATCCACGGCTCGCCGTTCCGGTCAAGACCCTCAGTACACTGTGTATCTTCGGCGTTCGGCTTACATCCCGGCCGACGGGCCGGGGCCGACAGGGAGAGGGCGGTTCCGTGCAGGCGGTCGATCTGAGCACCCACCCCGGGCACCTGGCCCGACGACTGCAGCAGGCGCACCACCTGCTCTGGAACGCGATGGTCTCCCAGGAGATCACCTCGCCGCAGTTCGCCGTCCTCAACGCCCTGACCGCCGAACCGGGCCTCGACCAGCGGACGGTGGGGGAGAGGGTCGGCCTCGACCGGTCCACCGTCGCCGAGGTGATCACCCGGCTGCTGCGCCGGGAACTGCTGGACAAGGTGCGCGATCCGAACGACGGGCGGCGCTTCCTGCTGCGCCTCACCGATGACGGCGTCACCACCCACCGGCGGCTCGCGCTGCTCACCGTCCGGATGAACCAGGTCTTCCTCGGTCCGCTCTCGGTGGACGAGCAGCAGACCCTCTTCGGTCTGATGCGCAGGGTGGCGGACGCGGCCGAGGCCTTCCGTGTGCCGGAGGACCCCAGGCCGCCCTCCGGTCGGTGAGGGCCGGTCCTCCCGAGGCGGCGGACGCCGCGCCTTCCTACGCTGTTGTCCAGGGCACCGTGGTGGCTCGGGGGTGGCTGTCGGGGGGCGGCCCCATGTAAATGTTTTACGTGTGTAATACCCGTTAAGATAAATGGGTGAGTGATACAGCTATGCGATCCCGGAAGCCCTTCGTCCACAAACTGCCGGTCACCGGTGTCCTGCGGCTGAAGAGCCCTGCGGAGACCTGGTACAAGCCGGCCCTGAGCGTCGTGGTCGCCTCGGCCGTCCCGAATCTGCTGCTGTACTCCCTCGACCGGCTCGATCTCGTCATGTACACCATGGCGGGGTCGCTCTGCGCGCTCTACGGGCACAACCTGCCGTACGCCCGCAGGGCCCACACCGTCCTGCGGGTCGTCCTGGGGATGGCCGCAGGCCTCGCGGTCGCCCTCGTCGTCGCCTCGCTCACCGACTCGACCGCCGTACTGATCGCCGTCGGCGCGCTGCTCGCGGCCGTGCAGAAGACCTTCTGCGACGCGACCCGCATCGGCCCGCCCGGCAACGTGATCTTCGCCTTCGTCACCTCGGCCGCGTTGTTCGCGCCGCAGGAGCTCGGGCAGGTGCCGGGGCACATGGCCCTCATGCTGGCCGCGGGTGCCTTCTCCTGGCTGGTCACCACCGGACCTTCCCTGTGGCACCGGGAGGGACCCGAGCGACTCGCCACCGCCCGCGCGCTCGACGCCGCCGCCGCGCACGCGGCGGCTCCCGACGACCGGACCCGGCACGCCGCGGCGGCGGCCGTCCAGGCGGCCTGGCAGTCACTGCTCGCCGCCGGACGGTCCACCCCCGTACGCCGTGAGCTGGAGCGGCTCGTCGTCCACGCCGAACGGGCCCTCGCCGCCACCGCCGACGGCCACACCCCCGCGGTGGACCACGGTGAGCTGCGCCGCTGGGCGACGGCGACCCGGGGCCGCGGCCCCGTCCCCGGTCCGCCGCCCGCACCCGGCACCGTGGAGCAGCTCTTCGGGATCGACGCCGAACGGGCCGGACAACGGATGCGGCGGGGGAGGCGGGAGGCCCGGCTCAGGCTGCTGCGCGCCCTCGGCCCCGGCTCCCCGGTGCTGCCCGTCGCCTTCCGCACCCTCGTGGGGTGCGCGCTGGCCGGCTACGTCTCCTCGGCGCTCGGCGTGGGCCACCCGTACTGGGCCATCGTCACGGCGGCCTCCGTCTACCAGCCCAATCTCACCCTCTCCTGGAGCAGGGGGCTGCAGCGGACCGTCGGCAACCTCCTCGGTTTGCTGGTCTTCGCGGCCGTCATCCCGCTCGCCAGGGTCAGCCCGCTCGCCCTCGTCCTGTGCGTCCTGGTCTGCAACTTCGCCGCCGAGGCGCTGATCACCCGCAACTACTGGCTCGGCTCCGTCGCCGTCACCCCGATGGCCCTGCTGATCCTGGAATTCGGCGGGTCCCAGCCCGCAGGAGAGCTGATCGCCGACCGCGCCCTGGACACCGTCGTGGGCGTCGCGGTCGGCTTCCTCGCCGCGATCGCCGTCACCAACCGCCGGGCCTCCGGACGCGTGGAGCGGGCCCTCGCCGCCGCGGGGGAGGCCCGGGACCGGGCCGAGCGGGCGGTCGCCGACCCGACGGTCGACGCCCTGACGCTCGAAACGGCCCGCAGGAGGCTGACCGCCTCCCTCGTCGAGCTGCGTGACGCCGGCGACGTCGCATCCGGCGAATGGTGGCAGCGCGCCCTGCCCGAGGAAGAGCTGCTGGCCGCTGAGCAGGCAGGACACCGTACGCTCGCGGCGACAGCACAACGGCAGGGGCTCATCACCCTGCCCCCGGCGAACGGAGCGGTGTGACCGACGACATCGTGGCCTCGGTGGTACGGCAGTGGCAGGCCGTCAACCCCGAGCTGGACACCGGACCGATGGAACTCATCGGCCGCATCAACCGCTGCGCGGCCCTCCTCCAGCAGGCGGAGGACGCCCCCCTGCGGGCCGCCGGACTGACGCGTGCCGAATTCGATCTGCTCGGCGCGATGCGGCGCACCGGCCGTGAGCTCACGCCCGGCGAGCTGGCCCGCGAGACGTTCTCGTCCGGAGCCGCCGTCACGAAGCGGCTGCGCGTCCTGCAGGAGTCCGGCCTGATCGGCCGCCGCAGCGATGCCAGGGACCGCAGGGTCGCCCACGTCGGGCTCACGGACGCGGGGCGGGAGCTGGTCGACCGCCTGCTGCCCGAACAGCTCGCCTATGAGCGCTCGGTGCTCTCCGGGCTCGACGAGGAGACCCGTAGCGGGCTCAGCGGACAGCTCGGGGAGCTGCTGGTGCAGCTGGAGGGACGGCTCGGCGGACGCCGCTGAGGAGTCTGCCCGGCCGTTCCCGGAGGGGCGGTCCTCACCGAGGGTGAGGACCGCCCCTCCGGTGATGAGTGGCGCGTGCGCCGGCGCCCTGTGCCCGGTCGGCGCGGCTTTACGTCCCTCGATCCCCATGGCCGCGCTCGCACACACGTCCGTCGCTCAGGGATCTGCTCCTTTCGATCCGGTTCGATCACATGTGCCCTTGTCCTACCCTGCGGTGCGCGCCTATGCGTTCGCCCCGACGTGGATCGCTCATACGTACGTCTCCTTCCATGTTTTCGCTGCTCGATCATCACCCTCGTGAATCATCCCCGCGGTCCGGTGTCCCGCACAGTCGGATGACTGCGTCTACTTTCTCCCGATTCCTGAACCACGTCACTCCCTGCACCCGTTCGGCGGCGCTGAGTGCAAAAACTGGTGAGTGTATTACCGCGAGCGGTCTCGCGCAGGGGGTTGGGTGAATATGCCGAAGCCCTGTTCTGATCTGGCTAGGCTCACGCGCAGTGAAGTCGAGTTGCTACGAATTCGAGCACTTGCCCACAACTGTCCGTGCAAGTGCGTATACCTCCCGAATCAACCGCCAGAGGGTTTTAGATGGTCCGTGTTGAATCACCGCCGACCAACAGAGATGTCCCCGTAGTCCGTGCCGTGCTCCTGCCCGTCGTGCTGATGGCCGGCGCCACGGCCGCGGGTGCGGTCCCGGTCACCGGGGCCGCACGGGCGGCAGTCGTCTGGTGCGGTGCGATCGCCACAGTCGTGGTCGCCACGCTCACCGTCGTACTGAAGCGCCGCCGCCGGGCGATGCGCGTCCAGCGCGCAGAGTACGAACAGCGCATCGCCTTCCTGGAACACCGCATCGCCTCCTACGACCAGGAGACCGAACGCCTCAGCAAGGAGCTCCTGCCCGCTGCGATCCGCCGGCTGCGCGCGAGCAACTCGCCGCAGGAGGTGATGCGCGACGTCGTCGACGCGGACGAGTCGTACCGCAACCTCCCCAGGGCGCAGCGCGCCCTGGTCCTCCAGGTCCTCGACATCATCGACAACGAAGAGGCGATGCGTGACTCCGCGCAGCGCGCGTTCGTCAGTGTCGCCCGCCGTGTCCAGGCCATCGTCCACCGACAGGCCAGTGAACTCCGGGAGATGGAGGACCACCACGGCCGGAACCCCGACGTCTTCGACGACCTGCTCCGCATCGACCACGGCACCGCGCTGATCGGGCGTCTCGCCGACTCCATCGCCGTGCTCGGCGGAGCCCGCCCCAGCCGTCAGTGGCCCAAGGCCGTGCCGCTCTTCAGCGTGCTGCGCGGTGCGATGTCCCGGATCCTCGAGTACCAGCGCGTCGATCTGCACTCGATCGCCAAGGTCGCCATCGTCGGCACGGCGGTCGAACCGCTCATCCACGCCTGCGCCGAACTCCTGGACAACGCGACGCGTTACTCGCCGCCCCAGACACGGGTCCACGTCACCGCGGTCGAGGTACAGACCGGCATCGCCATCGAGATCGAGGACGGCGGCGTCAGCCTCAGCGAGGAGGCCCGCGGGCGGGCCGAGAACATGCTCGCCCAGGCCCAGGCCGGCATCAACATGAACGACCTGGGGGAGTCCCCGCGCCTCGGTATGGCCGTGGTCGGACGCCTCGCCCGCATGTACCAACTCCAGGTCTCCCTGCGCCAGTCCGCGTACGGAGGAGTCCGCGCCGTACTCATCGTGCCGCGCGACATGATCACCACCGGCCCCGCACCCGGCATCGCGCACGGCATCGGCGCCACCTCGCGGCCCCAGAGCTCGCTCGACATGTCGCAGATGCAGCACGTGGTCCCGCCGCGCGGCAAGCACAAGGCGCGCCCCGCCCCGACCGGGCCCGCACCGTCGCTCGCGATGCCTGCTCCCACCCCTGCCCCGGCAGCCTCCACCGCACGGTCCGCGCCCACCGCGGCAGCCATGGACGACGACGAGATCGTCGTGACCGAGTGGACCGAAGGCGGCCTGCCGCAGCGCCGCAGCCGAGGGCGCGCACCCCTCGGCTCGCACAACCTCCCGCAGCAGTCCGCGCCGGCCGCGGAGCCCGCCGCGCGCAACGGGCACACCGGAAACGGCGGGGGCTCGGCACCGCCCGGCCTCTGGCTGGAGGCCTTCACCCAGGCCGTCAACGGCGTGCCCCAGGAGCCGAAGACCGACAGAGACTCTGACGACGTGTGGGACAAGGGAGACGAGAAGTGATCCAGCAACGGGGCAACATGGACTGGATGCTCAAGGAACTGGCCGACGACGTACCGAGCATCCACCAGATCGTGGTGCTCTCCGCCGACGGCCTCCGGATCGCACGGCACGGCGGTGACCCCGACGTCGCCGACCGTCTCGCCGCCGCCTGCGCGGGACTCCAGAGCCTGGCCGCGGCCGTCGCCACCGAGATCCCCTACAGCGACGGCCTGATGAAGCTCGTCGTCATCGAGGTCACCGGAGGGTTCTTCTACCTGATGGCCGCGGGCACCGGGGCCTACCTCGCGGTCCTCGCCGGCGAGACGGTCGACGCCGGACTGGTGGGCGCGCGCATGCGCGACATGGTCGTCCGTATCGGAGCGCACCTGACGAGCCCTCCGCGCCACGACGGGCAGGCCGGATGAGTCCTCCCCGGCGCGAACGACGGAAGGCCGATCCGGAGGTGAGCGACCCGGAACGGCTGTACGTGATCACAGGCGCCCCCGACGGCGAGAGAGCGGCACTCGACCTCGTCACGATGGTGGTGGCTCAGGCCGAACCGTCGCCGACGGTGCAGCCCGAGCAGGCCGCGATCATGCGGCTCTGCAAGGCGCCGCTGTCCGTCGCCGAGATCTCGGCCTATCTGAGCCTCCCCTTCAGCGTGGTCACCTCGCTCCTGACAGAACTCCTGGCGACAGAACTGATCGAGTCGCGCGCGCCCATCGTCCGCGCCGCGCTCCCGGACCGGTCCCTCCTCGAAGCGGTGATGCATGGACTTCAGAAGCTCTGACACGATCACGGGCCCCCGCAGCGAGGACGTCCTCCCCAGCACGGCCACGGCCGCGGTGAAGGTCGTCGTCGTCGGCGGGTTCGGGGTCGGCAAGACGACCATGGTCGGCTCGGTGAGCGAGATCCGGCCCCTGACGACCGAAGAGACCATGACCCAGGCCGGTGTCGGCGTGGACGACAACGTGGGGGTGGAGACCAAGACCTCCACCACCGTCGCCATGGACTTCGGGCGGATCAGCCTCAGCGAGGAACTGATCCTCTACCTGTTCGGCACCCCGGGCCAGGAACGCTTCTGGTTCCTGTGGAACGGACTCTTCGAGGGAGCCCTCGGAGCCGTCGTCCTCATCGACACCCGCCGGCTGGAGGTCAGTTTCGACGTCATCGGCAGGCTGGAGGAGCGCGGAGTTCCGTTCGTCGTCGCCGTCAACACCTTCCCCGGAGCACCGCACCACCCCGTCGAGGCCCTGCGCCGGGCGCTGGACCTGCCGGACGAGGTCCCGATGATCGACTGCGATGCCCGACTGCGCGGGTCCAGCCGCGATGTGCTGATGACCCTGATGCGCTACCTGCACCGCCTCGCCGTGCCGCTCGCCTGACGGCGGCCCGCACCTCTGCACCGGACCGGACTCTGTCCCCACTCCGCCCGGTCTCGGAAGCCTTATTCCTGGAGCCACTGTGACAACCCCCTTCCAGCACGAACCCGGATCGTCCACAGGTCCGGTGCCACCCCCGCAGTGCCCCGCGCACGGCATGGGCATCGGGCCCGGCGGGCTACGACGGCTGTACGGCCCGGAGGCCGAGTCCGACCCCGCGGGTCTGTACGAGAAGCTGCGTGCCGAACACGGCTCGGTCGCACCCGTTCTGATGCACGGGGACGTCCCCGCCTGGCTGGTGCTCGGACACAGCGAGAACCTGCACATGACCCGCACCCCCTCGCAGTTCTCCCGCGACTCGCGCCGTTGGCGTGCCCTGCAGGAGGGCAGCGTGACTCCGGACCACCCGCTCGCCCCGGTCTTCACCTGGCAGCCGGTGTGTTCCTTCGCCGAGGGCGCCACCCACGAACGGCTGCGCGGCGCGGTCACCGACAGCATGGCGCGCATCGACACCCGTGGCGTGCGCCGCCACATCAACCGTTACAGCAACAGGCTCGTGAACGACTTCTGCCAGGAAGGCAGGTCCGAGCTGGTCAGCCAGTTCGCCGAGCGGCTGCCGATGATGGTGATGTGCGCGATCCTCGGCATGCCGGAGGAGTACAACGACCGCCTGGTACAGGCAGCCCGGGACATGACCCGGGGGTCGGAGACCGCTGTGGCGAGCAACGCCTACGTGATCGGCGCGCTGGACCGGCTGGTCCAGCGCCGCAGGGAGGCACCCGCCGAGGACTTCGCCACCTGGCTGCTCGAACACCCCGCCGGACTCACCGACAAGGAGGTCAGCGAGCACCTGCGGGTGGTGCTCATCGTCGCCTACGAGACGACCACCAACCTGATCGCCAACGTGCTGCGCATGGTCCTCACGGACCCGAGGTTCCGGGCGAGGCTCAGCGGCGGGCACATGACCGTGCCCGAAGCGGTCGAGCAGACGCTGTGGGACGAGCCGCCGTTCACGTCGATCCTGGGCCGCTGGGCGGTGGGCGACACCGAGCTCGGAGGGCAGCAGATCAAGGCCGGCGACGCCCTCATCGTCGGTATCGCGCCGGCCAACTCGGACCCCGTCGTGCGCCCCGACCTCACCGCCAGCATGGAGGGCAACCGCGCTCACCTGGCCTTCAGCAGCGGCCCTCACGAGTGCCCCGGCCAGGACATCGGTCGCGCCATCGCCGACGTGGGCGTCGACGCGCTCCTGATGCGTCTGCCCGACCTGGAACTCAGTGTCGACGAGAGCAAGCTGACCTGGAGCGGAAACTTCGTCTCCCGGCACCTGGTGGACCTGCCGGCGAGCTTCGCACCCACCGCGGAGCAGGAGATCGACGCCGAACCGCTGCCGGCGGTGTCCCGGGCCCGTTCCCAGGCCGACTGGGAGGTGTCGTCACCCGCCGCCCCCCGGAGGGCCTCCGCCGCCCCGTCCGCCGAGCCGTACGGCCCCTCCGGGGAAGCAGCCGCCGTTCCGGCGCAGCGGACCGGACCGACGAAGGTCTGGCACGCCGTCCTGCGGTGGTGGAACGGACACTGACACCGGCACCGTTCACCGTTCCGTGCGCCCCCGGGCCCTCGGGTCCGGGGCCCCGGGCCGCCTTCCCCGTACCATCGGGCAGCGTGAAGCTGACAATTCTCGGTGGCGGCGGATTCCGGGTCCCTCTCGTGTACGGCGCGCTGCTCGGTGACCACGCCGAAGGCCGCGTCTCGCGGGTGACCCTGTACGACACGGACGCCGACCGGCTCACCGCCGTGGCGCGGGTCCTGGCCGAACAGGCGGACGGCATCGACGACGCGCCCGCCGTCCTCGCCACCGGCGATCTCGACGAGGCCCTGCGGGGCGCGGACTTCGTCTTCTCCGCGATCCGGGTGGGCGGCCTGGAAGGCCGCGCGGCCGACGAGCGCGTCGCACTCGACGAAGGCGTACTGGGCCAGGAGACGGTCGGCGCCGGTGGCATCGCCTACGGGCTGCGCACCGTCCCCGTCGTGACGGACCTCGCCCGGCGGATCGCCCGGCTCGCGCCCGAGGCGTGGGTCATCAACTTCACCAACCCGGCCGGCCTGGTCACCGAGGCGATGGCCCGGCACCTCGGAGACCGGGTCATCGGCATCTGCGACTCGCCGGTGGGCCTCGGCCGCCGGATCGCCAGGGTCCTGGGCGCGGATCCGGACCGGGCCTGGGTCGACTACGTCGGGCTCAACCACCTCGGCTGGGTCCGGGGCCTGTGGGTCGGCGGCCGTGACGAGCTCCCGCGCCTGCTCGCGGACCCGGCGCTGCTCGGTTCCTTCGAGGAGGGCAGGCTCTTCGGCCCGGACTGGCTGAAATCGCTGGGCGCGATCCCCAACGAGTACCTGCACTACTACTACTTCAACCGCGAGGCGGTCCGCGCCTACCAGGAAGTCGAACAGACCCGTGGCGCCTTCCTCCGCGACCAGCAGGAGGGCTTCTACACCCGGATGAAGGACCCGGACGCCCCGCCGCTGGCCACCTGGAACCGTACACGCGCGGAACGCGAGGCGACGTACATGGCGGAGAACCGGGACGTGGCCGGGGCCGGTGAGCGGGAGGAGAGCGACCTGGGGTCCGGGGGCTACGAGCAGGTGGCTCTCGCCCTGATGCGCGCCGTGGCCCGCAACGAACGCACCTCGTTGATCCTCAACGTCCGCAACCGGGGCACCCTCTCGGTGCTCGACGAGGAGGCCGTCATCGAGGTCCCGTGCCTCGTCGACGCCAACGGCGCGCATCCCGTCGCCGTGGACCCCCTTCCGTACCACGCGGTCGGGCTGGTCACGGCGGTCAAGGCGGTGGAGCGGGCGGTGCTCGAAGCGGCGGAGAGCGGATCCCGGGCGGCGGCCGTGCGGGCCTTCGCCCTGCACCCCCTGGTCGACTCCGTCTCCGTGGCCCGCCGCCTGGTCGAGGGATACACCAGGGTCCATCCGGGGCTCGCCCATCTCGACCGCCCTTGAGCGGTCTCCCGAACGGAGCAGGTCCCCTCAGGTAGTGGGAACGGCCCGCGCCCGGCCGGACGGGCCCCAGGACGGCACGACGCCCGTGACCTGGCACACCATGAGAAAGAGTGGAATGGGCGGTGTGTAGGGGGTGTGGCTGTCCGGTGCGTGGATCAGCCGGGGGCGCCCGGCGGGGACGTAGGCCCCGGTGGCGTACGACACCTGCTCGGGCCAGTCGAGATCGAGATCCGAGCCCGACGGCACGATCCACCACCACTGTTCGGCATCGGCGAACACGCATCCGGCGCGCGGCAGATGAGACATCAGCCGGAATCCGTACCGCGCGGGCACGCCCACCGCGTCACAGCCGAGGCTCGCCGACAGGGTCGGCGGCAGCGGCAGCCGGATCCGGCCCGGTGCGCCGGCCTCCCGCACGGGGCGGGCACGACGCGCGCCCAGCAGTTGGGCCAGGGCGTCTCTCAGCATGCCTGCTCCGGGCCGTACGGCAGTTCCGCCCATACGATGCGCCCGGAGTGGCTCCCCGCCTCACGCGATCCCCAGGCGGCGCTCATGGACTCGACGAGCAGGAGCCCGCGCCCGTGTTCACCCTCGGCGGTGAGGGACAGTCGGGGGCCGCCGAGCTGATGGCCCTGGTCCTGTACGGAGATGCGCAACCGGCTGTCGTCGCACCGGAGCTCGCAGACGACCCGGGCGCTCACGGTGTGCACCACCGCGTTCGTGACCAGCTCGGACACGATCAGCACCGCCGCGTCATGGGCGTCCCCGGCCAGTCGCCAGTCCGCCAGCCGGGCCCGCGTCAGACGGCGGGCACCGGCCACCGCCTCGGGGCGCGCCGGCAGCGCGAAGCAGTAACGGAGCGCCTCCGCCCCGGGGCTGAGGTCCATGAGCCGGGGGATGAGCGCACTGCCAGGTGCCACGACCGATTCCTCACAGTGGGGGCTGTGTCACGCCTCGCACCACCCCGAAAAGGGGTGGACACGTACACGCGAACTTGGTTCGGACACCAACTCTCCCCCTGACATGAACACTTGGCAAGAGGCACTCTGAAAATTCCAGAGTGACTGTGTCCCTGGAGGCGTGCGCATGGCAGACTGCTCGCACACAGCGCATCGGGAGGTCTGAAGTGAGCGAACCGCGGTCCGCCCCGACCGTGGGCCAGGTCGTTCTCGGCAAGCGCCTGCAGGATCTGCGGGAGCGCGTCGGCCTGAGCCGCGACCAGGCGGCGAAGGTGCTCCGTGTCGCCCCGGGGACCATACGCAGGATGGAGACCGCCGAGGTCGGGCTGAAGATCCCGTACGTCCAGCTCCTCCTCAAGGCCTACGGAATCGCCGACGCCGAGACCGACGCCTTCGTCGAACTCGCCGAAGAGGCCAACAAGCCAGGCTGGTGGCAGCGCTTCCACGACGTGCTGCCCGACTGGTTCAGCATGTACGTCAGCCTGGAGGGCGCCGCCAGCCTTCTGCGTACGTACGAACCGCACTTCGTCCCCGGTCTGCTGCAGACGGAGGACTACGCGCGCTCCGTCCTGCGCACCGGTGCGGTCGGCCAGACCAGGCCCGCGGACATCGAGCGCCATGTGGCGCTGCGGATGGAGCGGCAGTCACTGCTGACCAAGGCGGAGGCGCCGAAGCTGTGGGTGGTGATGGACGAGACGGTCCTGCGCCGCCCCGTCGGCAGCACCGACGTCATGCGGGCCCAGGTCGACCGCCTGCTCGAAGCGATCGACATGCCTCATGTCACCTTGCAGATCGCGGAGTTCGCGACCGGCCACCACCCCGGCACATACGGCCCGTTCGTCCTCTTCCGCTTCGCGGTCCCCGAGCTCCCCGACATGGTCTACAGCGAGTACCTGACCGGCGCCGTCTACTTCGACGCGCGCCCCGAGGTGGCTTCCTACCTCGAGGTCATGGACCGAATGGCGGCGCAGGCCGCAACTGCACAACGCACGAAGGAAATCCTCAGGGACTTCCGCAAGGAGCTGTGATGAACCACATATACAACGGCATGCCGGCCGCCGACCTCGGCTCCGAAGGCTGGTACAAGCCGTGGAGCGGTGGTAACGGCGGCAATTGCATCGAGGCCATGAAGCTGGCCGACGGCAGGGTGGCGGTCCGGCAGTCCGCGGACCCCGACGGCCCCGCGCTCATCTACTCCAACGGCGAGATCGCCGCCTTCATCCAGGGCGCCAAGGCCGGACAGGCCGACTTCCTCCTCACCTGATCCCAGTCACACAGCTTTGCGCTCAAGCGCTGAACCGTCCGGGGCGGGCCGGCCCGGCCCCGGCCGGCAGGTCACAATGGACTCATGTCACGACGCACCTCACGCCCCCGCAGGCCGGCCGCTCCGCAGCCGGGGCCCCCGCGGATCACACCGGCGACGCCGTGCCCGTGCGGCCTGCCCGCGTCCTACGGCGACTGCTGCGGCCGCCTGCACGCCGGCACCGCATCGGCCCCGACGTGCGAGGCGCTGATGCGCTCGCGGTACGCGGCCTTCGTCGTCCGGGACGCCGGATACCTGCTGTGCACCTGGCACCCGGAGTCCCGCCCGCCCGCCGTCGACTTCGACCCGGCGATGCGCTGGGAGCGACTGGAGATCCTGGCGACCACCGAAGGCAGCGCCTTCCACACCACAGGGACGGTCACCTTCCGCGCCCACTACACCGACGGCGGCAGGCCCGACTCGCTCCACGAGCAGAGCCGTTTCGTCCGCGAGCAGGGCGCCTGGGTGTACCGGGCGGCGGTCTTCGTCGAGTAGGGCGCGGAGCCCGGTCAGGCCTCGGCCATCGCACGCTCGGGCGGGGCCAGCTCCTGTGCCAGGTCCTCCGCGAGCAGACGCTTGGCGATCACATCGACCGCTGCCCGGAGCTGCCGGCCGTCGTCGGGCCTGGCACCGTCCTCGGCCAACTGTTCGTTGAGCCAGCGTCCCCAGGCGTCCGAGATCGTCGCCGCTTCACGGCTTCCCGCAGCCGTGTGGGTGAAGATCCGGCCGTCTCCGGTGAGGTAGCCCTCCTGCACCATCCGGTCGAAGACGGGCACCAGCACCTCCTGGGGGATCCGGTGCCGGGCGGCGATCAGCCGGAGGCCCGCGTGGCCGACCATCCGGGTGAAGAGGTCGACCTGCATCACCGCCCAGGCCCCCGCCATGTCGAGCCGGGTGTCGGACTCCGCGACGATCCGCCGGGCCGTGTCCGGGCCGGCCCGGTGCAGGATTCTGGCCACGGATGATTCGAGTACCTTCGCCGCGTCCCCGGTGCCGGGCTGGGCGAAGCCCTCGCCCATGTCGGTCGAGCCCGCCCGGGCGCTGTCACGCAGCTTCACCTGCTTCAGGAAGAACGAGACGACGAAGCCCAGCAGTGCCACCGGTACCGTCCAGAGGAACACGGTGTGCAGGGTGTCCGCGTACGCCTGGGCGAGGGGCGCGGTCTGGTCGGCGGGCAGCGCGTGCACGGCCTTCGGGTTCTCGGCGGCCCGCGCCAGCGACGCGGGATCGCCGCCCGCCCGCGCGGCCTGCTCGACGCCCTGCGTCAGATTCGGCCGCAGCGCGTTGGCGTAGATCGTGCCGAACACCGCCGTGCCGAACGAGCTGCCCAGCGTGCGGAAGAACGTGACGCCGGACGTGGCGGTGCCGAGGTCCGCGTAGTCGACCGTGTTCTGCACGGCGATCGTCAGCACCTGCATCGACAGCCCGATGCCGATGCCCAGCACCAGCATGTACAGCGACTCGAGCCAGATACCCGTGCCCGGGCCCATCCGGGACAGCAGGTAGAGACCCGCCGCCATCACGAGCGACCCGATGACGGGGAAGAGGCGGTAGTGGCCCGTCTTGCTCACCACGTTGCCACTGAAGATCGAGGCGGCCAGCAGGCCCACCACCAGGGGCAGGGTCCGCACCCCGGACACGGTGGCCGAGTCCCCGTCGACGTACTGCAGATAGGTCGGCAGGTAGATCATCGCGCCGAGCATGGCGAAGCCCACGATGAAGCTCAGGACGGAGCACACCGAGAACACCGGATTGCGGAACAGTCGCATCGGCAGCATCGGCTCCTTCGCCCGTGTCTCCACGACGCAGAAGAGCGCCAGGGCGACGAGGCCTCCGACGAACAGTCCGAGGATGACCGGAGAGCCCCAGGCGTACTCGTTGCCGCCCCAGCTCGTGCCGAGGATCAGCGCGCTCGCGCCGAGGGCGACCAGCGCGATGCCCAGGTAGTCGATGACCGGGCGACCGGCCGCGCGCACCGAGGGGATGGTGCGGGCGGCGGCGATGACCACCACGATCGCGATCGGCACATTGACGTAGAACGCCCAGCGCCAGCTCAGATGGTCGGTGAACAGACCGCCCAGCAGCGGTCCGACGACCGTGGCCACGCCGAAGACCGCGCCGATCGCCCCCTGGTACTTGCCCCGGTCGCGCAGCGGGATGACATCGGCGATCAGCGCCATCGCCGTGACCATGAGCCCGCCCGCGCCGATGCCCTGCAGACCCCGCCAGATGATCAGCAGCAGCATGTTCGACGCGAGGCCGCAGAGGAACGAGCCGGTGATGAAGACGATCGCCGAGATCTGGAAGATCAACTTCCGGCCGAAGAGGTCACCGAACTTGCCGACCAGCACCGTCGCCACGGTCTCCGCCAGGAGATAGGCCGTCACGACCCACGACATGTGCTCCGCGCCACCCAGGTCCGAGACGATCGTGGGGAGCGCCGTCCCCACGATCGTCTGGTCCAGCGCCGCCAGCAGGATGCCCATCACGATGGTGGCGAACACGACGTTGCGGCGTCTGCGGTCGAGTACGGGCGGCGCTGCGGCGCTCTGCGTGGCGGGGGCGGTCTCGCTGGCAGTGGTCACCCTCGCACCCTCACACCCGGCCCCGCCCGACGCATGCCGGGCCGGGCCGGACGAGTCAGGCCAGCAGGTCCCGTACGGACGCCGTCAGCCGGGTCACGAACGCCTCGCGCGCCTCGTCCGGGACACGGTCGAGCGACAGGTACGGATTGAGGTCCTCCAGCTCGACGAGCAGCAGGCCGCCCTCAGGCGTACGGCAAGCGTCCACCCGCTGGACGCCGTGCGTGAGGGTGTTCCACCCGACGAAGCGGTGCGCGAAGTCCAGGTCCTCGGCGCTCGGGGTGTACGGCTCGAGCACCCAGCGCCGCTCCGGATGCGGTGCGTGGAGAGCGTACTGGAAGTCGTGGTCGACGAAGTAGAAGGACACCTCGTAGCGGAAGTCGATCCGCGGCTGGACGAGCAGGGTGCCGTCGGAGCCCTCGGGGAAGTCCGGCTCCTCGGTGTACCGCAGCCCCACCGAGTCCGCGCCGAGCTTGGGCTTGACCACATAGCCGGTCGACGGGGGGAGCAGCCCCAGGTCCGCAGCGCGGTCCACCGTCGGGATCACCGGGAAGCCGGCCAGGCTCAGATCGACCAGATACTGCTTGCCCGCCATGTCCCCGCGGCCGTCGAGCGTGTTGTGGACGCGGGCACCCGTTTCCCGGGCCCGGGACCGGAAGGCGTCGTACGCCTCCCGGTAGTGCAGGACGGGACCGCTGTTGCGGACGACGACCGCGTCGAACCCGTCCAGCAACGCCGACGCGTCCCGGGGGTGACAGAGCGCGATGTCGAAGGTCTCGCGCAGTCGGGACGTCAGGAAGATGTCCTCGTCGCAGTAGCGCCGTCCGCGCGCTTCGTAGGCGAGATCGGTGACGAACAGGACGGACGGACGCGTGGAGCCGGATGCGGCGGCCAAGGACACTCCCAGGGGTTTCGATATCGAGCTGTC
The DNA here is from genome assembly GCF_040295485.1 of Streptomyces sp. NPDC002793. Lineage (NCBI taxonomy): Bacteria > Bacillati > Actinomycetota > Actinomycetes > Kitasatosporales > Streptomycetaceae > Streptomyces > Streptomyces sp. NPDC002793. The sequence continues at coordinate 87,090 of NZ_JBEOVL010000024.1, read as the reverse complement.
GGTCAACAGCCTTGCCGACGTCGTCCGTTCACCGTCATGAACCACCTTTTTTCATGCCGCAGGAGTCATACGTGTCCCGGACTTCGTCGCTGCCCGACATCCTCTCGCCCGCGTCCGCCGCCCAGGGGTTCACCACCCATTCCGCGGCGCCGTCCTCCGGGAGAAATTCCTGCCCGTCATCAGCGGATGTGACGGCCCGAGACGGCGCGGGCGATGACCAGGCGCTGGATCTCGCTCGTGCCCTCGAAGATGGTGTAGATCTTGGCGTCGCGGTACATCCGCTCCACCGGGTGCTCCCTGCTGTATCCCGCGCCGCCGAGGATCTGGACTGCCTTCTCCGTGGCGGAGACCGCGAGTTCACCCGCGCGGAGCTTGGACATGGAACCCTGGCCGGCGTCGAAGGGCCGGTCGTTGCGGGCCATCCACGCGGCCTGCCAGATCAGCAGGCGTACGGCCTCGATCTCCGTACGGATGTCGGCGAGGGCGAAGGCGATCGACTGGTTCTCGATGATCGGCCGGCCGAACGCCTCGCGCTCCCCGGCGTACTCCAGCGCGTACTCGTACGCGGCGCGGGCAATGCCCAGCGCCTGTGCGCCCACGGTGGGGCGGCTGACCTCGAAGGTGGCCATGGCCGCCTGGCCCTTGGCGGTGGTGCCCTCGCGGGCGCGGGCGAGACGCGCGTCCAGCTTGTCCTTCCCGCCGAGCAGGCAGTGGCCCGGTACGCGCACGTCGTCCAGGAAGACGTCCGCCGTGTGCGAGGCACGCAGGCCGAGCTTCTTGATGGTGCGGCCCGCCGTCAGACCCGCCGTGCCCGGCGGGACGATGAACGCGGCCTGGCCACGGGCGCCGAGCGCCGGGTCGACCGAGGCGACGACCACGTGGATCTCGGCGATCCCGCCGTTGGTGATCCACGCCTTCTGGCCGGAGAGCACCCACTCGTCCTTGGCCTCGTCGTAGCGGGCCTTCGTCGTCATCGCGGAGACGTCGGAGCCGGCCTGGGGCTCGGAGACGCAGAAGGCGGCCACCTTCGGGTCGTCCTCGTCGCCGTAGCACTGCGGGACCCACTCGGCGAGCTGGTCGGGCGTGCCGGAGGCGAAGATACCGGCGACCGCGAGGGAGGTCCCGAAAAGGGCCATGCCGATTCCGGCGTCGCCCCAGAAGAGCTCCTCGTTGGCGATCTGGAGGGACAGGCCGCTGGGGTCCCCGTACATGTCGGCGAGCGACTCGAAGCCGTACAGCCCGATCCTGGCGGCCTCCTGGATGACCGGCCACGGAGTCTCTTCCCGGGCGTCCCATTCGGCTGCGGCGGGGCGGATCACCTGGGCGGCGAAGCCGTGCACCCAGTTGCGCAGGTCCTGCTGTTCCTCGGTCAGGGCTAGGGAGAAGTAGCTCATGGGCTCAGGCCTTCGGGATGTCGAAGTATCGGGTCAGGCCCGAGGCCAGGCCGACATCACCGGCGACCTTCAGCTTGCGCATCATGAACATGGTCACGGGATTGCCGTTGCCGGAGACCAGCTTGAGGAACTCGGCGTCGCTCATCACCAGCGTCGTGCGGGGTTCCGCGTCGGAGCGGCCCGCGCTCACGGTGCACGTGCCGTCGGCTATGGAGGTCTCGTAGACCTCCTCGCTCTCACCGGTGATCTTCCAGCGGATCAGGGCCTTCAGCGGGCCGGCCGCATCCGGGCGGAACTGCTGCCGCATCCGGCCGAAGACCTCGCTCAGCACCCGGGCGCGCAGATCGCCGTGCATGACCTCACCGAGCTGCTTGACGGACAGGCCCTTGACGATCCGTGCGAACTCCTCCGGGGAGACCGCGGAGAAGTCGAGCCCGGACAGTTCGTCCGTGAGGTTGCCGCTGCTGTTGTCGGCCACGCCAAATCCTTACTTCAGAGTAAACTTACTTCTGAGTAAGGTAAGGGGGGCGCGGCTGCTCCGCAAGCAGCCGTCACCAGGCGTCGTTCGGACGCACCGCCAGGTAGGGGTGGCGGGCGGACAGCACCTTGTTGGCCCACGCGAGCTCGGACAGGGCCTGTTCACGGTCGGCCTGGTCCTCGATGCCGAGCCTCGGTCCCCGGAAGCGGCGCACCTCGCGGGCGGCGCAGTCGGCGTCGAACTCCGCCTGGAGGATGTGCGGCGGGGTGCAGGAACCGATCAGTGCGGCGACCCGGTCGGGGATCGGCACGGGAACGAGGAGGTGCGAAGCGGTCATGTGGGGGATCCCTCTCGGATGGTCGGCCAGGAGGTGGTGCTCCACGGTGACCGGTGGGCCACCGCTCCTCCCTATGTAACGGGACGCAGTTCCGGGTTTCTTGTTGAGAACGTCTCCGTGTCGCAACCGTTTGGGACTGACCGTCTATTTGGCGTTACCTGGGGGTAAGTTGACTCGGCTCGAAGCGTCTGAAGCGGATTCAGCTGAGGGATTGGCCGCCGCGAGCCCGTAACCGCGTGGCGCGCAGCACGGCTTCGGTCGCGAAGCGGCTCTCGGGATCGGTGAGCTGCTCGCCGAAGAGGGCCTCCAGGCCACGCATCCGGTAACGGACCGTCTGGGGATGGACGTCGAGGAGCTCGCCCATCTGGGCGGCCGTGCCACGGGTGTCGAGCCAGATCCGCAGCGTCTCGATCAACCGCTCGCGCCGGGTGGAGCTGATGCCCGCGACGGCGGCCAGTTCACGCTCGGCGAGCTGGTCGAGCAGGGCGGGGTCGGAGAGGAGCCAGAGTGTGACGAGGTGGTCCTCGCAGCGAATGACGGGAGCGTCGTCTATGACCCCCGCGTCGACGAGTTCGAGGACGCGGCGGGCCCAGCGGATCGAGTCGGCGGCGAGCGCGGTCGGCACGGTCAGTCCGATCGCCGCGCCGCCGCCGGGGGCCGTCCTGCCGAGCATTTCCCTCCGCGCGTCGTCCACCGGGCCGGGGATCAGCAGATGCGGCTGGGGGTCGCCGGGATCGATCAGCACGTCAGGGTCCGCACTGATCCGGTCGAGGCCGGCGGGGGCGCGTACGGCGACGAGCGTGACCTGTTCGGGGAGCGTCCAGCCGGTCTGCTCGCAGAGCTCGGCGATCGCGCTGCGGGGCACGGGTTTGCCCGAGAGGATGAGATGCAGCAGTCGGCGGCGTACCGCCTCGCTCTGCTGGTCGGACTGGGCCTGTACTTCCATGAAGCCTTCACGGGACAGCGACTCGAGCTCGTCCACGTAGGCGAACAGCGCGTCGGCGAAACTCAGCATCAGCGCGGGCGAGAAGTTGTAACTCCGGCCCACCTTCTTGGCCCGCCGCAGCGCGACGCGTGCGCCCAGTCGGTACGCCCCCTGGAGTGCGTCCATGGTGCGGCCCTCGTACGCCTCGAATCTGCCGAATCTTCGGCACATGTCATCGCGCAGCACGGTGGGGGAGGAGGGCTCGGCGACCAGGTCGACGAAGGAGGAGAGGCTCTGCTCGACACCCATGCGGATGGACGTGCCGTTGGGGCCGTTCAGCAGACGCGCGTATTCCGGATAGGCGCGGGTCACTTCCATGCCTATCTCTTTGATCAGGCTCGGCAGTTCGGGCCGCATGATCGCGGCGAACTCCTGGGGGAGCGGCCCCAGCGGGTCTCCGGTGTCCAGCGGCTGGATGAGTCTCGGCATGACCGTCCCCTTGCTTTCCCGGGCCCGGCGTGGGTGGAACGTGTGGGGGAAGCGCTCCCACGGACCGACAGGTGTATACCAACATCGGCGCCGAAGATAGACCAAGTCGGGCGGGGTGCACACCGTCTGGACAAGATCGAAGCGCAAGGGGAACGCGGAGTGCCCCTGTCGTGGGGCTCCGGTGCAGGTGGGGCGGGAAATGCTCACTTCCGGACAATGTTTTCGGCCGTGGACCGCGTCACGAGCGCCGGTGAAGGCCGACAGCCGTACCGGACGGTGGATTCGGGATCCCGGTGGCCCTCTCGGGCGATATTGCGCACCAAGTGACAAGCACACCTCGTGAATTAGTGACCTGGTGACGAGGAAAAAAACTCCCCGGACCAATCTTGACGCACAGGATTGTGCTCGAAGTTTCCCGCAAGTAACGTCACGCCCTGTCACAGAACGTGTATGGCTGAAAGAGCAGCACGGCCCCCACGCAACACGATTCATCGCGGCACTCCCTGCGCCTTTGCAGGAATCCGGGTGCTGTCCCCGCAACAGTGCGCCCGCACTGTCGAATCGGAGGAAATCACTGTGCGCAACTCTCTGAGAAAGATCGCGCTGGCGGCCGGTGCCGCCGCCGCCGCTGTCACGCTCGGCGCCACCACCGCCAGCGCCGGCGTCGCCGCTCCGACCTGGACCATCGGCCCCAACGCGTCACAGACGTTCTCGGCCAACTCCGGCACCGTCACGCTCATCCTGAACGGCATCCCGATGACGTGTACGTCGTCCGCCGCCCAGGGCAACCTGGCCTCCGCCGCCGGCACCACGAACGTCACGGTCGGCACCATCGCTCCGCTGACCTGGAGCGGGTGCACCAGCCCGTTCGGTCCGGTGACCCCGGTCGCCGACACGTCCACTCCCTGGAAGCTGAACGCGAACACCTACAGTGCCGGTGTGACCAACGGGTACATCAGTGGTGTCAAGGCCACCCTGAAGGTACTCACCTGCACCTTCACGGTGACGGGCAACGTCGTCGCCAAGTACACCAACTCCACCGGGGTGCTGGCGGTCAGCAACAACACCACCTACAAGCTGACCGTCGCGACCGCCTCCGCGGGCTGTGCCGGCATCGCCGCTCCGGGCAACACCCCCACCTACACCACCAACTACAACGCGGTCACTCCGAGCGGCGGCACCACCAAGCCGACCATCGTCTACACCCCCTGACCGGGCCACGAGCCACTCGGGAGTGAGCAGGGATCGCACGGCGGAATCCGCCCGCCGTGCGATCCGGGTGTCACCAGGCGATACGACTCCGGCGTGCACCCCGCGCGGACGCAGGGCTCTCGGCCGTGGGTGACGACTGGGGTACAGGCGAGCCCGCACGCGATGCACGTCCGTCGGTCCGAAAGGGGACATGGTCAATGAGAGGCAGTCGTGCAACGGGAGCACACAGACGCACGGCGCGGGGGGCCGCAATGGCCACCGCGGTGCTGCTGGGAAGCATGGTCCCCGGTGCGCAGGCCGCATCAGGTGTGCAGGACATCGATACGGAGCTGGCCTACACCTGCGCCCTTCCGGAGGGTGGGCCGCCGGTGAAGGTCGAGGTCGAGGTCGTCGCGAAGGTTCCCGAGTCAGGTCGGCCGGGGCAGGCGATCCAGCCCGAGGACATGACGCTGGGCATCACCGTGACCGAGGGCGGGCTCGGCGTCCCGGCCGACCCCGCCGCGGCGACCGTGAGCGCCGAGGCGCGGCTCTCCGTCGACGTGTCCCAGGGGGAGCGGCGGGCCCGGGCCGAGTGGATCGGGACGACCGCTGAGCCCGTGGCGATTCCCGCCGAGGGCGACCTCACGTTGAGGGCAGCCGGAAGCGTTCCGTACATGAAACCCGGCTCGTCGGGTGGCCTGCTGCTCGAGGCGTCCACACTCTCCGTGGAACTCGCCGTGAAGTCCCTCGACGGAAGTCCTGCCGAACAGCCGAACGCCTCCTTGAGCTGCACCCCGGACGCGGGCGAGGACAGGGCGCTGGCGACGGTGGACATCGGCGGCGCGGTCGAGTCGGAACCGACACCGTCCGGGACCTGGCCGGGTGAGGAGGACACGGCGGGTGAGGTGGGTGTGCCCGAGGTCGGAGCGGAGGCGGAGCCGCCCCCCGCGGCCGATGGTCCTCCGTGCGTCGGCGACCCGAACGAGGGACTTGAGCTGGTCGCCTACGTGGCCGGCTACGCCAACGTGGCAAAGCTCGACGGCGCGACCAAGTTCCCCGTGGCCTGCGCGAGGATCGCGCAGGGACCGACCGTACCGGTCATCACCGATCCCGGCGTGCACATCTACCAGGACTCGACCGCCGTACTCGAATACAACGGGAAGCCCCAGCTCCCACCCGCCACGGGTACGTTCCTGACGTTCGGATTCATGCCCACCACGGCAACCCTCGAGATGACGCAGATTCCCCCGGGGGTGGGCGCCGACGGAACCCCGAAGTACAACGTCGCGTCGCACCTGACCGTCGATTACTCCGACTTCTCGAACACAGGTGTGACGACCATCGACCTCGATCTCATGCTCAGGCTCAAGGACGTCGAGGTGAACGGTGTGCCTCTCGACGTGGGCGACAACTGCCGTACCTCCAAGCCCTTTCGCCTGTCCCTGGAGGGCAGGATGAAGGCGAAGGAGGGTGTCACGGTGGGCTACACCCTGGCGACGGGCGGGGAGCTGAAGGGATCGGTGACCCTTCCCCCCTTCAGCGGGTGCGGTACGGATGAGGACCTCGACAGCATCTTCACCGCGTCCCTGTCCGGAGCGCCCGGCTACGTCAAACAGGTGCAGGGAGCGCCCTGCGCGCCGGCCAACGGCGCGGATCCCGCCTACTGCACGCCCGACTTCCAGCCGAGAGACGTGCCCCGGGCGACTCGCTGAGCCTCCGCGGCCGTACCGAAATCCGCATCGCGCACAGCAATCTTCCGACCAGCTCACGAATTGAGGGAACGATGAGATCTGCCTCCAAGACCTGGATCAAGGCCGGTGGCGCCGTCGCCGCGTCCGCCGCGCTGGTCATGCCCCTGACCGCCACCCCGGCCGGCGCCGCCACCGCCGCCACCCAGCTCAACGGATCCTGGGCCCCGTTCGACCGTTGTCCGGTGGACGCCCCGGCCATGCTCGCCACGGACGGCGACACCGATGTCCCCCTGTGCGTGACGTCCGCCTCGCCCAACGGGACGATCAAGCTGGGCGAGGTCGAGGCGACGACCGGTGCCACGAACCTGCAGTTCGGTGTCATCCAGCACCCGGCCGAGGGGACCTACACGGTCGTTCCGCCGCCGGCCGGTTCTCTCGTCAGCGGGAAGACCACCATCCCCGGTGGGCTCCTCGGCATCATGTGCCCCAACGGTGTCCCGGTCGTCTCGGCCATCTGTGGTCAGATCACCGACGCCACCCTCAACAAGGTGACCGCCACGGTGGAGTCGGCCGGCACACCGACCGACTTCAGCCTGGTGGCCGGCATCTCCTCGGGGCCGATCGTCAAGCTGCCCGTCAAGATCCGGCTGGAGAACCCGCTGCTCGGATCCAACTGCTACATAGGGACGAGCAGCAATCCGGTGCTCCTGCGGCCCGGGAACATCAGCGCCCCGGCCATGGCGGCTTCCCGGTTCAACGGTGACGGGACGGCCAATCCGGACGAAGGCTCGATGATCCAGATCGCCCTGTCCGGAGCGGCTCAGGGCGACAGCCAGTTCTCCGTGCCGAAGGCCAGCGGCTGCGGACTCGGTGGCCTGCTGAGCTGGGCGATCGACCTCAAGGTGGGCCTGCCCGCGGCGGCGGGTACGAGCAACCTCGTCCTGAACGACGCGAAGACCTACACGGCCGGTCTCACCGCTCCGGGGGTGTCGGTGCCCGACGCAGGCAAGGAGCTCTCCGAGGCCTGGCACTCCGCGGTGAAGTAGCCGAAGGGAAGCACGCGGGCGCCGTATCCGGCTTCTTGTCACTTCCTGCGCCCCGCCGATCGATCGCACATGAGCCCGTCCCGACCGCATGGACCCTGGTCGGGGCGGGCTTCGGCGTGTCCGGAGGGACGTTCCGGGGTCCGCCGTCCCGGCCCCGCCACCCTCACTTTTCGATAGGTTTCGCGGCCCGATCACTCATCGGCGTACAAGAAAATGCCGCCGTGCGATTACCTCGGAGAAAGTTCGTGAAGCGCTATTGCGGACTTAGGTTACCGGCCCGTAGCGTCCCGATTGAGCGGACCGGAAACCGGGTCCGCACCTGCTCGTCCGACGTACGTGGAATTCCGGTCGCGCCCCCTTGACCCGGGATTCCTCCGGGAGTCACGCCGGCCCGGACCCTCCAGCCGGGGCCGGTTCTCCCGACCGCCGGTGTCTCGTGGCTCCGGCCCCCCTGGGCCGCGGGACCCCGGTGCGACCGGAGAGCTTGCGCAGATTACGACAAAGCCGCCCGGCGGGTTTGTCAGTCGGTGACAAGTGCTCCTCCCAGAGATCGAAGTCCGACGATCTCCGCTGTTCAACGGCTTGTCCTGGCGGATTCGGCGGACATACCGTGCGCCTCCTGGTGCATGTGTGACGAGCCGTCCTTGCATTGACCGGAGCCGGAGCGCTGACAGATGACGTCGTTCACCACCACTTCGAGGGAGGGCCGATGGGAATCGAAGTAGTCGTCGAAGGCCTGACGAAATCCTTCGGCAAGCAGAACATCTGGCAGGACGTCAGCCTCACGCTGCCGGCCGGTGAGGTGAGCGTCATGCTCGGTCCTTCCGGTACCGGAAAGACCGTGTTCCTGAAGTCCATCATCGGACTGCTGAAGCCGGAAAAGGGCCGGGTGCTCATCAACGGCGTCGACATGGTGAACAGCCCCGAGCGGGAGATCATGGAGACCCGAAAGCTGTTCGGGCTCATGTTCCAGGACGGCGCCCTCTTCGGATCGATGTCGCTCTTCGACAACATCGCCTTCCCCTTGCGTGAACACACCCGCAAGAAGGAGTCCGAGATCCGCCGCATCGTCATGGAGCGGATCGACATCGTCGGCCTGCTCGGCGCGGAGGGAAAGCTGCCGGGCGAGATATCCGGCGGCATGCGCAAGCGCGCCGGCCTCGCCCGCGCCCTCGTCCTCGACCCGCAGATCATCCTCTGCGACGAGCCGGACTCCGGGCTCGACCCGGTGCGCACCGCCTACCTCTCGCAGCTCCTCATCGACCTCAACGCGCAGATCGACGCGACGATGCTCATCGTCACCCACAACCTCGACATCGCGGCCACCGTCCCCGACAACATGGGGATGCTGTTCTGCCGCAATCTCGTCACCTTCGGCCCGCGCGAGGTCCTGCTCACCAGCGACATGCCCGTCGTGTCGCAGTTCCTCGCCGGACGCCGTGAAGGCCCCATCGGCATGTCCGAGGAGAAGGACGCCGCCACCCTCGCCGCTGAGCAGACCAACGGCTACGCCCACCCCACCGGGCCCCGCACCGTCGTACCGCAGTTGGAGCCCTCACCCGGACTGCCCGTACGGCAGGCGGCCCTGCGCCGCCGGAAGCGGGTCATCTCCATGATGGGCCAGCTGCCGGAGGCCGCCCGCACGGCGATCATGAACAGCTACACGCCGACCCTGGACGGTGGGCGCAGATGACGGCACCCCTGCCCGTACGCCCGCCCGAGCCGGCCGCCGAAGAGGCGCGGGCCAAGACACCGGGACAGAAGCCACCCTCGCGGCTCCTCGCCCCGCTGCGCCAGACCGGCCAGCTGTTCGCGCTCGCCCTCGCCGTCGGCCGGGCCGTCTTCCGCCGCCCCTTCCAGGTACGGGAGTTCATCGAGCAGTTCTGGTTCGTCGCCAGCGTCACCATCCTGCCCGCCGCCCTCGTCTCCATCCCGTTCGGCGCGGTCATCGCCCTCCAGGTCGGCTCCCTGACCGAACAGCTCGGAGCGCAGTCCTTCACCGGCGGCGCCAGCGTCCTCGCGGTCATCCAGCAGGCCAGCCCGCTCATCGTGGCCCTGCTGATCGCCGGGGCCGCGGGGTCGGCCATCTGCGCCGACCTCGGTTCCCGCAAGATCCGCGAGGAACTCGACGCCATGGAGGTCATGGGGGTCTCACCGGTCCAGCGCCTCGTCGTCCCCCGCGTGCTGGCCACCATGCTCGTCGCCGTGCTGCTCAACGGACTGGTGTCCGTCGTCGGCACCCTCGGCGGGTACTTCTTCAACGTGATCATGCAGGGCGGCACACCGGGCGCCTATCTCGCCAGCTTCTCCGCCCTGGCCCAGCTCCCCGACCTCTACATCGGTGAACTCAAGGCCCTGATCTTCGGTTTCATCGCGGGCATCGTCGCCGCCTACCGAGGGCTCAACCCACGCGGCGGGCCCAAGGGAGTGGGCGACGCGGTCAACCAGTCCGTCGTCATCACCTTCATGCTCCTGTTCGCGGTGAACATGGTCATCACGGCGGTCTACCTCCAGATCGTCCCCCCGAAGGGCGGCTGACCGATGTCCATGCTCGGCTGGCTCGACCGCTCGGGTGAGCAACTCACCTTCTACGTACGGGCGCTCGTCTGGATCCCCCGCACCCTCCGCCGCTACCTCAAGGAGGTGCAGCGGCTGCTCGCCGAGGTCGCCTTCGGCAGCGGCGGCCTCGGCGTCATCGGCGGAACCATCGGCGTGATGATCGCGATGACCCTCGCCACCGGCTCGGTCGTCGGCCTCCAGGGGTACGCCGCCCTCGACCAGATCGGCACCTCCGCCTTCACCGGCTTCATCTCCGCGTACTTCAACACCCGGGAGATCGCACCGCTCGTCGCCGGGCTCGCCCTCTCCGCGACCGTCGGAGCGGGCTTCACCGCCCAGCTCGGCGCGATGCGGATCAACGAGGAGGTCGACGCCCTGGAAGCGATGGGCGTCCGCTCCATGCCCTACCTCGTCACCACGCGGATCATCGCCGGAGTCGTCGCCATCATCCCGCTCTACGCGATCGGGCTGCTCTCCTCCTACCTGGCGTCCCGCTACATCACCGTCCTGTTCAACGGGCAGTCGGCGGGCACCTACGACCACTACTTCAATCTCTTCCTCTCCCCGGACGACGTGCTCCTGTCGGTGCTCAAGGTGCTGATCTTCAGCGTGCTGGTGATCCTCGCCCACTGCTACTACGGCTTCCACGCCACCGGCGGCCCGGCCGGCGTCGGTGTGGCCGTGGGCCGGTCGGTGCGCAACGCCATCGTGCTGATCAGCGTCACCGACTTCTTCCTCTCGCTCGCCATCTGGGGCGCGACGACAACGGTGAAGGTGGCCGGCTGATGCATACCTCCACGGCGCAGACGGTGCGCCGCAGACTCGCCGGTGTGGCCTTCGTGCTCGTGCCCGCCGTGCTCGTGTGGCTGTCGGTCTCCGTGTACGAGAAGGACTTCACGGACGACGTCACCGTGACCGTGCGCACCGGAAGCGTCGGCAACGAGATGCACGACAACGCCGAGGTCAAACTGCGCGGAGTCGTCATCGGCGAGGTGCGCGACATCGAGGCGGAAGGGGACGGGGCGCGCCTGACGCTCGCCATCCGGCCCGACCGGCTCGAACGGATACCCGCCGACGTCTCCGCGCAGATGCTGCCCACCACCCTCTTCGGCGAGCGGTTCGTCGCGCTCGTACCGCCGTCGCTCCCGTCCGCCCGGACCCTCCAGGCCGGTGCGGTGATCCCGCAGGACCGTTCCAGCAACGCCATCGAGCTGGAGGAGGTCCTCGACAACGTCCTGCCGATGCTGACCGCCGTCAAGCCCGAGAAGCTCGCCGCCACCCTCAACGCCGTGTCCCAGGCGCTCGAAGGACGCGGCGAGAAGCTCGGCGACACCCTGGTCACCCTCGATGAGCACCTCGAGGAGTTCAACCCACAACTCCCCACGCTCAACGCGGACATCAAGGAACTCGTCAAGGTGAGCCACCTCTACGCGGACGCCGCCCCCGACGTCCTGGACGCGCTCACCGACTTCACCACCACCAGCGGCACCCTCGCCGAACAGCAGGCCGAACTCGCCGACCTGTACGGCTCGACGACCGCCTCCGCCCGGGACGTCACCTCTTTCCTGCGCAAGAACAAGGACAACCTCATCCGTCTCTCCGCCTCGGGCCGGCCGACGCTGGAGCTCCTCGCGGAGCACTCGGACGCCTTCCCCTGCACGCTGCGCACCATGGCGGGCTTCGTGCCCGCCATGGACAAGGCGCTCGGCAAGGGCACCGACGAACCCGGTCTCCATGTCACGCTCCGGGCCGTGGAGTCCAAGGGCAAGTACGTCGCGGGCAAGGACAGCCCGGCCTACGGCGCGACCGGCGGCCCGCACTGCTACTCCGTGCCGTACACCGGCGCGACGGTGCCGACCGCCGACGCCCGGACCGCATCCTCCACGGGCAGCAGTCCCGCCTCGGAGGTCCAGGAGACCGGAACCGCCCTCGGCATGCCCAACTCCCCCGAGGAGAGCCTGCTCGTCAACGAGCTGGTCGCCTCCTCCCTGAAAGTCCAGCCGCAGACCCTGCCCGACTGGAGCAGCGTGCTCATCGGTCCGGCCTTCCGCGGCGCGGAGGTGAAGCTCAAGTGAAGCGCCGCTCCCTCGCGGGCCCCCTCGTGAAGTCGATCGTCTTCGTCGTGGTCACCGCCCTGGCCACCACCGTGCTGGGGCTGTCCATCGCCAACACGGGTGTCGGGGACACCACGTCGTACAGGGCGAGGTTCACCGACGCGACCGGACTCGTCGTGGGCGACAGCGTCCGTATCGCCGGAGTCAAGGTCGGCCAGGTCGAGTCCATCGAGGTCGCCGACAGACGGCTGGCCGAGGTCGGCTTCGCCGTCCGCAGGGGCCGCGAGCTGCCCGCCTCGGTGACCGCCTCGATCAAGTACCTCAACATGGTCGGCCAGCGTTACATCGACCTGGACCAGGGCGCCGGTCCGGTCGGCGCGAGTTTCAGGTCAGGTTCGACCATCCCGCTCTCGCGCACCACGCCCGCGCTGGACCTCACTCAGCTCTTCAACGGCTTCCAGCCGCTCTTCGAGGGGCTGTCGCCACCGGACGTCAACCAGCTCGCCGGATCGATCGTCCAGGTCCTCCAGGGCGAGGGCGGCACCGTCGACAGCATCCTCTCCCACGTCGGATCGCTGACCGGCACCGTCGCGGCCAAGGACAAGGTGATCGGCGAAGTGATCAAGAACCTCAACACGGTCCTGAAGACCGTCAACGACCGCGAGGCGGGCTTCAACGACCTCGTCGTCACCCTGCAGAAGCTCGTCACCGGCTTCTCCGGCGACCGCGAACCGCTGGGCGAGGCGGTCACGGCGATGGGCGCGCTCACCACCGTCACCGCGGACCTCCTCCAGGACGGGCGCAAGCCGCTCAAGGACGACATCGCCCAGCTCGGGCGTCTCACCGGCCGGCTGGACGAGAACGCCCCCAAGATCGAGAACTTCCTGCGGAAGACCCCCGCCAAGATGGAGGCGATCACCCGCCTCACGTCGTACGGGTCATGGCTCAACCTCTACCTCTGCGAAGCCGAGGTCAGCGGTGTGACGACCGAGGACGGCAGTGCGCCGCCCACCGGCATCACCATCGGTGGACCGAGGTGCCAGGCATGAGGATCAAGCCCGTACGGGAACGCAATCCCGTCGCCCTCGGCATCGTCGGACTCCTCGTCCTGACCCTCATCGGCCTCGCCGCCTACCGCGCCGACGCGTTGCCCTTCATCGGCGGCGGCACCACCTACAGCGCCGACTTCACGGAATCGGCCGGCCTCGACGAGGGCGACGAGGTACGGATCGCCGGCGTCAAGGTCGGCGAGGTCACCGCCGTGACGCTCGACGGCGCCAAGGTGAAGGTGGACTTCCGGGTCGAGGACGCCTGGATCGGCGACTCCTCCACCGTCGGCATCGCCATCAAGACGCTCCTGGGCGACAAGTACCTCGCCGTCGACCCACTGGGCACCGCCCCCCAGGACCCGGACTCCCGCATCACCGCGGCCCGCACCACCTCCCCCTACGACGTCACCCAGGCCTTCACCGGACTGGGCGAGACGATCGAGGAGATCGACACCGCCCAGCTCGCCCGGAGCTTCGAGACGATCTCCGAAACCTTCGAGGACTCGCCGCCCGACGTGCGCAGCGCCGCGAACGGGCTGTCCGCGCTGTCGAGAACGGTGTCCGAACGTGACGCCCAGCTCGCCACCCTCCTCAAGGGCAGCAAACAGCTCACCAGGACGCTCGCGAACAAGAAGAGCAGCTTCGAGACACTCCTGGAGGACGGCAACCTGCTCCTCGGGGAGATCCAGGCGCGGCGCGACTCCATCCACCTGCTGCTCACCGGCACCCGGAACCTCGGAACCCAGCTCACCGGGCTCGTCGCGGACAACAACAAGCAGCTGGGGCCCACCCTGGCATCGCTCGGACGGGTCACCGCGGTCCTGGTGAAGAACCGCAAGAGTCTCGACAAGGTGCTCTCCCTGGCCGGCTCCTACAACCGGCTCGTCGGCAACACCCTCGGCAACGGCCGCTGGTTCGACAACTACGTCTGCGGCGTCGTCCCGAAGGACTACCTGCCCGCCGGCACGCCCCCGGTCGACGACTGCATGCCACCGAAGCAGGGAGGGCGCTGACATGAGACGCACACGCGTCATCGGCATCGGCGCCGGACTCGCCGTCGTGGCCGTCGCCGCCACCTCGGGGGTGATGGCGATGGACGAACGCGGGAGAACCACCGTGACCGCCTACTTCGACCGGGCCACCGGCGTGTACGCCGGATCGGATCTGCGGATCCTCGGCGTGAAAGTCGGAACCGTCCGGTCCGTGGAACCACGCGGGGAGGAGGTCAGGGTCACCCTCGAACTCGACCAGGGCATCAAGGTCCCGAAGGAGGCGCACGCCGTCGTCGTGGCCCCCAGCCTGGTCGCCGACCGGTACGTCCAGCTCGCCCCGGCCTACACCGGGGGAGCGCGGCTGGAGGACGACGCCGTACTCCCGGCCGCGGACAACGCCACCCCCATCGAGGTCGACCAGCTGTACGAGTCGATCACCGAGCTCTCCACGGCTCTGGGCCCGGACGGAGCGAACACGGACGGAGCGCTCTCAAAACTCCTCGAGACCGGGGCGAAGAACCTCGACGGCAACGGAGAGGCCATCGGGGACTCCGTCGAACAGTTCGGCAAGGCGACGAAAACCCTCGACAAGAGCAGCGGGAACCTCTTCGACACCCTGTCCTACCTGCAGTCCTTCACCACGATGCTGAAGGACAACGACGGCGACGTACGGGCCGCCGAGCAGCAGCTGAACTCCGTCACCGGCTTCCTCGCCGACGACAAGAAGAACCTCAGCGCGGCCCTGAAGGAACTGGGCAAGGCGCTCGGCCAGGTCAAGGGATTCATCCAGAAGAACCGCGGAGCGCTCAAGGAGAACGTGGACCTTCTGGTGCCGCTCACCCAGACCCTGGTGGACCAGCGCGCCTCGCTCGCCGAATCCCTCGACACACTGCCCCTCGCGGCGGGCAACGTACTGAACGCCTACGACCCGGCGAACCGGACCCTCAACGGGCGTACCAACCTCAACGAGCTGTCGATGGGCGGGCCGCTCACCGGGCCCGAGGCCGGTGCCACCGCCCTGGATGGGCTGGCACCGGTGGACACCTCCCGGCAGAAGGCACTGCCCGTACTGCCGTTGCCCGCCGTCGGCACCGTCTACGGCACCCCGGAGAAGTCCGCGAAGCAGAAGGAGGCGACCCCATGAGCCATGCCCTGCGCAGACCCGGCACCCGTACGGTCTGGGGCCTCGGCGCGCTCGTCGCCGCGGGCGTCGGCTTCGCGCTCGTCGCCACGACCGTCGGCCTGCCGTCGTTCTCGGGCATCGACCAGGTGCCGCTGCCCGGCGGAGCGGACCTCGGCGACCACCCGTACGAGATCACGGCCGAGTTCGGGGACGTCCTCAGCCTCGCCCCGCAGTCCTCCGTCAAGGTCAACGACGTGGCCGTCGGCCGTGTCACCGAGATCGCCCTCACCCCGGGAAGCTGGACCGCCAAGGTCACCATGCGCGTCAACGGGAAGATCGAACTGCCCGCCAACGCCTACGCCCACCTCGAACAGTCCAGCCTCCTCGGCGAGAAGTTCGTCCAGCTCTCACCCCCGAGCACCGGCACCGCCCACGGAGCCCTCGCGGACGGCGACCGGATCCCGCTCGCCCGCACGAACCGCAACCCGGAGGTCGAAGAGGTCTTCGGCGCCCTGTCGATGCTCCTCAACGGAGGGGGAGTGGCCCAGCTCAAGACCATCACCACGGAGCTCAACAAGGCACTCGCCGGACAGGAGCCGCAGATCCGCTCGATGCTGAAGCGCGTCGACACACTCGTCACGAATCTGGACACCCACAAGGAGGACATCACCCAGGCTCTCGACGGCGTCAACCGGTTGGCCGCCACCCTCGCGACCCGCAAGCAGGACGTCGGGACGGTCCTCACCGGGCTCACCCCCGGTCTGAAGGTCCTGGAGAAGCAGCGCGGCTCGCTCCTCACCATGCTGCGTTCGCTCGACACGCTCTCCACCGTGGCCGTCGACACGATCAACAGGAGCAAGGCCGACATGATCGCCGACCTCAAGGCCCTCGCACCCACGCTCGCCGCGCTCGCCGACTCCGGCGACGACCTGCCGGACTCCCTCCAGGTGCTGCTCACCTATCCGTTCACCGACGAGGTGCTCCGCGGAGTGAAGGGCGACTACCTCAACGTCTACCTGGACGTCACAGCCCTGCCCGGCACCCAGATCATCCCCGCGCTCACGCCGCCCACCACGGCATCCGGTACCCAGCAGAAGACGGGAGAGGCACTTCCCCTGCCGCTCCCCTCGGTCACCACGCAGGAAACGGAGGGCACCCGCCGATGATCACCCTGGCCATCCGGCTGAAGAACATCGCCTTCCTCGTCATCGCCGTACTCGTCCTCGGCTTCCTCGGGGTGCGGTACGCCGACCTCGGCCACTACGTCGGGCTGCGTGACCACTACACCGTCACCGTGCAACTGCCGCAGACAGGCGGCTTGTTCACCCACTCCAACGTCAGCTACCGAGGAGTCTCCGTGGGCCGGGTCGGCCCGATCGAGCTCACCGACGACGGAGTCGAGGCCGAACTGCGCATCGAGAACGACGCGCCCCGCATCCCCGACAGCCTCCAGGCCGTCGTCGCCAGCCTCTCCGCGGTCGGCGAGCAGTACATCGACCTCAGGCCCACCCGCGCGGACGGCCCCTTCCTGGAGAACGGCTCGGTCATCGATCAGGCCGACACCACCATCCCGGCACCCGTCACCGACGTCCTCACCGGCGTCAACGACCTGACGGCCTCCGTCGACGCGGAAGCCCTGCGCACGGTCGTCGACGAATTCGGCGCCGCGTTCACCGGCCGTGGCGACGACCTCCAGGTCCTGCTGGACACCAGCAGCGAGTTCGTCGAGGCCGCCGACGAGGCCCTCCCCGCCACCACGAAGCTGATGGCCGACGGCGAGACGGTGCTGCGCACCCAGAACGAACAGGGCGAGGCACTCAAGGGCTTCGCCTCCGGCGCCGAGGAACTCGCCGCCGAGCTCAAGGGATCCGACACCGATCTGCGCCGGCTCATCGCCGCTGCGCCCGACGCCACCGCACAGATCAGCGGACTGCTGCGCGACCTCGACCCCGCCTTCGGCGTGGTCGTCGCCAACCTCCTCACCACCTCGGAGGTCGCCGTCACCCGGCAACGTGGACTGGAGGAACTGCTGGTGAAGCTGCCCGCGGTCGCGGCGGCCGGAGCGAGCGCCGTCGACCAGGACGGGGCCAGGTTCGGCATGTCGGTCACCTTCTTCGAACCCCTGCCCTGCACCGCCGGATACGGCGCGACCACCTACCGTCCCGGCACCGACCTCTCGGCGGCCCCCGCCACCAACACCAAGGCCCGCTGCGCCTCCCCGCCCGGCAGCGGCATCAACGTCCGAGGCAGCGCCAACGCCCCGAAGGGCGGCCCCGTCCCGGAACCGTTCGAGCCCGGCTCGGGCCTCCTACCGGACGCGACCGGCGCGACCGGAACCGCCGGCGCGACCGGAACCGCCGGGGACACTGCCACACCACGGGCCGACGGCATGGCCGGTCTGCTGGGCCTGGGAGGCGGCTCATGAGCGACCGTACGAGGACGAGGCTCGGCTGGGCCGCGCTGCTCGCCGCCGTACTGCTCTGCGCGCTGGGTACCTGGTCGTACGCCCAGGCCCGGGGGGACGACACGCTGGCGTACGCGAAGAGCCGGGACGCCGCCCTCGCGGACGGCAAGCGGCACCTCGCGCGGCTGACCAGCATGGACGGCGGGAACGCCGCGCGGGTGGAGTCCGGCCTCACGGCCTGGCTGACCGCCTCGACCGGACCCCTGCACGACCGGCTGGAGAGCACCCGGAAGAAGGACGCGGCCGAGCTGACCGAGTCCGGCGCCACCGCACGCGGCAAGGTGACCGACGCGGCGCTCACCGCGCTCGACGACCGGGCCGGCACGGCCGCGCTCATCGCGACCGTCGACGTCCAGGTCACCCCGCGCACCGGCAAGGGCGGGACGGAGCGCAAACGCTTCGAGGTGACACTCGCCCGCACCGACGACGGCTGGAAGATCAAGGCACTGGACGCGCTACCGGTCGGGAGCGGCACATGAGGCGGGGCACGGCGACAGCGACGGTCCCGCCGGACCTCGATCCCGTACCGGACGCGGACGCGGACGCCGAGGCCGGGCCGGAAGCGCCCGCCGCCCGCCGACGGTGGCCCCGCGTGGCCGCCGTGCTGCTGGCCCTCGCCCTGCTCGGGGTGGGCGGGACCCTGTTCGTCGAGGGACAGCAGTTGCGCGACACCCCGGCCACGTCCAACCGCGCTCTGACGGACTCCGCCGCGACCGCCCGCGTCTCCGGCGATGTGAGCAGCGCGCTGGGCAAGGTCTTCTCGTACAGCCCGCAGGCCACCGCCGCCACCAAGGAGTCGGCGAAGCAACTGCTCGCGGGCCGGGCGCTCCAGCAGTACGCGGCCCTGTTCGGCCAGGTCGAGAAGCAGGCGGCGGACCAGAAGCTGACGCTCACCAGCCAGGCCGTACGCGCCGGAGTCACCCGGCTCACCGGCAGCAGTGCCCACCTCCTGGTCTTCCTCGACCAGGTCTACGAGCGCGAGGGGAAGGCCGCCACCACGGCGGCGGCCCAGCTGTCGGTGACCGCGGAACTCCGCGGCGGGCACTGGCGGATCGTCGACATCACCTCCAGGTAGGGGAGAGCACCACATGGCACGGGTACGCATCACAACCGATCCGCTGGTGGCGGCGGCGGTCGCGCTGACGGTCGCGGCCGCCGCCGCCGCGGGCTGGGGAGGCTGGTCCCTCTACGACGCCACGCACGACGAATCGGCGTCCTACGCACAGGCCCGCGACGACGCCCTGGCGGCGGGGGAGCAGGCCGTGCAGAACATGAACACGCTCGACCACGGCCGGCTCGCCGAAGGGCTCGACAGCTGGGAGGACTCCACCACCGGCGACCTGCACAAGCAACTCGTCGACGGCAGGGACGCGTTCGCCGAACAGATCGAGGCGGCCAAGACGGTCAGCACCGCCAAGATCCTGTCCGGCGCGGTCACGGAGCTGGACGACAGGGCCGGGAAGGCGGGCGTGATGGTGGCGCTGCGGGTCACCGTGACCGCCCCCGAGGGCAAGCCCGCGGTCAAGGAGAGCCGGATGCTGGGACAGCTCACCCGCACCTCCGACGGGTGGAAGCTCAGCGCCCTCGGCCAGGCGCCCGTCGGCAACACCGCCGGCTGATCCAGCCCGCCCCGCCTTCCCGCCCCCGAGAGGACCACCGACATGTCGACGACCCGACACCTCGTCAACCGCCGCCGCCGGCTCGCCACCGTCGCCGCGACGACCGCACCGCCGCGCACGACCGAGGCCCCGGAACCGGGCCCCGGTACGCGGGACTCCTCCGGCGCGCCGGACTCCCCCGAGACACCCGAGGACGCGGCACCCGACGAGGAGGAGCCCGCCGGGGACGACGGCCCTCGGCGCGGGCGGCCGGCACGCCCGCACGTCCGGCTGCCCGCCGTCCTCTGTGCCGCGACGCTCCTCCTCGGAGCCTTCGCCGCATGGTCGTTGACCTCGGCCGGGGCCCTGCGCGACGACCCGAGCCGGCAGAACGCGGCCCTCACCGACATCAGCCGGACCAGCGAGGTCAAGGGACAGATCACCGAGGCCGTCGGCGCGGTCTTCTCCTACTCCTACGCCGCGCCAGGGAAATCCGATCAGGCCGCACGGAAGCATCTGACCGGCAAGGCGGTCCAGCAGCACCGGGACATGCTCGCCGAGGTACGCGCACAGGCGCCGAAGCAGAAACTCGTCCTCACCACGACCGTCACCCAGAGCGGCGTCGAGCTGCTCGACGGCGACCGGGCCCGGCTGCTGATCTTCGCCGACCAGAGCAACACCCGTACGGACAAGGAGGAGGAGACGACGTACGCGGCAGCCATGTTCGCCGTGGACGTCGTTCGCCGCGGGGACATCTGGCGGATCGCGGCCATCGATACGTTCACGCGATGACCCGGAAGAGGGAGGACACATGAGGTTCAACGGAACCATGCGCCGCGGATTCACCGGCACGGCCACCGCGGTGGCCGCCATGGCGGCGCTCACCGCGTCCCAGGCCCCGGGACTCGCGGCCGGCGGTGCCGACGACATGAAGAACGTGGCATCGGACGACGTCGTCTGGACCGAGGTGCCGAACGACGACAGCTATCACACGGAGCTGCCGCCCCTGCGGTCGCCGGAGCCGCCGAAGGGCCCCGGAGCCGGGAAGAAGCCCGGCGAGGCCGTCGCACAGTCCTGGGCCGAGGCCGGCATCCCCGCCACCGTCCTGGCCGCCTACCGCGACGCGCGGAGCGCACTCGGCCGCAGCGACCCCGGCTGCCATCTGCCCTGGCAGTTACTCGCGGCCATCGGCAAGGTGGAGTCCGGCCACGCGAGAGGGGGGCGGGTGGACTCCGCGGGCACCACGCTCACTCCGATCCTGGGCCCCGTCCTCAACGGCCAGGGCTTCGCCGACATCCGGGACACCGACGGCGGGGCGTACGACGGCGACAGCCGCTACGACCGGGCGGTCGGCCCGATGCAGTTCATCCCCTCCACCTGGGCGCACTGGGGGAAGGACGGCAACGGCGACGGCCGCGAGGATCCGAACAACATCGTGGACGCGGCCCTCGCCGCAGGCCATTACCTCTGCGCCGGGACGCGCGACCTGTCCGTGCGGGGCGACCTCGACCGGGCGATCCTCAGCTACAACCGCTCGGACACCTACCTGCGAACGGTCCTGTCCTGGCTGGACTTCTACCGCAAGGGCGCACATGCCGTCGCCGACGGCGAGGGCGTGATCCCCAGGAGCCCGGGAGCCGGCAGCCCCCACGCCCCGAAGGCACCGGTCGGAGGCCCCGGCAGCCCGAGCGACCCCGGCAAGGACGGTGGCGGCGGCATCGTCGTCGGCCCGCAGCCCAGCGGCACCCCGCGCCCGTCCACCACACCCACCGCCGAGCCCACCCCCACGGACACCGGCAGCCCCGGCCCCGGCGGATCCCCGAGCCCCACGGACCCCGGCCCCGATCCCACCGACAGCGGTTCCACGGATCCGACGACGACACCGGACCCGACCATGTCCCCGGACCCCACCACGACGCCGGACCCCACCACGTCCCCGGACCCGGACCCGACCACCTCGGACCCGGCCTGCCCCACGCCCTCCGCGGAGACCGCCCCCGACCCCACACCGTCCGGCGAACCCTGCGCCCCTCCCGCCGCCTGACGGCTCAACGGGCGTCGAGCACCTCGGACAGGTCGTACCGCACCACCTCCTCCAGCTGCGCGTAGGTGCAGCCGGCGGGGGTGCGGTCCGGCCGCCACCGCCGGAACTGCGTGGTGTGGCGGAAGCGGTCGCCCTCCATGTGGTCGTACGCCACCTCGCAGACCCGCTCCGGAGCGAGTGCCACCCAGGACAGGTCCTTCTTGCCCGACCAGCGGCTCGGCGCGCCCGGCAGCCGCGACCCCTCGTGCGCCGCCGCGTCCGCCCAGGCAGCCCACGGATGACCGGCGGGGCCGATGCGCAACGGGTCCAGTTCCTCCAGGAGCTCGGCGCGCCGTTTCATCGAGAAGGCCGCGCACACGCCCACGTGCTGGAGGGCACCCTCCGCGTCGTACAGGCCGAGCAGCAGCGAGCCGACCACCGGGCCGCTCTTGTGGAAGCGGTAGCCCGCCACCACGCAGTCGGCGGTCCGTTCATGCTTGATCTTGTACATGACGCGGGCGTCCGGACGGTACGGCAGATCGAGAGGCTTGGCGACCACCCCGTCGAGGCCCGCTCCCTCGTACCGCTCGAACCAGTCCCGCGCGAGGGCCTGGTCCGTGGTGGACGGGGCGAGATGCACGGGCGCTGAGGCGTCGGCGAGGGCACGCTCCAGGACCGTCCTCCGTTCGGCCTGCACGGTGGCGAGCAGGGACGTGTCCTCCAGGGCGAGGACGTCGAAGGCCACGAAACTCGCCGGTGTCCGCTCGGCCAGCGTCCGCACCCGGGAATCGGCGGGATGGATGCGCTCGCTCAGCCGGTCGAAGTCCAGCCGTCCCTCGTGGGGCAGGACGATCTCGCCGTCCAGCACGCAGCGCTGCGGCAGATTCGCCCGTACGGCGGTGACCACCTCGGGGAAGTAGCGGGTGAGCGGCTTCCCCGTGCGGCTGCCGATCACCACCTCGTCGCCGTCCCGGTGCACGATCGCCCGGAATCCGTCCCACTTCGCCTCGTACTGCATCCCGGGGGGAATCGCGGACACGGACTTGGCGAGCATCGGTTTCACAGGAGGCATCACCGGCAGGTCCATGACCCCGATTCTCATGTACCGCACCGGGCGCGTCCTCCGATATGCGGCATATGTGGGACCGGCCTACGGTGGCCGACATGGGAGCTGGAACAGCCATGGAGCTGGACGCGGACGGACGGGCCGTACGGCTGTCCAACCCGGACAAGGTGTACTTCCCGGAGAAGGGCTACACCAAGAAGGACGTGGCCGACTACTTCCGGGCCGTGGGGCCCGGGATCCTCCGCGCCCTGCGTGAGCGGCCCACCACCCTGCAACGCTTCGTCGACGGGGTGGAGGGCGACTTCTTCTACCAGAAGCGCGCGCCGAAGAACCTCCCCGACTGGACCCCCACCGCCCGGATCGAGTTCCCCAGCGGCCGGCACGCCGACGAGATGTGCCCCACCGAACTGGGGGCCGTCCTCTGGGCGGTCAACCTCGGCACCCTGACCTTTCACCCCTGGCCGGTGCGCAGGGCGGACACCGACCACCCCGACGAGCTGCGCATCGACCTCGACCCGCAGCCCGGCACCGACTACGCGGACGCGGTACGGGCGGCCCACGAGCTGCGCGCGGTCCTGGACGAGCAGGGGCTGCGGGGCTGGCCCAAGACCTCCGGCGGGCGCGGCATCCACGTCTTCGTGCCCCTGGTCCCGGAGTGGACCTTCACTCAGGTCAGGCGGGCGGCCATCGCCGTGGGGCGGGAACTGGAACGCAGGATGCCGGACCGGGTGACCACGGCCTGGTGGAAGGAGGAACGCGGCGAGCGGATCTTCGTCGACTACAACCAGACGGCGCGCGACCGTACGATCGCGTCCGCCTACTCCGTGCGCCCCTTCCCCCACGCGCCGGTCTCCGCCCCGCTCCGCTGGGAGGAGATCGACGACGCCGAGCCGCGCGACTTCGACCTCCGGACCATGCCCGTCCGCTACGCCGAGGTGGGCGACCTCCACGCCGACATGGACGACCACGCCTTCCGGCTCGACCAGGTGCTGGAGCTGGCGCGGCGTGACGAGCACGAGCACGAGCTCGGCGACCTGCCCTATCCGCCGGAGTACCCGAAGATGCCGGGCGAGCCGAAACGGGTACAGCCCAGCCGCGCCCGGCACGACGAAAAGGGCGAAGAATGACCTCCGGCCGCCCCGTCGGGCACGGAGCGCACAGCAGGCCCCTCACCCGGCGCGAGAAGTGGCAGGAGTACAAGCAGTCGCCGTACTTCCCGGCGATGGTGCTGACCCTCATCATCGCGGCCGCCGCCGGGCTCTTCGCAGGCTCGTACACCTACGCACTGGCCAATCCGACGCCGCACCGTATCCCCGCCGCCCTGGTCACCGATGGCCCCGGGGCTCCCGGGGTCGACAGGTTCGTCAACGGGATGGAGGAGGCGCTCGACGCCTCCCTCGAACTCCGCCGGTACACCACCCGCTCCGAGGCAGGCGAAGCGCTGGAGGCCCAGAAGATCTTCGCGATCCTGCGGACCACCGGGCAGGAGGCAGTGGCCATGGACGTGGCCGCGGCGTCCGGAGCGACCGTCGCCCAGCTGCTCGGTGAGACCGGGGCCGAGGTCGCGAAGCGCGTCGACGTCCGGCTCGTGGTCACGGATGTCAAACCGCAGCAGAAGGGCGACCCGCGTGGCCTCGCCCTGTTCTACATCTCGCTCGCCGCCGTCATCATCGGCTTCGTCGGATCGATCCAGCTCAGCGTGAACGCCCGGGAGCTGAACCCACTGGAGCGGATCGCCTTCACGATCGGCTACTCACTCCTCGGTGGTTTCGCCATCGCGGCCGTCGTCGACTGGCTGCTCGGCGCGGTGGACCTTCCGTTCGCCCAGTCCTGGCTGATCCTCGCGTTCACCATGTTCACGTCGGGCATGGTCTTCACCATGTTCAACACCATCATGGGGCGTTGGGCGATGATTCCCACCTGGGGCGTCATGGTGCTGCTCGGCAACCCGTCGTCCGGCGGCGCGGTCTCCTGGCCCCTGCTGCCGTCGCTGCTCGGACACATCGGCCGCTGGCTGCCACCGGGCGCCTCGGTCAACGCCCAGCACACGGCGGTCTACTACCAGGGCCACCAGTACGCCTTCCCGTACATCGTGCTGGCGGCCTGGTCGCTGGTCTCCTGCACGGTCTTCTGGGTGTGGCGCCACCGGCACCCGGGCGGCCGTGGCCGCGTGCCGGAGCACGCGGCCACGGCCGCCTGAGTGTGCGCTCGCCCTACAGCTCCTGGATGCGGACGTCGCGGTAGGAGATCACGTCCGTGGTGCTGTGGACCTGGAGCCCGATGTAGCCGGAGGCGTACCGCCGGCCGTCGGTTCCCGGGTCGTCACCGCGCGGCGGTTCGAACAGCTGACCGCCGTTGTTGTCGAACTCGTTCAGCAGGACACCGTTGCGGTAGATCTCGTAGTGCTGGTCCACCACCCGGATCTCGTAGTCGTTCCAGGTGCCCTTGGGGGTGACTCCGGCGCCGCCGAGACCGACCCGGTCGAACCCGTAGACCGACCCGGTCTTGTACATGTCCCCGTCGGGGCGGTCGTTGGCCTGGATCTCATGGCCGTACTTGATGGCGACCCACTCCGGACGGGGCTCCTCCGGGTGGTCGTTGACGTTCGGGAAGCGGACGAACACTCCGCCGTTGGCGTTGCCCGCCGCCGGGGCGTCGTCCCGCCACTGGAGCTTCAGCGAGAAGTCGTCGTACTGCCGGGCCGGGAACCACAGCATCCCCATGCCGTCCACCGTGGTGGAGCTGGTGATCGACCCCTCCTCCTCGTTCAGCCCGAACTTCCCGCCGCCCACGTGCTGCCACGCGGCGAGGGACTCGGCGGTGCCGTCGAACAGCTTGCGGTAGCCCTCGTCCTGGCCCGGACTGCCGATGCCGGACTGCTTGGCCGCCCGGTAGATCTTCCGGTGCTCACGGGCGTCTACGACTCCGTCGGTGAGCAGCTTGTCCAGGACCTTGTCGACGTGCTTGAGGAACAGTGCGTGCGAGGACCAGTCCTTCTCGTCCTCGATGAGTTCGTTGACCGTGCAGCGGTTGCCGGTGAGCCGGTTGGGGACACCGGAGTCCACCGTTCCGACGATGACGGTGAGCCGTTCGTCGAACTCGGGGCAGTTGGGTGCGGGGACGCCGCCGCTCTGCGCGACGGTGAACGAGATCTGCTTCGCCTCCGAGGTGTTCCCGGCCTTGTCCGTCGCCCGGTGGGCGAGGGCGTGGTAGCCGACGCGGTCGACGATCACGGGCGCGGTGTACGCGAGGTACGGACCGCCGTCGAGGGAGTACTCGACCTTGGCCACGCCCGAGTCGGCATCCGTCGCGGTGACCGTGGCCTCGGCGCTCGTGAGGAACGCGCCGTCCGAGTTCTTGTCACCCGCCACGACCACCGAGGTCTCCGGCGGTGTCCGGTCCTGTGACGGCGGTTCGACGACGGTGAAGTCGACGGTCTTCTCCTCCGCCGTGTTGCCGGCCTTGTCGGTGGCGCGGTAGCGGACCGTGTGCGTCCCGACCTCGTGCACCATCACGGGTGCGGTGTACGGCTGCCAGGCGCCGTCCGCCCCGACCGCGTACTCGATGGTGTTGACGCCGGATCCCGTGTCGGACGCGGTCACGGTGACCGTCGCCATGCCGAGGTAGGAGCCCGCGTCGTCCTTCTCGCCCGAGACGGTCGCCGAGGTCTCCGGCGCGGTCCCGTCGTCCGTCGGCGGCGCGGCGACCGCGAAATCGACGGTCTTCTCCTCCGCCGTGTTGCCGGCCTTGTCGGTGGCGCGGTAGCGGACCGTGTGCGTGCCCACCTCGTTCACCACGACGGGTGCGGTGTACGGCTGCCAGGCGCCGTCCGCCCCGACCGCGTACTCGACGGTGTCGACGCCCGACCCCGCGTCGGTGGCCGCCACGGCGACGGTGGCCTGGCCGATGTAAGCGCCGTCGCTGTTCTTGTCGCCGTCCACGGTCGCCGAGGTCTCGGGCGCGGTGGTGTCCTCACCGCCGCCACCGTCCTCGGTCACCGTGAGGACGCCCTGCATCGAAGCGTGGCCGGGGATCGTGCAGTGGTAGAAGTACTTGCCGGGGGTGAGGGTGACCTCGACGCTGTGCCTGCCGCCCTCGCTGTCACCCGGGTTGGCCAGGATGTTGACCTGGACGTCGCTGTTGTACTCCGGGTTCGACACGCTGAACGTCAGCGTGTGCGGCATGCTCGTGGTGTTGCCCGTGGCCTCGCTGTTCTCGAAGACGATGGTCGCGGCACCGGCGACCGCAGTCGTGGGAGCCGTCAGATAGCGGTCGATGGGGTCGCCGGCGGTCCAGGTGAGGACCTGGTCGGCCGCTGCCGCCGCCCGGTCGTCGTCGCGGCCGTACGCGGCCGTCGACGTCAGCCCGAGGACCATCAGGAACGAACCGAGCAGGGCGAGCCACCACCGGGCCGGCCCGTACCGCCGTCGCGCGAGGAGCGAAGGGTGTCTCACTGCGCTGCCGCCTTCCTGGCCAGGTCCGCGGCGGCCGGGGTCGGTCCGCCGCCCTTGTACGTCACGCGCCACAGCGCGGACTTGGAGTCGGAGGTGAAGAAGCCCCGCCCGTAGTCCAGGACGTAGAGCGAGCCGTCCGGGGCGAACTTCCAGTCCATGAGGTTGCGGATACCGTCCGCACCGACCGGGATGATCTTCTTCAGGGACTCGGCGTGCGTGGGCAGCCCGCCCTTGCCGACCGTCTTCGGATCGGTCAGCACCGCGTGACGCGGCTGGTCGTCGTCGTAGAAGTCACCGACGAACCACTTCCCGTCCCAGTACGCGGGCCACTTGGCCTCGCTCGTGCTCTCCGCGTCGTAGCGGTAGACCGGCCCGTTCATCGTGGCCTGGCCGCCGCCCTTGAGCCAGGGCAGGAGCTCCTTCTGGTCCTCCTCCTTGTAGCTCGGGATGCCGTTCGCGTCGCGCGGGTAGTCCACGCCGCCGCCCTGGGGCGAGTACCAGATGGTGTTGCCCGTTACCGGCGGGAGGTTGACCAGGCCGTCGTTGTTCGGCGACTCGTTCTTCGGCGCGTCGCAGTCGTACCAGTCCAGCGGCTTGGTGGGATCGGGCAGGTTGCGGTCACGGTAGGGCTGCTTGTTGCCCATGCAGTACGGCCAGCCGTGGTTGCCGGCCTCGGTGATCGCCGCGAACGTGTCGTACTTGGCGGGGCCCCAGGTCGTGCTCGGGGCGCCCGCGTCGGGGCCGACCCAGCCGGCGTACAGCGTGTCGGTCGAGGTGTCGACGGAGATGCGGGCGGGGTTGCGGACGCCCATCACGTAGATCTCGCCGCGCGTCTTGCCGCCGCCCTCGTCCGGCTCCTCGCCCGTGAAAAGGTTGCCCTCGGGCAGGGTGTACGTGCCGTCGTCCTCGGGGTGGATCCGCAGGATCTTCCCGTTGAGGTTGTTGGTGTTGCCCGCGGTGCGGCGGGCATCGGCGAACGAGACGCCCTTGTAGTTCGGCTGGGGGTTGTTGCCCGAGTAACCGTCGCTGAAGCCGGAGGAGTTGTTGTCACCCGTGGCGACGTAGAGGTTCTCCTCGGAGTCCCAGGCCATACCGCCGCCGGAGTGGCAGCAGCTGTGGATCTGGACCGGCCAGTTCAGCAGCACCTTCTCGGACGCCAGGTCCAGTTCGTTCGTGGCGTGGTCGAAGGTGAAGCGTGAGACCTGGCGCACCGCCATCCGCTTGTCGCGGTCGATCTTCGCGTGCGGCGTGTAGTGCAGGTACATCCAGCCGTTGGTGGCGAAGTCCGGGTCCAGCTCGATCCCGAGCAGCCCCTCCTCCACCTTGACCAGTTCTTCCCCGCCGCCCTTGTTGCCGAAGACGCTCAGCTTGCCCGCGAGGGTGACCTTCCCGGTCGAGGGGTCGTAGACGTGGACCTCGCCCGCGCCCTTGCCGACGTTCGGGTCGTTCCAGTCGGTGACCACCGGCACGCTGCTGTCCGCGCCGCCGCGTCCGATGTAGAAGACCCGCCCGTCCTTCGCCGTCACCAGACCGTGAGGCTCGCCGATCTGGTCGTTCTGCCCGGGCAGATTGGGCTGGGTGAGCCGCTCGGCCGTGTAGTGGGAGTCGATGGTGGCCTTGCAGTCGGCCTGCGAGAGACGGCTCGTCCAGGCCAGCGCGCCGCGCAGATGGTCGCGGAAGTCGGTCTCGGCGTAGCCGGCGGCCGTACCGCCCATGGCGGTGTAGAAGGACCGGCCGCCGTCGTAGTCACGGCACCAGGAGACCGGGTGGTCCCAGCCGTTGGCGCTCTTGCCCGGGGAGTAGGTGAGTTCCCGGACGCGAGCCACGGTGTGCACGTCGCCGGAGGGGTTGTCCTTCCAGTTCAGCCACTTGTCCGGGCGCTTCCACTCCAGCGGAAGATTCTTCGTCGCGGGGTGCTGCCGGTCGCCGATCTCCACGGTGGCGCGCTGGACGCCCGTGGGACTGTCCGCCGCCGGACGGGCGCCGACCAGACCGGTGAACCAGTCGGAGTACGGTTCGGTGCGTGCCGCGTCATGGATGCCCAGGAAGCCGCCACCGGCCTCCATGTACGCCTCCAGGCCCGCCTCCTGCTCCGGGTCCAGCACATCGCCGCCGCCGGTCAGGAAGACGACCGCGTTGAACGTGCCCAGCCTCTTTCCGTTGGTGAAGACCCCGGCGTCGTCGGTCGCGACGGTCCGGAAGCGCCCGGCTTCGGGGCCGCTGAGCCCGATCTTCTCGATGGCCGCGATGCCCGCGTCCACGGTCGGCGGCTCCTCGCCGGCCGAGGCGTGGAACACCAGCACCTTGACGTCGGCCCCGCCGGGCGGCGTGGGAAGGGCCAACGAAACCGCCATCCGTTCCTTCAGCCCCGGGTCCGGGTAAGGGCTGGCGGTGGCCGCGTTGCCGCCGAGCAGCGAAGCGGTCAGGGCACCCGCTGCCACGGCCGCCGCGACACCGCGGCGCGATCTGGACCTGTGATGTGGTGTGCGCTGCATGTGGTCACCCACCCCTCTTGGTCACTTCTCCGGTCACTTCTCGTCACCGCACCTCTGTGGTCACTGCGACAGCGCACGAAGCTAGACCTCTTTTCGCGGCTCGCCAATAGTTGTGGCAGCAATCGAACGAACTTTGTCCTGAGTGTGGATAAAGCGATGCCCCCCGGCTACCGTGTGGGCCGTCCAGGGAAGCGGCGCGTCAGTTTCCGTCTCGCAGTGGGGAGTTCGACATGGACCGAAGGACCTTCAACCGCCGGATGCTGGTGGGCGGCGGAGTGGCGGCGGCCACCGGCGTGACGTCGATGTCGCTCGGCGCCGTACAGGCCACCTCCGCGGAGAACCCTGCGAAGACCGCCCCCGCGGGCGGGGCCGTCCGCCATATCAAGCTGTACGCGGAGAAGCTGGCCGACGGTCAGCTCGGGTACGGCTTGGAGAAGGGCAAGGCGTCGATCCCCGGACCGCTCATCGAGATCACCGAGGGCGACACGCTGCACATCGAGTTCGAGAACACCACGGACGTCGACGCGAGCCTCCATGTCCACGGCGTGGACTACGACACGGCGAGCGACGGCACCCGGATGAACCGCAGCCATGTCGAACCGGGTGGAACCCGCACGTACACCTGGCGGACCCATGTCCCCGGCCGTCGGAAGGACGGCACCTGGAAGGCGGGCAGTGCCGGGTACTGGCACTACCACGACCACGTCGTCGGCACGGATCACGGCACGGGCGGCATCCGCAAGGGCCTCTACGGGCCGCTCGTCGTCCGGCGCCAGGGGGACGTGCTGCCGGACAAGACCATCACCATCGTCTTCAACGACATGATGATCAACAACAGGGCGGCCCACGAGAGTCCGAACTTCGAGGCCACGGTCGGTGACCGGGTCGAGGTCGTCATGATCACACACGGCGAGTACTACCACACGTTCCACATCCACGGGCACCGCTGGGCGGACAACAGGACGGGACTGCTCACCGGCCCCGACGACCCGAGCCGCGTGATCGACACGAAGATCTGCGGCCCGGCCGACTCCTTCGGCTTCCAGATCGTCGCGGGCGAACACGCGGGGGCCGGCGCCTGGATGTACCACTGCCACGTCCAGAGCCACTCGGACATGGGGATGGCCGGCCTGCTGCTGGTCGCCAAGGCGGACGGCACGGTCCCGGGCTACGACCCGCCGCACCACGCCGCCGGCGCGACGGAGGAGCACGACCACTGAGGCGGCGCCGGTCCGCCGCTGCTCCCGCCCCGCGTGGCTCGGCGCGGACTGCGCTAGTCGGTGCCTGGTGCGAAACTCGGAGACATGAGGCACCTCCGTGTCCGACCAGACGAGCGAGCCGACGGGTCTCGCTGAAGGAGCACACCATGCTCGACCCAGCTTTCGTCACCGGCGCCCCCAACTGGATCGACCTCGGCACCCCCGACATCGAGGCGGCCACCACCTTCTACGGCGGCCTCTTCGGCTGGGAGCTGGTGCCCGGCGGTCCCGAGACCGGTGGCTACGGCATGTACCAACTGCGGGGCAGGACCGTCGCCGGGGTCATGACGGTGCCGGAGGACCAGGGGAAGCCGGCCTGGTCGGTCTACTTCCAGACCCCCGACGCGGACGCCACCGCGCGTACGGTCGAGCAGGCCGGAGGCACCGCGGCGTTCCCTCCGATGGACGTCCTCGACTACGGTCGCATGGGCGGCTTCACGGACAGCGGCGGCGCGTATTTCGGCGTCTGGCAGCCCGGCACGAACACCGGCCTCGGGATGATCATGGAACCCGGCGCACTGGTCTGGGCCGAGCTGTACACCCCGGACGTGCCCGCGGCGGCCGCGTTCTTCCACACCGTCTTCGGATGGCGGACCGACGACATGGCGTATCCCGGCGGTTCCTACACGATGGTCCACCCTGCCGGCAGTGAGGGCGCGGACTCGTCCTTCGGAGGACTCGTCCCTCTCGACGCGGTGCCCGAACAGAGAGCGGCGGGGCCGCACTGGCTGCCGTACTTCGCCGTGGACGACGCCGACGCGGTGGTCGCCGGTGTGGAACGGCTGGGCGGCCGCGTGACCATGGCCGCGACCGATGTGCCGGAGGTCGGCAGGATCGCCACGTTCACCGATCCCGCGGGTGCCGCGTTCGCGGTGATCAAGCCGGCTCCGATGGCGTAGACGGGTCGGCGCCCGGGCCGGAGGGCGCCCGGGCCCGGGCGTTGAACCATCGTTGATCACTTGTTTATCGCGACCGGGCACCGTGTGAACCATGCCGATCAACACCATGACCGACGAGCTCGCCTGGCAGGAGACCGCGTTGTGCGCGCAGGCCGGGCCCGAGTTCTTCTTCCCGGCGCCGGGCAGTTCCACCCGGGAGGCCAAGCAGCTGTGCAACGCGTGCGAGGGCCGGGTGGCCTGCCTGGAGTACGCACTCGCCAACGACGAACGCTTCGGTGTCTGGGGCGGGCTCTCCGAGAAGGAACGGGAGCGGCTCCGCAGAGCACGGTCCGGGCGCGGCTGAACAACCGCGCCCAGCCCCGTTCCCGTCCGCCGGACCCGTCAGGGGATCCGGAACGTCTCGCCGTACACCTGCCACACCAGCGGCTTCTTCAGTCCGAGATTGCCCTCGCGCAGGAACACCCGCTGCGCCGTGTCGATCCGCGTCGTGTCGCGCTGCACCGTGCGGGCCCGGATCGCCGAACGGCCCTCGTCGAGGAAGGCGTGCAGATACGCCTTCTCGTCGCCGCCCTCGGCTGCCGTGTCCGCGGCTGCCATCGCCGCGTCGCGGATGCCGTAGAAGCCGTCCGCCTCGACGCCCGGTCCGTGCAGGACCATCGCGTCGTAGTAGATGAACTGCCCCAGGGTGCCGAGTCCGTCCATCTTGGCCAGCCGGACCGCGGGATCGAAGTACAGCTTGTCGCGCATGGCGTCCTGGGCCTCCCGGAAGGCAGAATCCTCTGCGGCCTGGCGCCAGGCGTCGGTGAAGCCGGGATCCAGACCCTCGTGGGAGTCGGTGCCGTCCACCGCGCGCAGGGCGGGGAGGAACGGCGCGAGCGGATTGTCCGGATGCTTCTCGGTGTGGGCCTCGACCAGTTGCAGCATGTCGTTCGTACCGGAGCAGAAACCGACGATGCCTGCGGTGTACCCGGTGCCGTCGCCGACGTCCTCGATCGCTCCGTACTGGCCGCGCCAGTCCAGGGTGGACGCCTCCGCGCTGGCCACCAGCCGGGCCGCGGCCTCCTTCATCGCCGGATCCGCGAGGCCGGGCGGCAGCGCGTCGACGGCGTCGGCGTGCTCGTCGGCCGGGTCGGCCGCTTCGGACTTCTCCGTGCCGGATGAACCGGCGCCCGTCTGCTGGATCGCGGGCGGCTCCGAGTCGCCCCCGCTGAACACGATCGAAGCGACGATGGCGATGGGTGCACCGAAAAGAACAAGACGCGTCACAGGTTTCACGGGCACAGAGTACGTTCTGTGAAGCCGTGCGGGGAGCCTGTGAGGATCGTGCGCAGAGCGGTGGCGCGACGCGCGAGGTGCGCGCCGCCACCGTCCTCGGGTCGGGGAGCGGTTCCCGGCCCGTGGACGGCGGACGGGCGGGCGGATCAGCCCTGGGCTGCCCGGGCCGCCATGCGGACCTTGCGGGCCGCCAGCTTCTCGTCGAACTTCGAGGCCTCGCTGTCCAGGCCGCTCATGTACAGCCCGAGCTCCTCCTGTGCCTTGAGGCCCTCCGGGCCGAGGCCGTCGATGTCGAGGACCTTCAGGTACCGCAGGACGGGCTGGATCACGTCGTCGTGGTGGATGCGCATGTTGTAGATCTCGCCGATCGCCATCTGCGCGGCGGCCCGCTCGAAGCCGGGCATGCCGTGTCCGGGCATCCGGAAGTTGACGACGACGTCGCGCACGGACTGCATCGTGAGGTCCGGGGCCAGCTCGAAGGCCGCGCCCAGCAGGTTGCGGTAGAAGACCATGTGCAGGTTCTCGTCGGTCGCGATCCGGGCCAGCATCCGGTCGCAGACCGGGTCGCCCGACTGGTGACCGGTGTTGCGGTGCGAGACGCGGGTGGCGAGCTCCTGGAACGCCACGTACGCCACGGAGTGCAGCATGGAGTGGCGGTTGTCGGACTCGAAGCCCTCCGCCATGTGCGCCATGCGGAACTGCTCCAGCTTGTCCGGGTCCACGGCGCGCGAGGTGAGCAGGTAGTCGCGCATCACGATGCCGTGACGGCCCTCCTCGGCGGTCCAGCGATGCACCCAGGTGCCCCAGGCGCCGTCGCGCCCGAAGAGTGAGGCGATCTCGTGGTGGTAGCTGGGGAGGTTGTCCTCGGTCAGCAGGTTCACGACGAGCGCGATGCGGCCGATGTCGGTGACCTTCGACTGGCTGGTCTCCCACGCCTCCCCGTCCTCGAAGAGGCCGGGGAAGTTACGGCCGTCGGAGAACGGCACGTACTCGTGGGGCATCCAGTCCTTGGCGACCTTGAGATGGCGGTTGAGTTCCTTCTCCACCACCTCTTCCAGCGCGTACAGCAGCTGGGCGTCTGTCCACGCCTTCGAACTGCCGATGTGGGGAGAGGCGATCGTCACGGGGGGCTCCTGGGGACGGGAGAATTACCTACGGCTTCGTAGGTTACGTGACCGTAGGTTAAGGCGGCGGTAAGGCTCCAGCCAAGCCGGGGTCCCGCAGGGCATGCTCACCCCCTGTTATCCATGCAGGTCAAAAGGTTCCACCCATGGACAAGCCGGGCGTCACCGCTCCCGGCTCCCGGGCCCCGGCAGCTGTCCGGGGGCGATGTCCCGGAGCCCTTCCCCGTCCAGCAGCAGCCACCGGGTGATGCCCAGGGACTCCAGGAACGGCACGTCGTGGCTCGCGACGATCATCGCGCCCCCGTACGCCTCCAGCGCCGACGTCAGACGGCGTACGCCTGACATGTCGAGGCTGTTCGTCGGCTCGTCCAGCATCAGCAGGCGGGGAGCCGGCTCGGCGAGCAGCAGCGCCGCCAGCGCTGCCCGGAGGCGCTCACCGCCCGAGAGCGTGCCGGCGGGGCGGTCCGCTCGCGCGCCCTTGAAGAGGAAGTGTGCCAGCCTCGCCCGGATGTCGTTGGCCGTGGCGCCCGGTGCGACACGTGCCACGTTGTCCACCAGGGACAGCGCGTCCTCCAGGACGTCGAGGCGCTGCGGCAGGAAACCCGTCGGCACCTGGGCGGCCGCCTCGCCCGACACCGGGTCCAGCTCGCCGGCGATCGTGCGCAGCAGAGTCGTCTTTCCCGCACCGTTGCGGCCGACCAGGGCGATCCGCTCCGGGCCGCGCAGATCCCACTCGCCCCGCACCCGCGCCCCGTGGGCGAGTTCGAGATCCCGGAGGACCAGCACACCGCGGCCCGGATGCACCCGGGTGTGCGGCAGCTCGATCCGGATCGTCTCGTCGTCCCGGACCGCCTCGACCGCCTCGTCGAGGCGCTCCTCCGCGTCCGCCAGTCGCCCGGCATGCATGATGCGGTACTTGCCCGCCGACTCCTGGGCGGTCCGTTTGCGCGTGCCCATCACAGCCTTCGGCTCGCGCTTGGTGTCCCACATCTTCTGCCCGTACCGCTTGCGCCGAGACAGCCTGACGTGCGCGTCGGCCAGTTCGCGCCGCTGCCGCCGTACGTCGGCCTCAGCGACCCGCACCATGCGCTCGGCGGCCTCCTGCTCCACCGCCAGTGCCTCCTCGTACGCCGACAGGCTGCCGCCGTAGCAGGTGACGGCGCCGTCGCGGAGATCCGCGATCCGGTCCACCCGCTCCAGCAGCTCCCGGTCGTGACTGACCACGACCAGCACGCCCGTCCAGGCATCCACGGCCTCGTACAGCCGCCCCCGGGCGTAGACGTCGAGGTTGTCGGTCGGCTCGTCCAGCAGCAGGACGGAGGGGCGCGCCAGGAGCAGGGCCGCCAGGCGCAGCAGCACACACTCACCGCCGGACAGCTCGCCGATGGTCCGGTCGAGACCGATGCCGGCCAGGCCGAGCTGGTCGAGCGCGGCGTGCGCGCGCTCCTCCACGTCCCAGTCGTCCCCGACCGCGGCGAAGTGCTCCTCGGTGGCGTCGCCCGACTCGATGGCGTGCAGCGCGGCCCGGGCCGAGGCGACGCCCAGCGCCTCGTCGACCCGCAGGGCGGTGTCCAGGACGACGTTCTGGGGGAGGTGGCCGACGTCGCCGACCGTTCTGATGTGTCCGCCGGTCGGGGTGAGTTCACCGGCGATCAGCCGCAACAGGGTGGACTTTCCGCTGCCGTTGAGGCCGATCAGCCCGGTCCGGCCGGGGCCCACGGCCAGCTGGAAGCCGTCGAACGCCTCGCTCCCGTCGGGCCAGGCGAACGACAGGGACGAGCAGAGGATATGGGTGGTGGATGCAGGCACAAGGGCCTCCTGTTTGCGTCGGGGAATCAGGGAGAACGGCTCGGACACCGGTGTCACGCGGCACGCATGCGGTCGGGGCATGCGGCGCGATGTGCGGACACCTCAGATGTGGAGCAACGTCCTTCTCCGATACGACGACAACAGGGCACCGGCGACGTTACGAGCGGTCCCGGTTCCCGCGCAACCGAATTCCGGCCGTCCCGCAGCCCGGGAGAGCCGTAGGAGGCCGCAGGGTGCGGCTCAGGAGGTCCCGCCCAGCAGATCCGTCAGATCGCCGTCCAGATCCATGAAGCGGTACTCGTCGCCCACCGGCACCAGTTCCTGCGCCCGCTGCAGGAAGCGGCGCAGCTCGGACGTCCGGACGTGGACCATCGCGATTCCCTCGACGGCGTGGAACTCCAGCACCGTGCGGTCGTACCCGAACGGCCGGATCCGGACGTCGCCCGCTCCGGCCGGCGTGTCCATACCTGTCGCGAGCAGCTCGCGGGAGAACTCCCAGGACACCTCGGTGCCTTCGAGGGTCGCAGGCCCCGGGAACGCCATGCGGACGGCGAAGGGGTCCTGGCGGTCGTAGTGGAGAGTGGCGGGCAGTGTCTCCATGCGCGGCGCGGACGCGACCATACGGGCCTGCACGGACTGCTCGATAACGCTGGACAATACCTGCTCCCTCTCGCCTCGGACGAACGGTTCCCGGCATAGGAGTAGACGCCGGAACGCCTCCATCCGTGCACCGGCGGACAGCGTGAGCTGCGTCACCGACTCTGCCTCTCCGCTCGACTGCCCCGTTCCGCACGGCGCACCCAGGGCGCGCGTCCACCTGTGGGTCACGACCGGTCACGCGCTGACGAGCGGGGACTCCCGCCGCCCCGCGACCCGACCGGTCCGCGTCGCCCGTCTCCTCCGTCCGGTGACCGGCGTCCGAGTACGAACATGATCGCCGGGCCGGGCGCGTTGCCTAGACTCGTTCCTCATGACGACTTTCCGGATGCCCGCCGACGAGGCCGAAGCCCGTGCCGTCCAGGACGCGTTGCGCTCGCGGGTGGTCCTGGACGAGCCGGGGCCGGCGCCGGGGACGGGCAGGGTCACCGGGGTCGACGTCGCCTACGACGACGAGCGGGATCTCGTCGTCGCGGCGGCCGTCGTCCTGGACGCGGCGACCCTGGAGGTGATCACCGAATCCACCGCCGAGGGCCGTGTGACGTTTCCGTACGTCCCCGGGCTCCTCGCCTTCCGGGAGATCCCGGCCGTCCTGGCCGCGCTGGAAGGCCTGTCGGTCGATCCGGGGCTCGTCGTCTGCGACGGCTACGGGCGGGCCCACCCGCGCAGGTTCGGGCTCGCCAGCCATCTCGGTGTCCTCACCGGTCTTCCGGTCATCGGCGTCGCGAAGAACCCCTTCACCTTCCGCCACCAGCAACCCGGACCACGGCGGGGTGACGTCACCCCGCTCATGGACGGGGACGAGGAAGTGGGGCGGGCCCTGCGCACCCAGGACGACACGAAACCCGTCTTCGTCTCGGTCGGGCACCGGACCGGCCTCGACAACGCCTGCGCCCATACGCTCGCGCTGGCCCGTGACTTCCGTCAGCCGGAGACCACACGCAGGGCCGACGCCCTGTGCCGGTCCGCTCTCCGGCGAGTGGCAGGCTGACCGAGACCCCGGCCCCTCCGGCATCTGTTGCCGACTGAGTACAAATACGGATGTTGTTTGTCGAACATCAGGGGCAGGCTGGTACACATGATCGACCACCACGCACCCCAGATGAGTACCGGAACCGTACGACTCTCCCAGCGCGGCGTCGCTGTGGGCATGACCCTGGGCGTCCTCGCGGGCGCCGGCTGGACCGTGTCCATGGTCGTCACCCTGGCTTCCTGGATGCTCTGACCGGGTCGCCGCCGGCTGCCGGGGTCAGCGCAGCGCCGCGACCCGGAAGCGCAGCCCGGCCGCCCGCAGCCGCTCCAGCAGCGCATCGCCCATCGCCACGGCCGTCGTGACCTGACCCGACGTCGCCGGCAGGTCGTCGAGGGCGAGCGCGAGAGCCGCTTCGGCCAGCATCTTCGCCGTCTCGTCGTAGCCGGGGTCGCCGCCCGACACCTCCGTGTACACCCTCCGGCCGCCGCCCTCCCCGATGAGGCGCACCGTGAACCAGCT
Source organism: Streptomyces sp. NPDC002793 (assembly GCF_040295485.1). Lineage (NCBI taxonomy): Bacteria > Bacillati > Actinomycetota > Actinomycetes > Kitasatosporales > Streptomycetaceae > Streptomyces > Streptomyces sp. NPDC002793. The sequence continues at coordinate 49,147 of NZ_JBEOVL010000024.1, read as the reverse complement.
GCGCCTCCTGCGCTGTTCGCCGGGGCCCGTACCCGGCTCCACCCGTGCCGACAGCCAGTCCCGCACGGCGGGCACCTGGGCGGCCCCGGTCAGCAGGCCCGCCGCGGCCGTGCCGCCGAGCGCCACCGGAAGATGCTTCACCGAGGCGAAGTGCCGGTAGCGGAAGTCCGGCCCGTAGCGCTTCAGCCCGCGGGCGGACCGCTCCACGATCCGCGGGTCCAGGGTCGGCAGCGGCAGGGCCCAGGTTCCGGTCTCCGGGCTGAAGTGCGGCGCCCCCTGCGGGGCGCGGGCCCGGCGGCCGACCAGACGCGGTTCGTGCAGGCGCCGTTCCCTGGCTGCCCTCGCCATCTGCGGCCCACGGCCCATCGCCGTGAGCGCCGAGGCGAACGTACCGCCGGAGAACGACGCGTTGGTGCGGACATAGCCGTCGACGGTCAGCGGGACGCCCTCGGGAAGCTGCTGGACGGTGAAGTAGACACCGAGGTCGTGCGGTACGGAGTCGAAGCCGCAGGCGTGCACGAGGCGGGCACCCGTCTCGCGGGCCCGGCCGTCGTGTTCCAGGTACATCCGGTCGACGAACTCCGCCTCCCCGGTGAGGTCGGTGTAGTCGGTCCCCGCCTCCGCGCAGGCGGCGACCAGCTTCTCGCCGTACCGGACGTACGGTCCGACCGTGGACGCCACCACGTGCGTGGACCCGGCCAGTTCGCGCAGGGCGTCGGCGTCGTCCGCGTCGGCCGTCAGCAGCGGCAGGTCCGCCCAGCGCGGGTCCTGCCCGGCGAGGCGCTCGCGCAGCTGTTCCAGCTTGCCGCGGCTGCGGCCGGCCAGGGCCCAGCGGCAGCCGTCCGGCGCGTGCGCTGCGAGATATTCGGCCGTGAGCGTCCCGACGAAGCCGGTGGCTCCGAAAAGGACGACGTCATAAGGGCGTTCTGCCCCGTTCTGCCTGTTCATGAGTGCCTCCGCCTGGGCCGGCGCCGATGTAGCAGGCAGAGGGTAGCCGAGGGGTTTGTCGTGCCGTTCGGCCGGGCGGGGCTTCGATGCGAGAGGATCCCACGGGAAAGACTAAGCGCTTGCTCGGCCAAAGGGGTTGTGCGGAGCGCGGTCCGTTCTTAGCATCAACGATGTTACATCAGTTGTGTCACACCGCTGGGGGCCAGATGGCAACGACAGGACGCGGGTCACAGGGGCCGCTGACCGGGGTGCGCGTCGTCGAACTTGCGGGCATCGGCCCGGGTCCGTTCGCCGCGATGCTCCTCGCCGACCTCGGGGCCGACGTGGTGCGCGTCGACCGGCCCGGAGGTTCGGTGATCGGAGTCGAACCCGCCTTCGACCTCACCAACCGCAACAAGCGATCGGTCCTCGTCGATCTGAAGGCCGAAGGCGGAGCCGGTCAGGTCCTCGACCTGGTCGAGCGCGCCGACGTCCTGATCGAGGGCTACCGGCCGGGCGTCGCCGAACGCCTCGGCGTGGGCCCCGACGCCTGCCTGGCACGCAATCCCCGGCTCGTCTACGGACGGATGACCGGCTGGGGCCAGGACGGGCCGCTCGCCGAGCGGGCAGGTCACGACATCGGTTACATCGCACTCACCGGCACCCTGTCCATGATCGGCAGATCCGGCGAACCGCCCACCGTGCCCGCCAACCTGGTCGGAGACTACGCGGGCGGCTCGCTCTACCTCGTCGTCGGCGTGCTCGCCGCCCTCCAGCACGCCCGCACGCCCGACGGGGCCGGCCAGGTCGTCGACGCGGCCATCGTGGACGGCGCAGCCCATCTCGCCACGATGATCCACGGCATGCTGGCGGCCGGCGGCTGGCAGGACCGGCGCGGCTCCAACCTCCTCGACGGCGGCTGCCCCTTCTACGGCTCCTACGAGACCTCGGACGGCCAGTACATGGCGGTCGGGGCCCTGGAGCCGCGCTTCTACGAGGAATTCACCGAGCTCCTGGGGATCGGGGACGAGGCCCCCGACCGCAACGACTTCGGGCGCTGGGAGGAACTGCGCGCCCTCGTCGCCGACCGGTTCGGCACCCGTACACGCGCCGAGTGGACCGAGGTCTTCGAAGGGACGGACGCCTGCGTGGCCCCGGTCCTCTCGCTCCGCGAGGCGCCCCGACACCCCCACCTCGCCGCTCGCTCCACCTTCGTGGAGCACAGCGGCCTCACCCAGCCCGCGCCCGCTCCCCGCTTCTCCGTGACGCCCGTCTCCGTGCGCACCGGGCCCGCGCTGCCCGGCGCGGACACCGGGTCCGTCGCGGCGGACTGGGACCTGCCGGGCCTGCTGACCACCGGGAAGGACAAGACCGGCTGATGGAACTCTCCCTGCCGCTGAACTACGCGGGCGACCCCCGCGCCGCCTGCGACGAGGTCGCGGAACTGGAGTCCGCCGGACTCGACGCAGTCTGGGTGGCCGAGGCGTACGGCTTCGACTCGCCCACCCTCATGGGCTATCTCGCCGCCCGCACCGAGCGCCTGAAGATCGGCGCGGCGATCCTCAACGTCTACTCCCGAACCCCCGCCCTCATCGCGCAGACCGGCGCCGGTCTCGACGCCGTCTCCGGCGGCCGTGCCCTGCTCGGCCTGGGCGCCTCGGGACCGCAGGTCGTGGAGGGCTGGCACGGCAAGCCGTACGACAGGCCGCTCGGCCGGACCCGCGAGACCGTCGAGCTCTGCCGCCGGATCTGGCGCCGCGAGGTCATCGACCACCACGGCATCACCGACATGCCGCTGCCGAAGGAGAAGGGCGGCAAGCTCGGCAAGCCGCTCAAGATCCTCACCCGGCCGGTGCGCGACACCCTTCCCGTCTACGTCGCCTCCCTCGGCCCCGCCAACGTCCGGCTGACCGCCGAGATCGCCGACGGCTGGCTTCCCACCCTCTACATCCCGGAGAAGGCCCAGCAGGTCTGGGGCACGGCCCTGGCCGAGGGTACGGCGAAGCGTGACCCGGCGCTCGGGCCCCTGCAGACCGTCGCGGGCGGCCTGCTGGCCATCGGCGACGACGCGGCCGCCGTCCGGGACCTCGCCCGTCCGCAGATCGCGCTGTACGTCGGCGGCATGGGCGCGCCCGGCAAGAACTTCTACAACGACCTCGCCGTCGCCTACGGCTACGAGAAGGAGGCCGCCACCATCCAGGAGCTCTACCTCTCCGGGAAGAAGAGGGAGGCGGAGGCGGCCGTCCCGGCCGAGTTCTGCGAGCTCATGACGCTCTGCGGCCCCGAAGGCTACGTACGCGACCGCATCGAGGCCTTCCGCGAGGCCGGCGTCACCATGCTCAACGTCACGCCCGTCGGCCCCGAGCCGGCGCGGCTGATCTCCACCGTCAAGAACTGGCTCCAGGGGGCTTGAAGTGCAGCGGCAGATCTTCACCGAAGAGCACGACGCGTTCCGCGAGACCGTCCGCACCTTCCTCGACAAGGAGGTCCTCCCTCACTACGAGCAGTGGGAGAAGGACGGCATCGTCTCCCGCGACGCCTGGCTGGCGGCCGGCCGGCAGGGGCTGCTGGGCCTCGCCGTCCCCGAGGAGTACGGAGGCGGGGGCAACACCGACTTCCGCTACAGCGCCGTCATCGCGGAGGAGTTCACCCGGGCCGGGGTCGCCGGGCTGGCGCTCGGCCTGCACAACGACATCATCGGCCCCTACCTCACCGACCTCGGTACCGAGGAGCAGAAGCGGCGCTGGCTGCCCGGCTTCTGCAGCGGGGAGACCATCACCGCCATCGCCATGACGGAACCCGGGGCGGGCTCCGACCTCCAGGGCATCCGCACGAGTGCCGAGGACAAGGGCGACCACTGGCTCCTCAACGGCTCGAAGACCTTCATCTCCAACGGCATCCTTGCCGACCTGGTGATCGTCGTGGCCAAGACCTCACCCGAGGGCGGTGCGAAGGGCCTCTCGCTGCTCGTCGTGGAGCGCGGCGCCGAGGGCTTCGAGCGGGGACGCAACCTCGACAAGATCGGTCAGAAGTCCCAGGACACCGCCGAGTTGTTCTTCAACGACGTACGCGTCCCCAAGGAGAATCTCCTCGGTGAGCTCGACGGCGCGTTCATCCACCTGATGACCAATCTGGCCCAGGAACGCATGGGCATAGCGGTCGCCGGGATCGCCGCCGCCGAGTACCTCCTGGAGATCACCACCGCGTACGTCAAGGAGCGCGAGGCCTTCGGGCGTCCCCTCTCCAAACTCCAGCACATCCGCTTCGAGATCGCCGAGATGGCCACCGAGTGCGCCGTGACCCGGGCCTTCCTCGACCGGTGCATCGTCGACCACTCCGACGGGACACTCGACGCAGTCCATGCCTCGATGGCCAAGTGGTGGGCCACCGAACTGCAGAAGCGGGTCGCTGACCGCTGCCTCCAACTCCACGGCGGATACGGCTACATGATGGAATACCGCGTCGCCAAGGCCTTCACCGACGGCCGTATCCAGACCATCTACGGCGGCACGACCGAGATCATGAAGGAGATCATCGGCCGTTCGCTGCTCGCCTGACCCCAGGGCCTCTCGTCCGGATCGGTGAGCCATCCCGATCCGAACAAAAACCCCGCCCCGCACCGACCCCGAAAGGCAGCTGCCTTGAGTACCGAAGCATTCGTCTACGACGCGATCCGCACCCCGCGCGGCCGCGGCAAGGCCAACGGCGCCCTGCACGGAACCAAGCCGATCGACCTCGTCGTCGGTCTCATCCACGAGATCCGCGACCGCTTCCCCGGCCTCGACCCGGCCGCCATCGACGACATCGTCCTCGGCGTCGTCAGCCCGCTCGGTGACCAGGGCTCCGACATCGCCCGTATCGCCGCGATCGCCGCCGGACTCCCGGACTCCGTCGCGGGCGTACAGGAGAACCGCTTCTGCGCCTCCGGCCTCGAGGCCGTCAACCTGGCCGCGGCCAAGGTGCGTTCGGGCTGGGAGGACCTCGTCCTGGCCGGCGGCGTCGAATCGATGTCCCGGGTGCCCATGGGCTCCGACGGCGGCGCCTGGGCCATGGACCCGATGACCAGCTTCGAGACCGGATTCGCCCCGCAGGGCATCGGAGCCGACCTCATCGCCACCATCGAGGGCTTCTCGCGGCGCGACGTCGACGAGTACGCGGCCCTCTCCCAGGAGCGCGCCGCCGTCGCCTGGAAGGAGGAGCGCTTCGCCCGGTCCGTCGTCCCCGTCAGGGACCGCAACGGCCTCCTCGTCCTCGACCACGACGAGCACATGCGCCCCGGCACCACCGCCGACTCGCTCGCCTCGCTGAAGCCCTCGTTCGCCACGATCGGCGAGATGGGCGGCTTCGACGCCGTGGCCCTCCAGAAGTACCACTGGGTGGAGAAGATCGAGCACGTCCACCACGCGGGCAACTCCTCCGGGATCGTCGACGGCGCCGCCCTCGTCGCGATCGGGTCCAAGGAGACCGGCGAACGCTACGGACTCACCCCGCGCGCCCGGATCGTCTCCGCCGCCGTTTCCGGCTCCGAGCCGACCATCATGCTCACCGGGCCCGCCCCCGCCACCCGCAAGGCGCTGGCCAAGGCAGGGCTGACCATCGACGACATCGACCTCGTCGAGATCAACGAGGCGTTCGCCGGAGTCGTCCTGCGCTTCGCCAAGGACATGGGCCTGAGCCTCGACAAGGTCAACGTCAACGGCGGCGCCATCGCACTCGGCCACCCGCTCGGCGCGACCGGCGCGATGATCCTCGGCACCCTCATCGACGAACTGGAGCGACGGGACAAGCGCTACGGCCTCGCCACGCTCTGTGTGGGCGGCGGCATGGGCATCGCCACCGTCGTCGAGCGTCTCTGACCTTTCCCGGCCACCCCCTTACGGAGAAGAACCCCATGACCGAGAGCACGACCATCCGCTGGGAACAGGACGAGACCGGCGTCGTCACCCTCGTACTCGACGACCCCGACCAGTCCGCCAACACGATGAACCAGGGCTTCAAGGAGTCCATCGCGGCCGTCGCCGAGCGCGCCGAGGCCGAGAAGGAATCCATCCGCGGCATCATCTACACCTCCGCCAAGAAGACCTTCTTCGCGGGCGGCGACCTCAAGGACATGATCAGGATCGGCCCGGAGGACGCCCAGGCCGCGTTCGACGCCGGGACCGCCATCAAGAAGGCGCTGCGCCGGATCGAGACCCTGGGCAAGCCGGTCGTCGCCGCCATCAACGGCGCCGCGCTCGGCGGCGGTTACGAGATCGCGCTCGCCGCCCACCACCGGATCGCGCTGGACGCCCCCGGCTCCCGCATCGGGCTGCCCGAGGTCACCCTCGGCCTGCTGCCCGCCGGTGGCGGGGTCACCCGCACCGTACGGCTGATGGGCATCGCCGACGCGTTGCTGAAGGTCCTCCTCCAGGGCACCCAGTACACCCCGCGTCGGGCGCTGGACAACGGCCTCGTCCACGAGGTCGCCGCCACCCGCGAGGAGATGCTCGACAAGGCCCGCGCCTTCATCGACGCCCACCCGGAGTCCCAGCAGCCCTGGGACGTCAAGGGCTACCGGATCCCGGGCGGGACCCCGTCGAACCCGAAGTTCGCGGCCAACCTGCCCGCCTTCCCGGCGAACCTGAAGAAGCAGCTCGCCGGCGTCCCCATGCCGGCGCCCCGCAACATCATGGCCGCCGCGGTCGAGGGGTCCCAGGTGGACTTCGAGAGCGCGCAGACCATCGAGGCGCGCTACTTCACCGAGCTCGTCACCGGCCAGGTCGCGAAGAACATGATCCAGGCGTTCTTCTTCGACCTCCAGTCCGTCAACTCCGGTGCCAGCCGGCCGGAGGGCGTCGAGGAGCGCCAGGTCCGCAAGGTGGCCGTCCTCGGCGCCGGGATGATGGGAGCGGGCATCGCGTACTCCTGCGCCCGTGCCGGAATCGACGTCGTCCTCAAGGACGTCTCCGTCGAAGCGGCCGCCAAGGGCAAGGCGTACAGCGAGAAGCTCCTCGCCAAGGCGCTCTCCCGGGGCCGGACGACCGAGGCCGGGCGTGACGAGCTGCTGGCCCGCATCACCCCGACCGGTGACCCCGCCGACCTCGCGGGCTGCGACGCCGTGATCGAGGCGGTCTTCGAGGACACCGGGCTCAAGCACAAGGTGTTCCAGGAGATCCAGGACATCGTCGCTCCCGACGCGCTGCTCTGCTCCAACACCTCGACGCTGCCCATCACCGCGCTCGCCGAAGGGGTCACCCGCCCCGCGGACTTCGTCGGTCTGCACTTCTTCTCACCCGTCGACAAGATGCCGCTCGTCGAGATCATCAAGGGCGAGAGGACCGGCGACGAGGCCCTGGCACGCGCCTTCGACCTGGTGCGCAGGATCAAGAAGACCCCGATCGTCGTCAACGACTCGCGGGGCTTCTTCACCTCGCGCGTCATCGGCCACTTCATCAACGAGGGCGTCGCGATGGTCGGCGAGGGCGTCGAGCCCGCGTCGGTCGAACAGGCGGCGGCCCAGGCCGGCTACCCGGCCAAGGTGCTCTCCCTCATGGACGAGCTGACGCTCACCCTGCCCCGCAAGATCCGCGTCGAGACCCGGCGCGCCGTCGAGGAGGCGGGCGGCACCTGGGCCACGCACCCGGCGGACGAGGTCGTCGACCGCATGGTCGACGAGTTCGGACGGCCGGGGCGCAGCGGGGGAGCGGGCTTCTACGAGTACGGCGAGGACGGCGGGCGGGGTGCGCTCTGGCCGGGGCTGCGTGAGCACTTCACGAAGCCCGGCACCGACATCCCCTTCGAGGACATGAAGGAGCGCATGCTCTTCTCCGAGGCCCTGGACAGTGTCCGCTGCCTGGAGGAGAACGTCCTCATGACCGTCGCCGACGCCAACATCGGCTCCATCATGGGCATCGGCTTCCCGGCCTGGACCGGCGGCGTACTCCAGTACATCAACGGCTACGAGGGCGGGCTTCCCGGCTTCGTGGCGCGGGCCCGGCAGCTCGCGGAGCGCTACGGCGACCGTTTCCTGCCGTCGCCGCTGCTGGTGGAGAAGGCGGAGAAGGGCGAGACCTTCCACGACTGACCCGGCACGCCCCCGCGGGCCGCGTCCACCGCCTGATCACTCGGCGGTGAACGCGGCCCGCAGTTCTTCCTTCAACGACCGCTGGAAGGCGGTCAGCAGCGCCTGGAGCACCATCGGCTGCATATGGGCCGAGAGCGACTTCATCGCCTTCACGTGTTCCGGATCCGACTCCCGCTCCCGGTAGGGGGTCCACACCTCGTCCCGGAACAGCCGGGACAGTTCGTGGGCGGCCGAGCGGGTGTGCTCCAGCAGGACCGTGCGGGCGGCCAGGATGGTCTCGTGGGCGATCGGCACCTCCAGGAGCTCCACCCCGAGCCGTACCAGTCCGGGGTCCACCAGGAGGGGGCCCCCGGCCCTGCCCGGACGTTCCAGTACCCCCATGGCCGCCAGCCGGTCCACGTCCTGGTCGGTGAGGGCCCTGCCCGCCCGTCGCTCCAGCTCGGCGCGCTCCATCTCCTCGGCCGCGTCCGGCGCCCAGGACGCCACCAGGGCGCGATGGATCGCCAGATCCTGTGCGCTCAGATCGGGCGGCAGCTGTTGGAGGTAGCGCTCGATGGCGGCCAGTGTCATGCCCTGGTGCTGGAGCTCCTCGATGAGGGCCAGCCGGGAGAGGTGGTCAGGCCCGTAGTGTCCGACGCGACGGGGCCCGATCACCGGAGGCGGCAGCAGGCCCCTGGTGCTGTAGAAGCGCACGGTGCGCACGGTGACTCCCGCACGCGCCGCCAGTTCGTCGACGGTCAGTGTCGGCTCGTCGGTCCCGGTCGCCATGACTGCTCCTTGTCGCGGACAGGCCCAGTCCTGACGGGTCTGGGTCGATCTGGTGCAACAGTATTGCTGTCGCACCACTGTTGTGAAAGTGGCCCGGCGGTGCAGGCTCCTGGTCCCGAAGGCCGCCCGGAGGTGTTCGCGCACGTGGGCGCGGGTGCAGGCGGTGTGCCTGCGGATAGTGTGACCGGCGACGCGAGTACGGCAGGAAGGGGGGTCGCATGAGCGGCGGCGAGGTGGCGCGGACACGGCCCGGACGGGCGGCGGACACGGGGGAGCGCGAGGCCGGAGGGGTGAACCCCTTGCCCGCGGGCCGGTCGGAGGACTCCTCCCTGCTGACGCTGCTCGGCCTGGAGGAGGCCGAGGACCTGGTCTACCGGATGCTCGTGGACCGACCCGACTGCGAACCACCGGTCCTCGAAGGTCCGTTGAGCGGTCCCGTGGTGGCCCGGGCCCTCGAGTCGCTCGTCGAGCGCGGTCTCGCCAGCGCCGGCCGGCCTGCCGACGGCAGCACCGTCCGGTACCGGGCCGCGTCGCCGGTGCTGGCGCTCGGTTCGCTCCTGGAGTCCCGGCGGGCCGCGCTGCGCCGGGTCGAGTCATTCGTGGGTGACCTCACCGAACGGCACCGGTCCGCCCAGGCGCACGCCTCGGGGGTGCCCGTGGAAGTGCTGACCGGCCCCGCGGCGATCCGGCGCCGGCTGCTCACGATGCAGCGGCAGGCGGTGAGCGAGGTCTGCACCCTGGTCCCGACCAGGCACGCACCCGAGGTGCTCACCTACGAGGACAACCACGCGGAGGCGGACGCGGAGCTGACACGCCGCGGAGTGACCGTGCGCAGCGTGGTCGAACGCGCGGGCTGGAGCATCCACGGACGGCGGCGGTGCTGTCCTCCTGCGTCGCTCTGGGTCAGCACATCTCCGTCACGGACCGGCTGCCGATCAAGCTGGTCATCGTGGACCGGCGGGTCGCCCTGCTGCCGCTGAACCCGGAGCGGGAGGCCGAGCCGCTCGCGTTGGTCGTGCACCGGACGGGCCTGCTCACCGCCCTCTGCTCCCTGTTCGACAAGCACTTCGAGAAGGGGTGGCGGCTGAGCGGCTCCGACGCGGGCCGCCAGGACGCGCTCGCGCCGGTCGACCGGGAGATCGTGGCGCTCCTCCACATCGGCCTGACCGACGCCGCCATCGCCCGCCAGCTGGGCATGGGGCACCGCACCGTGCAGCGGCGGCTGCGAGCGCTGATGGACGAGGTCGGCGCGGCCACCCGGTTCCAGCTCGGCTGGCACGCCTCCGGCGCGGGCTGGCTCGACGCCCCGACTCCGGTGCGGCGCAGGGCATCTGAGGCGTAATTACGCCACGGCGTCTTCACGCCGCCGTCATCCCTTGTTGGCCGTCCCCGCATACCGAAGGATCGACCCCGTCAACCGGATGGGGCGTACAACAGTGCGCCTCGCCGGATGGGTGTGCGATGGGGAGGGTTCTGTGAGAACTACGAGGATCCGGCGGATGCTGGCGGCCGGTGTCGTCGTCACCGCTACCGGCTCGGCGCTGCTGGCGGCGCCCGCCTGGGCCGACGGCGCGGCGCCCGCCGCGGCCACCGCGACGGCGGACCCCGTCCCGGTCGCCCCGGCGCTGACCCAGGGACTGGACGACACGGTCCGTGAGGGCACGCCGGCCGAGGCGGCCCGAGCCCACTTGAAGGCGTTCAAGGGCACGTACGAGGTCGCCGAGAGCGACCTGAAGACGGTGAGGACCACCAAGGACGGGAAGCAGTCCTCCGTCCGCTTCCAGCAGAAGCACGACGGCGTGCCCGTGTTCGGCGCCCAGTACGCGGTGCAGACCGAGGCCGGTGACGGCGGTGTGCGGATCGCCTCGGCGACCGGCACCCTCTACACGGACCTCACGGTCTCCACCACGCCCCTGGTGGACGAAGTCACCGCGAAGCAGCGGATGTTCTCCCTCGACAGCAGCCTGGGCGGAGTCCAGGCCCGGCAGACCCGCGCGCAGGGCCTCACCGTGCTGCCCGACGCCGACGGCGGCCGGCTGGCCTGGCACTTCACCGTCACCGGAGGCAAGGCGGACGGCAGCCCGGTGCGCCAGGAGGTCTACGTCGACGCACGGGTGGGCGGCATCGCGCTCTCGTACAACAACATCGACGCCGCCGACGCCTCGCCCGCCGAAGGCACCGGCGTCCGCGTCGACGGCACCGAGGCGAAGCTGGGCGTCAACAAGGAGACGGACGGCACCTACACGCTCGTCGACTCGGCTCGTGCCATGTACGCCGAGACGGGCGGCCAGATCCGCACCTACGACGCGCAACGCGCGCACTACCAGGACCTGGTGAGCGGCCCGGTCGGCGACCGTGCCGTGCTGAGCGCATCCCCGGTCGACCGCTTCGACGGCGCCGACACCACCTCCGGCGCGGTGGACGCCCACCTCAACGCCACGAAGGTGTACGAGTACCTCCGTGACCAGCTGGACCGGGACGGCGTCGATGGCAAGGGCGGCTCGATCCACTCCGTCGTCAACGTCTCCAGCAACGGCAAGGACTACGCCAACGCCTTCTGGGACGGCTCCAAGATGGTCTACGGCCACATGGAGGGCGTCCCGCTCTCCGTCGGTCTGGACGTCGTCGGCCACGAGATGATGCACGGGGTCACCGAGCACTCCGCCGGCCTCGTCTACCTCAACCAGTCCGGTGCGCTCAACGAGGCGATATCCGACTACTTCGGCAACGCCATGGAGGTCGCCGACAAGGGCGTCGCCATGGACGACCCGGCCTCCGGCCTCGTCGGCGAGCACCTCTGCAACGGAGCCAAGCCGCTGGAGGAGTGCGCCCTGCGTGACCTCAACGACGGTCGCAGCGCGCAGAAGGACTACCTGCCGATCACCCTCGACGTCGACAACGGCGGAGTGCACTACAACTCCACCATCGTCGGCGGCGCGCTGTGGGACATGCGCAAGAGCATCGACAGCAAGCTCGCGGACCAGGTCGTCTACCGTGCCGCGGAGAACTACCTCACCCCGCTGTCCGGTTTCACCGACATGCGCAACGCCGTCACCCTCGCCGCCAAGTCCCTCCGCGTCTCCAAGGGTGACCTCGCGGCGATCGGCGCGGCCTTCGACGCCCACGGCATCGAACAGGGCTGGGAGCACAAGAGCGGCACGCACGACGGCACGGTGATCGGCGCCGACGTCCTGCCCGCCTACGAGGTCTACGGTGACATCGACGAGCAGGCCGCCCAGATCAACGGCGACGTCTACGCGATCCCGCACGGCGACGCCGTCGCCTGGGACCGCGGCAGCGAGGCCTTCGGCATCACCGTGGGCCGCTTCGGCAAGAAGCCGCAGCGTGAACTCGCCCAGAAGGACGCCCAGCTGCTCGACCCGTCCCTCGACGACGACCGCATCGTCTTCACCCGCGTCACGGCCGACAGCGTCGGCATCTACCGGTCCGGCGAGAAGGGCCAGGGCGGGATCAGGAAACTCGTCGACCTGCCCGGCGCCGACGAGTCCCAGCCGGTGACCGACGACCGTGCGCTCGCCTACATCAGCACCACCCCCGACGGCGAGCAGGACGTCATGCTCCGCAAGGCCGACGGCACCACGGTCAACGTGACCCCCGAGGCAGGCACCACGGCCACCCGGCTCGCGATGAAGCACGGCCGGATCGCCTGGACGGGCACCGGCGGCTACGTGTACCTGTACGACATCGCGTCGGGCACCACACAGAACAAGCGGATCGGCGGCTTCGTCTTCAACACCGTCACCGACATCCAGCTGACCTCCGACCGGATCTACTGGCGTGAGACGGGCGGCCTGCTCCCGAACACCAACTTCGTGTCGGCGCCGGCCGAGGACCTGTCCAAGGCGGCCAAGCTGCGCACCCCCACGGGCACCTACGTCGCCCAGTTCACGGTCAACGAGGAGTACTTCGCCTACTCGACCTACGACTTCTGGGCCGCCATGGGCTCCTGGACCGGCCCCGGCCACGTCAAGGTCTCCACGACCGCCGACATCCTGGCCGGTGTGAACGACTTCAGCCGCGTCTCCTGTTCCTCGGGCGCCCAGCTGGCTCCGTCCCTCGGTGACGGCCAGCGTGTCGCCTGGCTGGACACCACGGCCGCGGCGACGGATGTCGCGACCCGCGCGACGTTCGCCGGGAGCTGCGAGGAGTAGTCCCGAACCGCACCCGCGCCCGTGCGCCCACCGGAACTCCGGTGGGCGCACTGCTGTGTCGACGCCCTCGGGGCCCCGTCGGGAGGTTGTACCAATCAGGTTCAACAGTATTGCTGTCTCACCGATGGTGTGAAAGTCTCCGGCACCATTGAAGCGCGTCATTCCCTCCGGCGCGGGCCCGTGCGGTCCGGCCGATGGCAACAGGAGACGGCCGTGACCACCATCCTGCGAGTTCCCACCGAGAACGACCGGCTCACCCTGCCGGCCCTGCTGGCGCGTAACGCCGAGGACCACGGGGACCTGCCCGCCCTCTCGTGGCGGAGCCCGGACAGCGGCGACGGATGGACCACCCTGACCTGGCGGGAGGTGCGCCACGAGACGGCGGTGCTCGCCGCCGGATACGCCGCCCGGGGCGTCGTACGCGGCCGGCAGGTCCTCATGATGATGGGTAACCGTCCCGAACACTGGCTCAGCGACCTGGCCCTCACCCACCTCGGCGCGGTACCGGTCACCGTGTACGGCACCGCCGCCCCCGGGCAGATCGCCCACATCGCCCGGCACAGCGGCGCCCGGCTGGCGGTCGTCGAGGGAGAGGCGGAACGCGAGCGCTGGGAGCCCCTCCTCGCGGACGCCACCGTGCCCCTGGAGGAGCTCATCGTCGTGGAGCCGGAGGGCGGCGGTGGCCGCCCGACGTACGCCGCCCTCCGCGCAGCCGGGCAGAAGGCCTACGACGAGGAGGAGTTCGAGGCGGCCTGGCGTGCCTCGGGCGCCGACGACCCGCTCACGGTCGTCTACACCTCGGGTACCACAGGTGACCCCAAGGCCGTGCCGCTCACCCACCGCAGCGTGGTCGTCAACGCCCTGGCCCTGGACCGGGTGGTGGAGCTGCCGGACCACGTCGCGCACATCTGCTACCTGCCGTTCGCACACATCGCCGAGCGGATGCTCGGGATCTACCTGCCGGTCTTCCGCGCCTCGCACGTCCACCTCTGCGCCGAGACGGCTGCCGTCGCGGCGGCAGCCCGGGCGCTGCACCCCGCCCAGTTCTTCGGCGTCCCCCGGGTGTGGGAGAAGCTCGCCGCCTCCGTCAAGGCCGCGCTCGCCACCCTGCCCGAGGAGCAGCGGGCCGCGATCGAGGCGGCCGGGGACACGGCCCGCGAGCACGTGGCCTTCCGCGAGCGGGGCGAACAGCCCCCCGCGGAGCTGGAGACCGCCTACCGCCAGGCCAAGGAGACCGTCCTGGACCCGGTCCTCACCCTCGCCGGCTTCGAGCGGCTGGTGTGGACGGCCAGCGCCTCCGCGCCCATGCCACTGGACGTGGTGCGCTTCTGGGCCGGTTTCGGCATCGTCGTGATGGACGCCTGGGGACTCACCGAGACCGTCGGGGTGTGCACCACCAACAGCCCCTCCGCGTTCCGGCTCGGCTCGGTCGGCAGGCCGCTCGACGGGGTGGAGGTGAGGATCGCCGAGGACGGCGAGATCCTGGTCAGAGGCGAGACCGTGTTCCGGGGGTATCTGCGCGCCGACGGGACCGTGGACCGGGTCCTGGACGAGGACGGCTGGTTCGCGACCGGCGACATCGGGCGCCTGGACGAGGACGGATTCCTCTGGCTCACCGACCGCAAGAAGGAAATGATCATCACCTCGACGGGGAAGAACGTCTCCCCGGCGCTGGTGGAGAACGCCCTGAAGGAACACCCCCTGATCGGCCAGGCGTTCGTCCACGGCGACGGACACTCCTACCTGGTTGCCCTCCTCGTCCTCGACGCTGAGATGGCGCCCGCCTGGGCGGCGGCACGGGGTGTCGAGAACGGCGAGGACGTGGCCGCCCTCGCCGCCCATCCCGTCGTACGCGAGGAGGTGGACCGCGCCGTCCAGGCCGCCAACGCCCGGCTGAACCGCACCGAGCAGGTCAAGCACCACCGGCTGCTGGCCAGGGAATGGGGCCCCGACACCGGCGAGCTGACGCCCTCGCTGAAGCTGCGCCGCCGCGTCGTCCGCGAGCGGTACGGAAAGGTGCTGGACGCCCTCTACGAGGAGAGCGCCACCTGACCGGGGGCCGGTTGTCAGTGGGCGGACGTACGGTGAGGGCATGTCGGGGATCACCTACGTGAGAGGTGACGCCACCAGCCCTCAGGGCAAGGGCGTCAAGCTGATCGTGCACTGCTGCAACGACCTGGGCGGCTGGGGCAAGGGCTTCGTCCTCGCCCTGTCCCGCCGCTGGCCCGGGCCGGAAACCGCGTACCGCCGCTGGCACCGGGAGCGCGCGGGAAACGACTTCGGGCTGGGTGCCGTGCAGTTCGTCCAGGTCGAGCCGTACATCCGGGTGGCGAACATGGTGGGCCAGCGGGGGATACGCACCGGCGGCAAAGGGGTCCCGGTGCGTTACGAGGCGATCGACGCCGGTCTGGACAAGGTGGCCGTCGAGGCCGCCGAGATCGGGGCCTCCGTCCACATGCCGCGGATCGGCTGCGGACTGGCGGGCGGCACCTGGTCCAGGGTCGAACCCCTTGTCACCGGCCGGCTGGTGGACCGCGGCATCGAGGTGACGGTGTACGACTTCGGCTGAGTGCCGCCCTCGCGGGGTGCCCTACAGGCCGTAGCTCTTGCCGATGATGTCGCGCTGGATCTCACTCGTGCCGCCGTACACCGTCGACACCACAGCCGCCCGCAGATGGCGCTCCATGTCGTACTCCGTCGCGTAGCCGTAGCCGCCCATCATCTGCATGCCCTCCAGCGCCGCGTGCTTCGCCGTCTCGGTGGCCTTGAGTTTGGCCATGGACGCCTCGCGGGGGAACAGCCTCTCCGGTTCGGCGTCGCAGGCCGCCGCCACGTCGAAGACCAGCAGCCGTGCGCACTCGATCTCGGTGGCCAGGTCGGCCAGCCGGTGCCGCAGGGCCTGGAAGGAGCCGACGGGGCGGCCGAACTGCTCGCGTCCCCGCACGTACGCGACGGTGTCCTCCAGGATCCGCTCCGCCAGGCCCAGCATGTTCGCCGCGAGGAAGAGCCGCTCCGCGTTGAGCCCCGCCATCAGCTGGCTCCAGGCGCGGTCCGCCGTGCCGACCACGGCGTCGGCCGGCAGCCTGACATCGGTGAAGAAGACGTCGTTGACCTCGCGGCCACCCATCGTCTCGATCGGCCGTATCCCGATGCCCGGAGTCCCGGCCGGGACATGGAACATGGTGAGCCCCTCGTGCTTCGCGCCGCTCGCATCGGTCCGCGCCACCAGCAGGATGTGTTCCGCCAGATGGGCGTTGGAGATCCACGTCTTGTGACCGTTGACCAGCCAGCCGCCGTCCGGTGCGCGCTCGGCCCTGCACCGCAGCGCGCCCACGTCCGATCCGGCCTCCGGCTCCGACATCGCGATGGACAGCACCTGGCCGGCCACCGCACCACCGACCGCAGCCTTGCACTGGGCCTCGCTGCCGAAACGCTCGTACGCCTTCGCCGTGATCACCGACGTGATGAAGCCGCCGGCCGGCACGAGTCCGCGCGCCGTCTCCCGCAGGAAGAGGCAGGCGTCGGTCATCCCGCCGCCCGAGCCTCCGTAGGCCTCCGGCAGGCACACACCGAGCCAGCCGAGGTCCGCCATCCGGGCGTAGAGGGAGGGCGCGTGGGGGCCGCCCGTCTCCGAGGCCAGCGCGTCGCGCTGCTCGCGGGTGGCGCACTCGCGCCGGGCGAAGTCGCGCAGGGCCGTGACGAATGCCCGCTGCTCGGAGGAGAGCGACCGCGGGAGGGCGTGAACGGTGGACATGGATGACCTCCGGAGGAGTGGGTTACAAAGAGACTGATGAGGTAACACTGTTGCGTTATCGATATGGTTGAGTGGTGGCAGAAGAACGGGGAGGGCTCATGGCGGTACCGGGTGACAACGAGACACTGCTGGCCAGGGCGCTCGGCGAGACGCCGGCGTCCGACGCGCTGACCGAACAGATCCTGGACGCGGCACGCGAGCAGTTCATGACCTTCGGGCTGCGCCGCTCGACCGTGGATGACGTGGCCAAGCGCGCCAAGGTCTCGCGGGTCACCGTGTACCGGAGGATCGGCAACAAGGACAGCCTGGTCTCCGCCTGCCTGCTGCGGGAGTACCGCCGCTTCGTCATGGACGTGGACGACGCGGTGGCCGCCCTGCCCACCATGGAGGACCGGCTTGTCGCCGGCTTCGTCACCGTCCTCAGGCACATCCGTGAACACCCGCTGGTGGGCGGGTTGCTGAGGCTCGAACCGGAAGTCATGCTGCCCTTCCTCACCCTGGAGAGCGGCCCCGCCTTCCTCGCGATGCGCGGATATCTGGCCGACCGGCTCCGCCGGGCCCAGCGCGTCGAAGGGCGGCCGGAGACGGACCCGACCCCGGTCGCCGAGCTGATGGTGCGGATCACCGTCTCCTTCCTCCTCAACCCGCTGAGCTGCTTCGAGCTGGACGACGACGAGCAGGTGAGCGCCTTCGCGCGGCGCTATCTGGTGCCGCTGCTCAACGCCACATGACCGCCCTCAGAACCTGGAGTGCAGCTTCCTGCCCAGCTCGATCGCCCGCGCGACCTTCTCCCGGGGCGTCGTGAACGACGTCAGGTCCGCCACCGGTGCGAACCGCCGTACGGTGACCGAGTGCGGCGCCGAGAAGGCCCGCAGCCCCTCCTCCCCGTGGATCCGCCCGTACCCCGACTCGCCCGCGCCGCCGAACGGCAACGAGGGGATCGCGGCGAAACCGAGTACCGAATTCACCGACACGGCGCCGGAGTCGAGGCGCTCGGCCAGCGCGAGCCCCGCCGCCCGGGAACGGGTGAACACGGCGGCGCCCAGGGAGTACGCCGACGCGTTGGCCCGCTCCACGGCCTCGTCCATGTCGCGCACCGGGTTCACCACGACGACCGGGCCGAAGGTCTCCTCCGTCACCGCCGGTGAATCCTCCGGCACGTCCGACAGCACGACCGGTCCCGGCACACGGGCCCCCAGGGCGTCGGGACCGCCCAGCCTGGCCGTGCCGCCGTCCACCAGGGCCTGCTTGACGTGGCGTTCGACCACGTCGAGCTGGGACGGCAGGGTGAGCGGGCCGTAGGCCTCACCGGGCGTCAGCGCCCGCGCGCGGCTCACGACACGCTCGCACAGGGCCTCGTGCACCGAGGCCACCGCGTAGACCCGCTCCACGCCCGCGCAGGTCTGTCCGGCGTTGCCCATCGCGCCCCACACGATCGCGTCGGCCGCCGCGTCCAGATCGGCGTCCGCCGCGACCAGCACCGCGTCCTTGCCCCCGCACTCGGCGAGCAGCGGGGTGAGCGTGGCCGCGCAGGCCGCCGCGACCTTGCGGGCGGTGCCGGGTGAGCCCGTGAAGGCGACCTTGTCCACACCGGACGGCCCGTCCGCCCCGGCCAGCGCGGCGCCGGTGGAACCCGGCCCCGTGACCGTCCGCAGCAGACCGGCGTGGTCGGGGACGGCTTCCGCGAAGCTCCGCGCCAGCAGGACCCCGACCTCTGGCGTGAGTTCGGACGGCTTGAACACCACGGCGTTGCCCGCCGCGAGGGCGTAACCGATCGAGCCCATCGGTGTGTAGAGCGGATAGTTCCACGGCCCGATCACCCCGATCACCCCGAGCGGCCGGTACGCCAGCAGTGCCCGCTGGTGGACCGACAACAGACCGGAGGACACCCGCCGCCGTCCCAGCACCCGCCGGGCGTTGCGGGCCGCCCAGTCCAGGTGGACCGCCGTCATCAGCACCTCGGCGCGGGCGTCGTGCAGCGGTTTCCCGGTCTCGGCCGCGATCGCCTCGGCGAACTCGTCCGTGCGGCCGGCCAGCGCGCGCTTCCACCGCAGCAGCGCCGCGCGCCGCTCCCGCGCCCCGAGCGCGGCCCAGTGGCGGCCCGCGCTCCTGGCCTGTGCCACCGTGGCGCGGATGTCCTCGATGCCGTGCACCGCACGGTCCGTCTCGGTCGTCATGACTTCTCCATGGGCAGGGGTTCCAGGGGGCGGCTCCGGGCCCAGTGCGGGCCGAGGTCGTCGAGCCGGTAACCGAAGGGGTAGCTGCGTGGCCGGGGGCGGGAGGGAAGCCACCGGGGCCGGGCGGGCAGCAGCCGCACGCCGCGCGACCGGGCGCGCACCAGACGCACGGCAGCCGCCCGCGCCCAGGGTGGCTGCGCAGGGAAGCCCAGTGCCCGCAGCAGCGGCTCGTCCAGCAGGGCGAGCGAGAACCTGGCCACCAGGGGGCGCAGGGGAGCCGGGTACCAGGCGGCCATGATCCGGAAGGTGGCGTTGGCGACCCGGCGGTTCGCCGGATCGTAGGCGAACATCCGGGCCTCGTAGGAGTCGAGCAGCTCCTCGAACCCCTCGTAGGTGTCGGGAACGCCGTCGATGCCCATCATCAGCGCCATCCGCCGCCCCACCTCCGCCAGTGCCGCAACCTCCTGCGCGCACAGGGGCCGCCACCCGAACCGGTCGATCCAGCGTTTGGGGCCGACGATCGTGGTGGCCAGCACGTAGAGGTAGTCCTCGTTCGGGATGCGGTACCTGCCGTGGATCCGGTTGAGATGGCGGGCCGCGGCCTCGGCGCGCTCCGACTCGAAGCCGTCGGCCGCCATCTCGTATCCGAACAGCACGGTGTCGTCGTAGCGCTTCTGCCCGTTGCGCTCGAACTCCTGGGTGCGGTCCAGGAGTACGGGGATCCTCGGTACGCCGTAGTCGCGCAGGAAGGCGGCGCTGATGCCCTGCCGGTAGTCCCACGGGAACTCGTACTGGGACATCAGCCGCAGTATCTCCGCGTAGTCGCGGGCGGGGTCCATCCGGCGTATCTCGCGCAATCGGTTGTAACGGCCCATGGCGTGCGCCCTCCTCCGCTCAACACACGTCCTGCATAAGGCATATGGCCGGACCTCTCGCCCTGGAGAGTCAAAGTTACAAATACTATTGACTTGTTTCATGTGGCGCGTCAACACTGCTGCGGGATCGCATACTGGAACACACGCGGCCCGGCACCGGTCCGGCCGTCCCGCCGACCCTGGGGAGCACCCGCATGACCAGCGCAGCAGAGCCGGCCCCGCCCCCGCCGGGCGGCGTCCTGTGGAGCCTCGCCGGAGACGTCCGGGGACTGCTGATGCTGCCCGCCGCGCTCACCCTCCAGGTCGCCCACCCCGCCGTGGGAGCCGGGGTCGACGACCACTCGGTCTTCCGCACGGACCCCTGGGGGCGCGGCGAGCGTTCCCTGAGTTCGCTCCAGCTCTGGGTGTACGGGGGAGAGGCCGCGGCCGAGGAGGGCCGCAGGCTCAGGAAGCTGCACCGCACGATCCAGGGGACCGACACCCGCGGCCGCCGCTACCACGCGCTGGCGCCCGCGAACTACGCGTGGGTGCACGCCACCGGGTTCCCCGTCTATCAGCACGCCTCGCGATACCTGGTCCGTCCGCTCACCGAGGCCCAGGAGCGCGCCCTGTACCGCGAGTGGCTCCAGGTCGGCCGGATCCTGGGCATCCACGACCGGGACATGCCGCAGACGATCGAGGAGTTCTGGCCGTACTACCGCAGGATGCTGGCCGAGGAGGTGGAGGCCACCGTCGTCGTGCGGGAACTGGTCGCCACCGACATCCCCGTACCGCCGCCCGACCGGGGGCCCCTCGTCCTGCGGCTGCTCCTGAAGGCGCTGTGGCCGGTGCTGCTCCCGCCGCTGGCGCGGTTCCGCGGCTTCATCACCGTCGGTCTGATGCCACCGGACGCCCGCGAGGCCATCGGACTGGACTGGACCCCCGAGCAGGAACGGCGTCTGCGGCGCTTCGGTGCCGTGGTCCGGCGGATCGTGCCGCTGCTCCCCGAGCGGCTGCGCTATCTGCCGCTCGCCAGGTCGGCGCGGGCCGAGTGGCGGGCCGGCCTGAGGCGGCCGGGCTGAACCCCGTGGGCCCGCCCGGCGGAGGGCTCAGGCCGATGCGCGGCGGACCAGTTCGGTCGGCGTGACCACGGACTCGGGCCAGGTCCCCGTGTCGCTGTCCAGCCGTTCCATCAGCAGCCGTACCATCAGCCGCCCCATGCCCTCGACGTCCTGACGGACCGTCGTCAGTGGCGGGACCGCGGCCTCCGCCACCGAAGCCATGTCGTCGAATCCGACCACGGCCACGTCCTCCGGCACGCGTACGCCCCGCTCACGCAGGACGCGCAGGGCGCCCGACGCCATCAGGTCGTTGGACACGAAGACGGCGTCGAGGCCGGGGTGGGCGTCCAGCAGACCCGCCATGGCCCGGGCCCCGCCCTCGGCGGTGAAGTCGCCGTCCGCGACGAGTTCAGGTCCGGCGTCCGGCAGGACGTCGTGGTACCCGTCGATCCGGTCGAGTGCCGACGTCTGGTCCCGGGGCCCGGCGATGTGCGCGATGCGCCTCCGGCCGAGCGAGACCAGGTGGCGTACCGCCTCGCGGGCGCCGCCCCGGTTGTCGCAGTCGACGTACGGCACCTGCGCCGCGTCCTCACCCGCCCCCCGGTACTCCGGGCGGCCCCCGTAGACCGTGGGGACCCGGAACCGGGCGATGATCGCGGGCAGTTCGTCGTCCGTGTGCAGCGAGAAGGCCAGCACGCCGTCCACATGCCCCCCTGCCAGATAGCGGGTGACCCGGTCGAAGTCCCCGCTGCCCTCCACCAGGAGCAGGACCAGCTGGGCGTCGTGGGCGTTGAGCTCACGGCTGATCCCACGGATCTGGCGGGAGAAGAACGGGTCGGAGAAGATCCGGAACTCCGGCTCGTCGATGATCACGGCGACCGCGCCATTACGCCGGGTGACCAGCGTCCGCGCCGCGTGGTTCGGGATGTAGCCGAGTTCCTCGACCGCCCTGCGCACCTGGTCCACGAGGGGCTGCCGCACGCCCGCCCCGCCGTTGACGACACGGGACGCCGTGGCCCTGGACACGCCGGCGCGGGCTGCCACGGCCTCCAGGGTGGGGCGGGCGTCGCGCTTCGGATCAGGGTTCGGGACGGCCAAGAGTCGCTCCTCGGGCACGCGCGTCCCGGCTGGGAGCGGCTGGAACCGGCGGGTTCGGGCATGAACGCCACAGCCTAACCGCCCGGTCCGGGCGGTCAGGTGGACGATCGCGCCACGAGTGCGCGACATACGCGCTCATAAACGGTCAAGCCGGATCGGCTTGTTGATCCGCCGAGATGCACACAGCGTGTGGTACTGCCTACGGAGAGCGAAATTTCGCACTGCGTGAAAGGTGCCATTTGTGTCACACGAAGAGCAGGGTCCGGGCGGGCGGGGAGACTATCTCCCGGTCACGGCCGATCTACCCGCCCAACCCCATCACGGCCGGCGCCCCACGACCGACCGGGTGGTCTTCGGCGTCACGGCGGTGCTGACCGTCGCCTTCGTGGTCTGGGGTTCCACGGCCACGGACTCACTGGAGAACGTGTCCAGCAAGCTGCTCAACGGTCTCATCCACAACGGTGGCTGGGCCTTCATGCTGGCGGCTTCCGGCTTCGTCGTCTTCGCCCTCTGGCTCGCGGTCAGCCGTTACGGGAAGATCTCCCTCGGGCAGGAAGGCGAAGAGCCGGAGTTCAAGACGGTCTCCTGGGTCGCGATGATGTTCAGCGCCGGCATGGGGATCGGCCTGATGTTCTACGGCGTCAGCGAGCCGCTGGCCCACTTCGTCGATCCGCCGCCCGGCACCCATCCCACGGTGGCCGCCGAGGCGATGCAGACGGCGATGGCCACCACCCTCTTCCACTGGACCCTGCACCCCTGGGCCATCTACGCCGTCGTCGGCCTCGCCATCGCGTACAGCGCCTACCGGCGCCACCGCAGGCAGACCATCAGCTCCGTCTTCGTGCCGCTCATCGGCCAGAAGCGCGCCCACGGAACCCTCGGCCGGATCATCGACATCCTCGCCATCTTCGCGACCCTCTTCGGCTCCGCGGCCTCGCTCGGGCTCGGTGCCCTCCAGATCGGCAGCGGCTTCCAGGAGCTCGACTGGATGGAGAAGACCGGCACCGGCCTCCTCGTCGCGATCATCGCCGCGCTGACGGTCGCCTTCGTCGCCTCCGCCGTGTCCGGGGTCGAGAAGGGCATCCAGTGGCTGTCCAACATCAACATGGTGCTCGCCCTGGTCCTGGTGATCTTCGTCTTCATCGCCGGGCCCACGATCATCGTGCTCGACCTGCTGCCCACCTCCATCGGCGCGTACTTCGGTGACCTCGCCCAGCTCGCCGGGCGCACCGAGGCCACCGGCAAGGGGGAGGTGGCCGACTGGCTCGCCAGCTGGACGGTCTTCTACTGGGCCTGGTGGATCTCATGGACGCCCTTCGTCGGCATGTTCATCGCCAGGATCAGCCGCGGCCGGACGATCCGTCAGTTCGTCGGCGGGGTGATCCTGGTGCCCAGCACGGTCAGTCTGATCTGGTTCGCCGTCATGGGCGGGTCGGCGATCCGGCTGGAGGAGGCCGGCGAACTCAAGGGGGTCGGCAGCACCCAGGAGGCACAGCTCTTCGGCGTACTGCAGCAGTTCCCGGTCGCGACGCTCATGAGCATCCTGGTGATGGTCCTGGTCGGCATCTTCTTCGTCTCGGGCGCCGACGCCGCGTCGATCGTGATGGGCACGCTCTCCCAGAAGGGCGTCCTCGAACCCGCCAAGTGGGTCGTGATCTTCTGGGGCGTCGTCACCGGCGCCGTCGCGGCGGTCATGCTGCTCATCGGCAACGGTCAGGGCGACGCGCTGGCAGGGCTGCAGAACCTGACCATCCTGGTGGCCGCCCCCTTCACCATCGTCATGATCGGCATGTGCGTGTCCCTGATGAGGGACCTGCGGGACGACCCGATGATCGTCCGCAGGGAGTTCGGCGTGGAGGCCGTCGAAACCGCGGTCATCCAGGGCCACGCCAAGTACGACGGGGACTTCGAGATCCGGATCGGCCCCGGGCCCGCGGAGGTCACCTCCGACGAGCGGCACAAGCACGAGCCGCCGGCCTGAACCGACGGCGCCTTCCACGCACCCCGTCGCGGCCGCGCCCCGCGCACGGTCACTCCGGCCGGCGACGGGGCGGTGGCCGGTCCGCCGCACGGCCGCACCCGGCACCCGGCCGCCGGCGGAGATCGGGCCGCCGGAGGTTCGTTAGGATCGGCACCCTGATGACTGCCACTCTCGTCGCCAAGGAACTCGCCGCCGGGCACGGTGACCGCACCCTCTTCGCCGGACTCGACCTCGTCGTCGCGCCCGGCGACGTGATCGGTCTCGTCGGAGCCAACGGCGCCGGTAAATCCTCGCTCCTGCGCCTGCTCGCCGGACTCGACAGGCCGGAGGAGGGCGAACTCCGGCTCTCGCCGCCCACCGCCACCGTCGGGCACCTCCCGCAGGAACCCGAGCGCAGGCCCGGGGAGTCCGTACGGGAGTTCCTCGCCCGGCGCACCGGGGTCGCCGAGGCCCAGGCCGCGATGGACACCGCGACCCAGGCGCTGGTCGACGGGGCGCCCGGCGCCGACGACGCGTACTCCGACACCCTGGAGCGCTGGCTCGCCCTCGGCGGCGCCGACCTGGACGAGCGGGCGGAGGAGGTGGCCGCCGACCTCGGCCTCACCGTCGGACTGGACCTGCCGATGACCGCGCTCTCCGGCGGCCAGGCGGCACGCGCCGGCCTGGCCTCGCTCCTCCTGTCACGCTACGACGTCTTCCTGCTCGACGAACCCACCAACGACCTGGACCTCGACGGTCTGGAGCGACTGGAGCGCTTCGTATCAGGGCTGCGCGCGGGCACCGTCGTCGTCAGCCACGACCGCGAGTTCCTGATGCGTACGGTCACCAAGGTCCTGGAGCTCGATCTCGCCCAGCAGGAGATCAACCTCTACGGCGGTGGCTACGCCTCCTACCTGGAGGAGCGCGAGCGCGCCCGCGCACACACCCGCGAGGAGTTCGAGGAGTACGCGGACAAGCGCTCCTCGCTCGAGGGCCGCGCCCAGATGCAGCGGGGCTGGATGGACAAGGGCGTCAAGAACGCCCGCCGCAAGGCCACCGACAACGACAAGATCGGCCGCAAGTTCCGCAGCGAGGCCAGCGAGAAGCAGGCCGCGAAGGCCAAGCAGACGCAGCGCATGATCGAGCGCCTCGACGTCGTCGAGGAACCCCGCAAGGAGTGGGAGCTCCGCATGGAGATCGCCTCCGCGCCGCGCTCCGGATCGGTCGTCGCCACCCTCCGCGACGCAGCCGTCGTCCGCGGGGACTTCTCCTTCGGTCCCGCCACCCTGCAGATCGACTGGGCCGACCGAGTGGCCATCACCGGGGCCAACGGGGCGGGCAAGTCCACCCTGCTGGCGGCCCTCCTCGGCCGCCTCCCCCTGGACACGGGCCACGTCTCGCTCGGCTCCGGTGTGGTGGTGGGTGAGGTCGACCAGGCCCGCAAGCTGTTCCACGGCACGGAGAGCCTGCTGGACGCCTTCTGCGCGGCCGTCCCCGACACCGAACCGGCCGAGGTGCGCACGCTGCTCGCCAAATTCGGACTGCGCGCCGACCATGTGCTCCGCCCGGCCACGACCCTCTCCCCGGGCGAACGCACGCGGGCGGGTCTCGCGCTCCTGCAGGGCAGAGGCGTCAACCTGCTGGTGCTGGACGAGCCGACCAACCACCTGGACCTGCCGGCGATCGAGCAGCTGGAGTCGGCGCTGGACGCGTACACCGGGACGCTGCTGCTGGTCACCCATGACCGGCGGATGCTCGACGCCGTCCACACGACCCGTCGCGTCGAGGTCGCAGGCGGCAGGGTCACCGAGGCCGGCTGACGCGAAGGCCCCGCCCGTCCCGTCGCGCGGGAGGAGCGGGGCCCTTTCACAGGGCCGCCTCAGTCGACGTAGCGGATGTCGGACGAGGAGTAGACGCAGTGGGTGCCGTCCGCGCCCGAGCCGATCTCGCTCGGCTCGCCGCTCGTCGTGCCCCTGTACTTGGTACAGATGTCCATGTCACGGTCGCCGTCCCCGTAGATCGTGACGTCCGAGATCCGGGCCGTGTCGCCGTAGTTCGTGTTGATGCCGACCAGGCTCGTGCCCGGGGCGGTCGCCCAGATGTTCTGCAGCTGGATGTGCCGGGCGTTCTGCGTGGAGCAGTTGCCGCAGGAGCGGACCAGCTTGCCGAAGTCGTCGACCTGGAAGTTCTTCACGACCAGGGCGCCGACGCCGTTGTGCTGGAACACCTTGTCCTCGGCCAGCTTCGCGCCGCCTCCGTCGATCGTGCGGACCGTCGAGGAGGAGCCGCCGCGGAAGGTCGCGGCGTCCTCACCCACGTCCTCCCACCAGACGTTCCTGAGCGTGCAGGTACCCGCGCAGTGCACTCCGTCTGCGGCCGGGGCGCCGAGGACGACGTTCTGCAGGGTGGCGCCGTTCGCCAGCTTGATCAGCGGGGGCTGGTCCTCGTCCTGACCGCCGCTGCCCAGGTCACCACTGCCGTAGAGGCGCTTCATGCCCCCGTCGTAGGTGCCCGCGACCTCGATCGTGGAGGACACCGCCTGGCTGCCGTTCGCCGTCGGCCACGACGGCCGGTCGGTGGGCGGGTCGGTGGGGTCCGGCGGGTCGGTCGGGTCGGTGGGCGGGTCCGTGGGAACCGTGCCCGACGCGGTGAAGGTCCAGCTCTTGCTCGTCACCGAGTCGCAGGAGTTCTGCTGGACGAGGGCACCGGACGCCGTGGAACTGTCCTTCACGTTCAGGCACTTGCCGCCGTTGCTGTTGACGATCCGGTAGGTGCTTCCGCCGACCGCGGTCAGTGTCCAGACCTGGTTCGCCGCTCCGCCGCAGTTCTGCTGCTCGACCGCCTTGCCCGCGCTGGTGGAGGCGTCCCGTGTCCCGGCGCACTTGGCGCTGTGGGCGGCGGTCAGCGTGTAGCCACTGCCCGAAGCCGCGAGCTTCCAGGTCTGGTCGGCGCCGCCGTCGCACGCGCCCTGGCCGAGCTGGACACCGGCCGACGTGCTGGAGCCGGGTACTTCCAGGCAGAGACCGCTCGCGGCGTTCGCGAGTCTGTACGAGCCCGCGGCCGGGGCAGCTGATGCCGTGCCGGTCGCGAACAGTGCGGTGAGGCCGGCGACAAGGAGGGAGACGACGGCGACCAGTGCGGCGACCGCACGGCCGCCGCCTCTTCTGACCTGCTGATTCTCTGTATTCACTAGGCATCCCTTTCACCGCCTGCGGCGTCCTCCGCAGGCACCGGTCGGTGGGTGGTGCGGTGATGGTGCAGTGATGAAGACCGTCCCCGGTTCCGGAGCAGCAATCTGCAGGGTGAACCGAGTTCGTGTACATGAATCGCCGTGAACGTACGGCACGTGCGGAGCGCGGTCAATACAGTGGGACGAACGATCAGGAACAGCTGCGGGCGGGCAGGAGAAGTCTCCTGCCCGCCCGTAGTGGTGTCGGATCAGCGCTTGCGGCCGCCCGGGTCGGAACCGCTCAGCCCGGCCTTTCGCAATGCGTCCGCCATCGCGCTGTTGGCCGGCGCGGCCGCAGGACGCGGGGCGCCGCCGCCCTGGCCACCGGCGCGCCGGTCACGGCCCTGGCCGCCGGACTGACGGGCCCCTTGGCCACCGCCCTGCCCCTGCCGCTGACGTGGCGGGCGTTCTCCGCCGCCACCCTGCCCCGACTTCTCGCGCCGGGGCCCCTGCCCGCCGCCCTGGTGGGCGGCCCCGGCCTCGTCGTCCAGCCGCAGCGTCAGCGAGACCCGCTTGCGCGGGATGTCGACGTCCATGACCTTCACCTTCACGACGTCGCCCGGCTTCACGACGTCCCTCGGATCCTTGACGAACGTCCGCGACATGGCCGACACGTGGACGAGACCGTCCTGGTGGACGCCGATGTCCACGAACGCGCCGAACGCCGCGACGTTCGTGACGACGCCTTCCAGCACCATCCCCGGGGCCAGGTCGCCGAGCTTCTCGACGCCCTCCTTGAACGTGGCCGTGCGGAAGGCCGGACGCGGGTCACGGCCCGGCTTCTCCAGCTCCTTCAGGATGTCCGTCACCGTCGGCAGACCGAACTTCTCGTCCACGAACTCGTCGGCCCGCAGTGACCGCAGGACGTCGGTGTTGCCGACCAGCGAGGCGACGTCGCCGCCCGTCCGCTTCACCATCGTCCGTACCACGGGGTAGGCCTCCGGGTGCACGCTCGACGCGTCCAGGGGGTCGTCGCCGCCGCGGATCCGGAGGAATCCCGCGCACTGTTCGTACGCCTTCGGGCCCAGCCGTGCCACGTCCTTGAGCGCCCGGCGGGAGCGGAACGGACCGTTCGCGTCCCGGTGGGCCACGATGTTCTCGGCCAGTCCGGACCCGATGCCGGACACCCGCGAGAGCAGCGGTGCCGACGCGGTGTTGACGTCGACACCGACGCCGTTCACGCAGTCCTCGACCACCGCGTCGAGGGAGCGCGACAGCTTCACCTCGGACAGGTCGTGCTGGTACTGGCCGACGCCGATCGACTTCGGGTCGATCTTCACCAGTTCGGCCAGCGGGTCCTGCAGCCGGCGTGCGATCGATACGGCGCCACGCAACGACACGTCCATGTCCGGGAGTTCCTGCGAGGCGAAGGCCGACGCCGAGTACACGGAGGCGCCCGCCTCGGAGACCATCACCTTGGTGAGTTGCAGCTCCGGATGCCTGTCGCACAGTTCACCCGCGAGCTTGTCGGTCTCGCGGGACGCCGTGCCGTTGCCGATCGCGATGAGATCGACCCGGTGCTCCTTCGCGAGACGTTCCAGTGTGGCCAGCGACCGGTCCCACTGGTTCGCCGGCACGTGCGGGTGGATCACATCCGTCGCGACGACCTTGCCCGTCGCGTCCACGACGGCGACCTTCACGCCCGTACGGAATCCGGGGTCGAGCCCCAGAGTCGCCCGGGTGCCGGCCGGTGCGGCGAGCAGCAGGTCCCGCAGGTTCGAGGCGAAGACGCGTACCGCCTCGTCCTCCGCCGTGGTGCGCAGCCGGAGCCGCATGTCGATCCCGAGGTGTACGAGGATCCGGGTCCGCCAGGCCCAGCGCACCGTTTCGCCCAGCCACTTGTCCCCGGGCCTGCCGCGGTCCGCGACACCGAAGCGTCGGGCGATCATGTTCTCGTACGACGAGGGCCCCGGCTGCTCCGACGGTTCCTCCGGCTGCAGGACCAGGTCGAGCACGTCCTCCTTCTCGCCCCGGAGCAGCGCGAGGATCCGGTGCGAGGGCAGCGCGGTGAACGGCTCGGCGAAGTCGAAGTAGTCGGCGAACTTCGCGCCCGCCTCCTCCTTGCCTTCGCGTACCTTCGCGACGGCCCTGCCGCGCGACCACATGCGTTCACGCAGTTCGCCGGTCAGATCGGCGTCCTCCGAGAAGCGCTCGGTCAGGATCGCCCGGGCGCCCTCCAACGCCGCCGCCGGGTCCGCCACGCCCTTCTCGGCGTCCACGAACGCCGCGGCCGCCGTGAGAGGGGCCACGGACGGGTCGCCGAGCAGCCCGTCGGCCAGCGGGGTCAGGCCCGCTTCGCGCGCGATCTGCGCCTTCGTCCGGCGCTTCGGCTTGAACGGCAGGTAGATGTCCTCCAGCCGCGCCTTGGTGTCGGCCGCCCGGATCTGTGCCTCCAGGGCGGCGTCGAGCCTGCCCTGTTCTCGTACGGAATCGAGGACCGCCGTGCGGCGGTCCTCGAGTTCCCGCAGATACCGCAGCCTCTCCTCGAGCGTGCGCAGCTGCGCATCGTCGAGCATCTCGGTCGCTTCCTTGCGGTAGCGCGCGATGAACGGCACGGTCGACCCGCCGTCGAGCAGGTCGACGGCCGCCCTCACCTGACGCTCACGTACGCCGAGCTCCTCGGCGATCCTGCCTTCGATGGACGTCGTCACGGTTTTCCCGACTCGCCTTCTCGTACTGGCTGTGCTGGCTTGGGGTGGTCCACACGGGGGTGGGTCCCTTCGCCTGCATTGTGCCGGGTGGCCGGGGGCCGTGTCGCGTGACCTGGTCGATCACGGCCCCGACGGCCTGCCGGACGGCGCGGTCAGACGCGCCGGGTCCGGCCGCTGCGCGATGCGCCACCGAAAAGGCCTGCCAGCAGCCGGAAGGGCAGAGTCACCACGGTGGCCACGGCTGATCCGACGGTACTCAGAGCGTTTGCGATCGCACGGAACACGGTGTGCCTCCTTCGTAGGGTGTGACTACCGCCTGGCCGGTTCCACCCGTCGTAAACGTGACCGGGACTCAGCCCTTGCCGAGCAGATCGTCCGGGAAGGCCCCGGCGGAGGCCGCCGCGAACAGGAATCCCCGGCCCAGCTCGGTGAGCCGCTCCACGCCGTCGGCGCCCAGGTGCTCGTACGGTGCGGCGTCCAGGCGGTCCGTCGCCTCCTCCAGCTCGGCCCGCAGCGCTGTGCCCGCCTCGGTCAGCTCGCCCTCGGCGTCGAGCACGCCCCTTCCGCGCAGCCGCTCCACCGCCGCGTCCCAGTCCGCGCGCCGCCAGCCGCGGGTGGCGAGGATCCAGCGCGGCGCCATGCCCTTGCCGGTCGCGGTGTGGCTGACCAGGGCCTCGAGCGGGTCGAGTCCGGCCGTGAGCAGGGCCGCCAGGTGCCCGTCGCCGCGGTGCTCGCGCAGCAGCGTCGCCGCGTGCCAGAACGCCAGATGCGGCTGGTCCGGTACCGGCAGGTCCGCGTGGGCGGCGTACAGCGGACGGGCGTGCCGGGTGCAGGCCTCGGCGGCGCGCAGGGCCAGCCCGGCCGCCTCCGCCATCTCCGGGGAGACGAGGGCTTCCTCGCCCAGCACCTGGCGGAGCGTCGAGTCGGCGGCCCGCAGACGGGCGTCGAGCGCCGCCTGCGGGGTGATGTCCGACCAGACGGCGGGCAGGTGCCGGGCCACCAGCTCATGGGCGAAGTTGTAGAAGGTCGCCGTGACCGTGCCCGCCCCGGCCGCGCCCAGGGCCGCGCCACGTGCGGCGAAGTAGGCCCGGCTCGGGTCGTCGATGCCGAGCTCGCCGAACTCCTTGCCGAGGTCGGGGGAGAAGTACACGCAGGAGTGCAGGGGGTTGAGCGCGTTATGACAGCGGCGTCCGGCACGTGGGGGAAGAGTACTCATGCCCGCACGTTACCGACTGGTTGGTACGTGGGGTAGTCCGGGGCGGCCGCGGGTGGACTGCACGAACGGCCCTGGCGGCCGCCGGTCGGGGAAGGTCGGGCCAGGAGCCGGTTCAACCTGCCGTGGGTGTGGTGGCTCCGCCCGGCCCGGTCGTCCAGCTGAAGCGGGGAGCGCGCCGCTCCAGGAAGGCGGCCACCCCCTCGGCGGTGTCGCCACTGTCGCTCGCCTGCCCCGACCAGTAGGCGTCCCGGTCCTCGCGGCCGGCGACGAACTCCTTGGCCGCGGCCTGGGTCAGCTGCGAACGCGACGCCAGGACCCGGGCGAACGCGTCCACCCTGGCGTCCAGCCCGCCCTCCGGCAGTACCTCGTCCACCAGTCCGGTCCGCAGTGCCCGTCCGGTCCCGATCAGCTCCCCGGAGAACAGCAGGAACTTCGCGGTGGCCGGACCCACGAGGGCGACCAGCCGGCGCGTCGACGACGAGGGGTAGACGATCCCGAGCTTGGCCGGGGTGACGCCGAAGGAAGCGCCCTCCTCGGCGAACCGCAGGTCGCAGGCGGCCGCGAGCTGGCTGCCGCCGCCCACGCAGTAGCCGCGCACGGCGGCCAGGGTCGGCCCGGGGAACGCCGCCAGGGCCTCCTCGGCCCGGACGGCGAGCGTCTGGGGCCGCCCTGCCGGGTCCCGGAGGGAGGCGATGTCCGCACCGGCGCAGAAGGTGTCACCGGCGCCGGTCAGCACGAGGACACGTACGCCGGGATCGGCCGCCAGCTCCTCCAGCAGTACGGGCAGCGCCCGCCACATGTCCGCGGTCATGGCATTGCGCTTGGCGGGGTTGCTGATGACGACGGTGGCGATGCCGTCCACGACCGCGTGCTCCAGCCGCGGCTCCAGCCATGCCGCCTGCTCCCTGAGGTCCATGCGCGGATGCTATCCGCACGGCTCGAACCTGTGATCAGAAGGGGCGAGCGGCGGGAACGCACTCTCCGGGGCCTCGAGGAGCAGGGGTCCTCCGCGGTGTCGTCGGTCCGGTCACGGACCGGATGACGCCGGAAGAGGGCGAGAAGCAGTCCAATCACCTGACGCCGTCATACTCGCCCGGTCAAATCACCCCAGGAAGTGACCACTTGTGGTCAGTGCTGTGGTCCGGACCACGCCCTTACCGACACTCATAACTCGATGGCCAGTGACATGCGAGTCGAGAGCGGGTGCCGGTCTATGGAGAGCCGTGGGAGAGTTCCGGCCCATCCCGTGTCGTACGAGGGGGTGTGGCGCTTCACCGCCCCCGCCGTCGACGTGTCGGTGCCGCAGGCCAGGCGCGCCGTGCGCGACCTGCTGGAGCGGCAGGGTGTGCCCGTCGACGACGACATCCTCCAAGGGCTCCTGCTGATCGTGTCGGAGCTGGTCACCAACGCCGTCCGGCACGCGGCGCTGCTCTCACCCGAACTGGCGGTCGAGGTGGCCGTCGGGGAGGAGTGGATCAGGGTCTCCGTCGAGGACAACCACCCCTACCGCCCGACGGCGCTGGTCACCGACCACGCGCAGACAGGCGGCCGGGGGCTGCTCCTGGTCCGTGAGATCACCACCGAGGCGGGCGGCACCTGCGACGCCGAACACACCGCCGGGGGCGGGAAGATCATCTGGGCGGCGCTGCCCCTGAAGGCGCAGCCCTGACCACCCCCTGCGCGGTGCGCTTCACCAGCCGGCGGACGTCCCCGTCAGCTCCCTGATCGCGGGCCGCGCGGCATCCAGTACGGTCATGAACCAGGCCGAGAACGGCGCCGCCGCGTGCCGCTCCGCGAGTTCACCGGCAGTCACGAAGGCCGTCTCGCCGACTTCCTCCTCATCCGGCCGAAGGCGCTCCTGCACCATGCCGACGAACAGGTGATTGAATTCCTGCTCGACCAGGCCCGATGCCGGATCGGGGTGGTTGTAGCGGACCGTGCCCGCCGCGGCGAGCAGTGAGGGTGAGACGCCCAGCTCCTCGTACGTCCGCCGGGCGGCCGCAGCGAACGGCGCCTCTCCCGGGTACGGGTGACCGCAGCAGGTGTTCGACCAGACGCCGGGGGAGTGGTACTTGCCGAGCGCCCGGCGCTGGAGCAGCAACCGCCCTTGCTCGTCGAAGAGGAAGACGGAGAACGCCCGGTGCAGCTGGCCCGGGGCCTGGTGGGCGGCGAGCTTTTCCGCGGTGCCGATGGTGGTGCCGTTCTCGTCGACCAGTTCGAGCATGATCGCGTCTGCTGTGCCGTTCGACGAGCTGTGCGCCGCGGTGGCTGGTGTGGTCGGCATACCCATCCTTCGCTTTGGTACCGGTCTCGTGCGCCGGACCCCTCGAGTGCGGTCAAGTCTGCCGTACAAAAGCCGCCTGCCCGCACTGCGGGTGCTGGCATGTCCCTCCCGCACCGCCCCGGAGGGCGGGGCGGGACGGACACCCCGTCAGACCCCGAAGGCCGCCGGGTAGTGGATCACTCCCTCGGGCACCGGCACGGAATCGTCGAGGACCAGCGCCATCATCGCCTCGTCGGGCACCTCGAAGCCCGGCCTGATCCCGAACCGCGACGCCGGCTCGAAACCGAAGACCGGGTAGTACTCCGGGTGTCCGAGCACCAGGACGAGTGGTTCCCCGCGCAGCCGTGCGGCGTCCAGCACCGCCCGGACCACCGCCCGCCCGGCGCCCGCGCGCTGGTGGTCCGGCGCGGTGGACACCGGGGCCAGCGCGAGCGCCGGGACGTCCCCGACCCGGCACCGCGTCAGCAGGGCGTGGGCCGCGACCGAGCCGTCCGGGGCCTCGGCCACGTACGACAGGCCGGGCAGCCACGCGCCGGGGTCCGTGCGCAACGCGTCGACCAGATCCGCCTCGGCCCGGGTCGGGAAGGCGGCCGACACCACCCCGTGCACCGCGTCGCGGTCGGCGGCCGTCTCGGTCCGGGCCGGCCAGCGGGGATCGAAGGGGCGCAGCACATAGCCGGCGTAGCCGTACTCCGATCCGTGGCGGCGACGCACCTCCAGCTCCTCGCGGGTGGCGGCCAGCGCCTCCGGCATGCCGGGGGCCGACGGATCCGCCGCGGAGACCCGGTCCGCCAGCGGGACGTAGTACTCGTCCCAGTCGCTGTCGGGCTGGACCATGACGCCGAGGACGTGGCAGCCCGCCTCCACGGCCGCGGCGGTGTTCTCCGCGACGGGCCGCAGCGAGGCCTGCGGGTCCCAGAAGGCGCGTGCCCCGGCGGACGGGGAGCCGGTGGTCCAGACGCAGTCGGTGATCACCATCGTGCCGCCGGGGGCGAGCAGCCGCCGCCAGTCCCGCAGCGCGGTGTCGAACCCGATGACGTACGCGGAACCCTCGGCCCAGACCAGGTCGTAGGACCCGTCGTCGAAGCCGGGCCCGACGAGATCGGCCATGTCCGCCCGGACGGTACGGATCCGGTCACCGAGCCCGCGCGCCTCGGCGGCCTCGGTCAGCTCGTCGAGGAAGGGCTGGTGCAGATCGACGGCCGTCACCTGCGCGCCCGCCTCGGCGGCGAGCAGGAGGGCCGCCCTGCCCGGGCCGCAGCCCAGGTCCAGGACGCGCGGACGGTCCGGCAGCGAGCCCGCCATGGAGAGCAGCCGTCGTGTCGTGGCGTCGGAGCCGGGGCTCTGCCGGGGCAGCCGGTGGTGCAGTTCGAAGAAAGCGTTGAACGTGTGGTCGGTCAAAGCGGGAACCCTTGGGTGAGAGGGCCCCGGCCGACACCGCGTGCGGAATGCCGAGCGGTCAGCCGGTGACCCGGGAGATGAGGATGGACTGTGCGCTGCACAGGGCAGCAGCGGTCGCGACAGTCATCGAACTCAACGCCTTCACTCGTCACCGGTCTCCGGTCCCGGAGATGTCGACGCAGACCCTAGCATCGGACACCCCCGGGCGTCCGATGTCTCAGTGGCAGAGCCGCGCCTCGTGCTCGGCGTGCCCGCTGGGCTCCAGCTGGAAGGTGCAGTGCTCGACGTCGAAGTGGTGGCCGAGGCACCCCTGCAACTCGTGCAGGAGCTTCTCGTGGCCGATCGAGTCCAGCATCTCCTGGCGCACCACCACGTGGGCGGACAGGACGGGCATGCCCGAGGTGATCGTCCAGGCATGCAGATCATGGACGCCCAGCACGCCGGGAAGGGCTGTGATGTGGGCGCGCACCTCGTCCATGTCCACGCCCGCGGGCGCCGACTCCAGCAGTACGTCGAGCGTCTCCCGCAGGAGCTTCACCGTCCGGGGGACGATCATGAGACCGATCAGCAGCGAGGCGACGGGGTCGGCGGCCTGCCAGCCGGTGGCCATGATGATGCCCGCCGACACGAGCACCGTCACCGAGCCGAGCGTGTCGGCGACCACTTCGAGATAGGCGCCCCGCACGTTGAGGCTGTCCCGTTGCCCGCGCATCAGCAGGGACAGGGAGACCACGTTGGCCACCAGACCGACGGCGGCGAAGGCGATGGCCAGGCCCCCCTTGGTCTCGGCCGGGGTGATGAAGCGGTCGACGGCCTCGAAGACCAGGTAGCCGCCGACCCCGAGGAGCAGCAGGCAGTTGGCCAGGGCGGCGAGGATCTCGGCACGGGCGAAGCCGAAGGTGCGGTTGGGACCCGAGGGCCTGTTGGCGAAGTGGATGGCCAGCAGGGCCATGCCCAGCCCCAGCGCGTCGGTCGCCATGTGGGCCGCGTCCGCGATCAGCGCGAGCGAGTCGGCGAGCAGCCCTCCGACGATCTCCATGACCATGACGCCCAGCGTGATGCCCAGCGCGACCCTGAGCCGGCCCTGGTACGCGGCGGCGGCGGTTCCCGTCGGGACCGGGCCTCCGTGTGTGTGCCCGTGATCGTGGCCAGCCCCCATGCGTATGCCTCCGCGAACCCGTCGTATCCCTGATGGATCGAAATCCCGGGCGCACCGCGCCCGATGCGGTCAGTGAACTACGGGGTGGGGGTAGCGGGCAACACGGCACTGAACACCGTTGTCATATGCTCTGACCTGCGGAAACGATTGCAGGTCAGAGCTGTGCGCCGCTCACTGCGCGGCGCGGGCCTCCGGGTGGCGCAGGCACCAGCCCTCCCAGGCCGACTCCACCATCTCGCGCATGTCACGGCGTGCCGTCCAGCCCAGCTCCTCGGTCACCCGGGCCGCCGAGGAGACGGCCCGGGCGGCGTCCCCCGGCCTGCGCGGTTCGACCACGGGCTCCGTGCGCAGACCGGTGACCTCGCCCACCAGCTCGGCGAGCCGGCGTACCGATACGCCCTCGCCCCTGCCGATGTTCAGGGTGAGGTCCCCGCCCTCCGTGCCCGTGTCCAGGTGCCGGGCGACGGCGAGGTGCGCCTCCGCCAGGTCGGCGACATGGATGTAGTCACGGACACAGGTGCCGTCCGGCGTCGGATAGTCGTCGCCGAAGATCCTCGGAGCCTCGCCCCGCGTCAGCCGGTCGAAGAACATCGGTACGACGTTGTAGACACCGGTGTCGGCCAGCGCGGGCTCGGCGGCCCCCGCCACGTTGAAGTAGCGCAGGCAGGCCGTCGAGATGCCGTGGGCCCGCCCCGTCGCGCGTACCAGCCACTCCCCGGCGAGCTTGGTCTCGCCGTAGGGGTTGATCGGCGCGCACGGCGTCTCCTCCGTGATGAGCTCCACATCCGGGACGCCGTACACCGCCGCCGACGAGGAGAAGAGGAAGTGCCGCACACCGGCCGCGACCACGGCCTCCAGCAGCACGGCCAGCCCGGCCACGTTCTCCCGGTAGTAGAGCAGCGGCTTCTCGACGGACTCACCGACCTGCTTCCTCGCCGCGAGATGCACCACACCCGTGACGGCGTGCTCCGCCAGGACCCGGTCGAGCACCCCGCGGTCCGAGGCCGAGCCCCGCACCAGCGTGACGTCGGCGGGCAGCCGCTCCTCGATGCCCGTCGAGATGTCGTCGAGTACGACGACCCGTTCCCCGGCTCCTGTCATGGCCTTCGCCACGTGTGCCCCGATGTAACCGGCCCCGCCTGTGATCAACCACGTCATGCGGGTCAGCCTATGCGTTCCCGGGACACGGTTTGTGGGTCGAGGTGTTGATCGACAATGATGATCGCGAACGGCGCCGCATGATGGCCGATTCGCCCGAACGGAGCACAAACGGTCGGTGAACTCGGTCTTCCGTTCATCCGATAGCCTCAGCCGACGTGCCGCCGGCCCCTCCGGGCCGTATGTCGTGCCGTTCCCGTCAGCACCAAGGAGTGAGTTCGTCTGTCGACCGCCATCCTCACCGGTGCGCCGGTACCCGGATCGTCGCTCGAGGACGATCTGCGGTCACTCGGCTTCGACGTGACTGCCGCAGCCGACGCCTCCGGGGCCGCCGAGCTGCTCGCCGCAGTCCCCGCGAGCCAACGCGTCGCGCTCGTGGATCCCCGTTTCGTCGGCCATGTCCACGCCCTCAGGCTCGGACTCACCGACCCCCGCTTCGCCGCCGCGTCGGTCCCCGGTGCGCTCACCGCGCAGCCCGAGGCCCGTCCCGCGCTGCTCCGTGCCCTGCGCAGGGCCGTGGCCGCGGTCGGCACCGGAGGCCCCGTCGCGCCCCCCGGTGACGAACCCGTCACCGAGGACCGCACCGTGCCCGACCGGCTGGCCGTGGCCCTGGACGCGGAGGGCACCGCAGTGCAGCGCCCCGAGCTCGGCTCGCTCACGGCCGCGGTGCCCACCGCGCCCGAGGAACGGACCGCCGCCCGGGCCGCCGTGGCCGCCGTCGACGACGAGGCCGTACGGCTGCGCAGCGCCGTGAAGGCCCACGACGGCTTCTTCACGACCTACTTCATCAGCCCGTACTCCCGCTACATCGCCCGCTGGTGCGCCCGCCGGGGCCTCACCCCGAACCAGGTCACCACCGCCTCGCTGATCACCGCGCTCGTCGCGGCAGGCAGCGCGGCGACCGGCACCCGCGGCGGGTACGTCGCCGCCGGGGTGCTCCTGCTCCTCTCCTTCGTCCTGGACTGCACCGACGGGCAGCTCGCCCGCTACTCACTGCAGTACTCGACGATGGGCGCCTGGCTGGACGCCACCTTCGACCGCGCCAAGGAGTACGCGTACTACGCGGGCCTCGCCCTCGGTGCCGCCCGCGGCGGTGGAGGTGACGATGTATGGGTCCTCGCGCTCGGCGCGATGGTCCTCCAGGCCTGCCGCCATGTCGTCGACTTCTCGTTCAACGAGGCCAACCACGACGCGGTGTCCAACACGAGCCCCACCGCCGCGCTCTCCGACAAGCTCGACAGCGTCGGCTGGACGGTCTGGCTGCGCCGGATGATAGTGCTGCCCATCGGCGAGCGCTGGGCCATGATCGCCGTGCTCACCGCCGTGACCACGCCCCGGATCGTCTTCTACGCCCTGCTCGTCGGCTGCGCCCTGGCCGCCTGCTACACGACGGCCGGCCGGCTGCTGCGCTCGCTGACCCGCAAGGCGCAGCGCACCGACCGGGCGGCGGGAGCGCTCGCGGACCTCGCTGACTCGGGCCCGCTCGCCCAGGCCGTCGCCGCCGTGCTCCGGCGCCCGGGAGGCGGCTTCACGGCCCCGTTCCTGGCGTTCGTCGGCGCACTGGTCATGGTCGCGGCGGCGCTGTTCGCCCCGTACGGTGGCTGGCTGACCGTGGGTGCCGCCGCGGTGTACGCGGTCCTCTCCGGTCTCGCCGTCTCGCGGCCGCTCAAGGGCGCCCTCGACTGGCTCGTCCCTCCGGTCTTCCGGGCCGCCGAGTACTGCACGATCCTGGTGCTGGCAGCCCGCAGCGACGTACCGCACGCCGTTCCCGCGGCATTCGGCCTGGTTTCGGCCGTCGCCTACCATCACTACGACACGGTGTACCGCATCCGGGGCGGCACCGGAGCGCCGCCCCGGTGGCTGGTGCGCACCATCGGCGGCCACGAGGGCCGGACCCTGGTCGTGGCCGTTCTCGCCGCCGTGCTGACCCACGGTTCAGGATTCACCACGGCTCTGACCGCGCTGGCGGCCGCCGTGGCTCTGGTGGTGCTCGTGGAGTCCATCCGCTTCTGGGTGTCCTCCTCGGCCCCCGCCGTACACGACGAAGGAGAACTCGCATGATCGGCCTCGTACTGGCTGCCGGTGCCGGACGCCGTCTGCGTCCCTACACGGACACGCTGCCCAAGGCCTTGGTGCCGGTGGACGGCGAGAAGACGGTCCTGGACCTGACGCTGGCCAACTTCGCGGAGGTCGGACTCACCGAGGTCGCGGTCGTCGTCGGCTACCGCAAGGAGGCGGTCTACGCCCGCAAGGCCGAGTTCGAGGCCACGTACGGCGTGACGCTGACGCTCATCGACAACGACAAGGCCGAGGAGTGGAACAACGCCTACTCCCTCTGGTGCGCACGCGAGGTCCTGAAGAAGGGCGTCATCCTCGCCAACGGCGACACCGTGCACCCGGTCTCCGTCGAGAGGACACTCCTGGACGCACGGGGCGAGGGCCGGAAGATCATCCTCGCCCTCGACACGGTGAAGAGCCTTGCCGACGAGGAGATGAAGGTCATCACCGAGGACGGCAAGGGCGTCCGGCGGATCACCAAGCTGATGGACCCGGCCACCGCGACCGGCGAGTACATCGGCGTCACACTGATCGAGGCCGACGCCGCCGAGGAGCTCGCCGACGCCCTGAAGGCCACCTTCGAGCGTGACCCCGACCTCTACTACGAGGACGGCTACCAGGAGCTCGTGAACCGCGGCTTCACCGTCGACGTCGCGCCCATCGGCGAGGTGACGTGGGTCGAGATCGACAACCACGACGACCTCGCCAGGGGCAGGGAGATCGCGTGCCTGTACTGACCCGCCTCATCCCGTCCCCCGTCGTCGTCGACATCCGGCGCGGCGCGATGGACGATCTGGCCGGTCTCCTCGCCGACCAGCGGATCTCCGCCTCGGGCAAGCTCGCCATCGCGATCAGCGGCGGTTCCGGGCGCGCCCTGCGCGAGAAGCTCGCTCCGGTGCTGCCGGGGGCCGACTGGTACCCGGTCGCCGACGGCACGATCGACTCCGCGGTGCGGCTCGCCGACGGCATCAAGGGCAACCGCTACGACGCCGTCGTCGGCCTCGGCGGCGGCAAGATCATCGACGTCGCGAAGTACGCCGCCGCGCGCGTGGGCATGCCCATGGTCGCCGTCGCGACGAACCTGTCCCACGACGGGCTCTGCTCGCCGGTCGCGACCCTGGACAACGACAACGGACGGGGCTCCTACGGGGTCCCCACCCCGATCGCCGTGGTCATCGACCTCGACGTGATCCGTGCGGCGCCCCCGCGCTACGTGCGCTCGGGCATCGGTGACGCGGTCTCCAACATCTCGTGCGTCGCCGACTGGGAGCTCGCCCATGAGCACCAGGGCGAGGAGATCGACGGGCTCGCGGCCGCCATGGCCCGGCAGGCCGGCGAGGCCGTACTGCGTCACCCCGGAGGCATCGGCGACGACGCCTTCCTCAAGGTGCTGGCCGAGGGACTCGTGCTCACGGGCATCTCGATGTCGGTCGCCGGGGACTCGCGGCCCGCCTCGGGT
Organism: Streptomyces sp. NPDC002793; assembly: GCF_040295485.1. Classification (NCBI taxonomy): domain Bacteria; kingdom Bacillati; phylum Actinomycetota; class Actinomycetes; order Kitasatosporales; family Streptomycetaceae; genus Streptomyces; species Streptomyces sp. NPDC002793. Next base: position 8,698 of record NZ_JBEOVL010000024.1, on the reverse strand, counting down.
GCCTGCCACGAGATCAACCACGCCTTCGACCTGCTGTACCCGAAGCGCGCGGCCAGCCACGGCGAGCAGGTCGGCCTCGGCGCCTGCTTCGCCATGCACCTGCGGGGCGCCCACGAGGAGTCCGTCCACATGGCGTCGGTCCTGCGGCGTCACGGGCTGCCGGTGCTGCCCGACGAGATCGGCTTCACCGTCGAAGAATTCGTGCGGGCCGTGGACTACGCGCCGCAGACGCGCCCGGGACGCTTCACGATCCTGGAACACCTCAACCTGTCCACCGACCAGATCAGGGACGCGTACGCCGACTATGCAAAAGCCATCCATAGCTGAACTCCGTCCGGTCGTGCACCCCCCGGGCGTGAAGGACCGGCGCAGTGGCGAGCACTGGGCGGGGCGGCTCTACATGCGCGAGGTCTCCCTGCGCATCACCCGGCGTCTGGTGACCACGAAGATCACGCCGAACCAGCTGACCTACGTGATGACCGTCGCCGGTGCGCTCGCGGCGCCCGCCCTGCTGGTCCCGGGCATCCCCGGCGCGCTGCTCGGTGTGCTCGCGGTCCAGCTCTACCTGCTGTTCGACTGCGTCGACGGCGAGGTGGCCCGCTGGAAGAAGCAGTACTCGCTGGGCGGGGTCTATCTGGACCGGGTGGCCGCCTACCTGTGCGACGCGGCGGTGCTGGTCGGCTTCGGCCTCCGTGCCGCCGACCTGTGGGGTCCGGGACGCATCGACTGGCTGTGGGCCTTCCTGGGCACGCTCGCCGCGCTCGGCGCGATCCTGATCAAGGCGGAGACCGACCTCGTCGGCGTCGCACGCCACCAGGGCGGGCTGCCGCCCGTCAAGGAGGCCGCGTCCGAGCCCCGTTCCTCCGGCATGGCGCTCGCCCGCCGCGCGGCCGGCGCGCTCAAGTTCCACCGGCTGATCCTCGGCATCGAGGCGTCGCTGGTCATCCTGGTGGTGGCGGTTCTCGACGTGGTCAGGGACGACCTGTTCTTCAGCCGTCTCGCGGTCGCGGTCATGGCCGGCATCGCCCTTCTCCAGACGGTCCTGCACCTGGTGTCGATCCTGGCGTCCAGCAGGCTGAAGTGAGCTCACCCATGAAACTCGGCGCGGTCATCATCACCATGGGCAACCGCCCCGACGAACTGCGCGCCCTTCTCGATTCGGTCGCCGGGCAGGAAGGCGACCGGATCGAGGTGGTCGTCGTCGGCAACGGAGCCCCGGTCCCCGACGTCCCCCCGGGCGTACGGACCGTGGAGCTGCCCGAGAATCTGGGTATTCCGGGTGGCCGCAACGTCGGCATCGAGGCGTTCGGACCGTCCGGAGCCGATGTGGACGCCCTGCTCTTCCTCGACGACGACGGGCACCTGCCGAACACCGACACCGCCGAGCTCTGCCGACGGGCGTTCGAGGCGGACCCGAAGCTCGGCATCGTGACGTTCCGCATCGCCGACCCGGACACGGGTGTCACCCAGCGACGGCACGTGCCACGGCTCCGTGCCTCCGACCCGATGCGCTCCTCCCGTGTCACGACGTTCCTCGGTGGCGCGAACGCCGTACGCAGCCAGGTGATCGCCGAGGCGGGCCCGCTCCCCGGCGAGTTCTTCTACGCGCACGAGGAGACCGACCTCGCGTGGCGGGCCCTGGACGCCGGCTGGATGATCGAGTACCGCGCGGACATGGTGCTCAACCACCCCACCACGGCCCCCTCGCGGCACGCGGTCTACCACCGCATGGTGGCCCGCAACCGCGTCTGGCTCGCCCGCAGGAACCTGCCCGCGCCACTGGTTCCCCTGTACGTCGGGGTCTGGCTGCTGCTCACCCTCCTCCGCCGGCCCTCCCTGCCCGCACTCAAGGCGTGGTTCGGAGGCTTCCGCGAAGGCTGGACCGAGCCCTGCGGACCCCGTCGCCCGATGAGGTGGCGTACGGTATGGCGGCTGACCAGACTAGGACGGCCGCCGGTGATCTGAGAGGCTTCCGTCTCTGAGACCATGAGCCGTATTCATTCCGTACGGGGTACCTGTCCGCCTTGGCCGCGCCCGCGACCCGGCTGCGCATCGTGAAGACGAGAGTTCTTAACTGTGAGTGACACGACCCACGACGGCGGGATTGCGCTGAGCAGCCCGCCGTCCGCCGACGAGGGACTGAGCGCGTCCCAGCTGGCCGACAAGTACGGCTTGACGGTGAGCGGTGCCCGGCCAGGGCTGCTCGGCTATATCCGGCAGCTCTGGGGCCGGCGCCACTTCATCCTGGCCTTCTCCAGGGCGAAGCTGACCGCGCAGTACAGCCAGGCCAAACTCGGTCAGCTGTGGCAGGTGGCCACACCGCTGCTGAACGCCCTGGTCTACTTCCTGATCTTCGGCCTGATCCTGGGCACCAACCGGGGGATGAGCACCGAGGTCTTCATCCCGTTCCTGGTGACCGGCGTCTTCGTCTTCACCTTCACCCAGAGCTCGGTCATGGCGGGGGTGCGGTCCATCGCCGGCAACCTCGGCCTGGTCCGGGCCCTGCACTTCCCCCGGGCCTCGCTGCCCGTCTCGTTCTCGCTCCAGCAGCTCCAGCAGCTGCTGTACTCCATGATCGTGCTGTTCGCCGTGGCGATCGGCTTCGGCAGCTACCCCAGGCTCTCCTGGCTGCTGATCATCCCGGCGCTGGCCCTGCAGTTCGTGTTCAACACCGGCCTGGCGCTGGTCATGGCCCGGCTGGGCAGCAAGACCCCCGACCTCGCCCAGCTGATGCCGTTCGTCATGCGGACCTGGATGTACGGCTCCGGCGTGATGTTCTCCATCCCCGTGATGCTCGAGGGCAAGCCGCAGTGGATCGCGGACGTACTGCAGTACAACCCGGCCGCCGTCTACATGGACCTCGTCCGCTTCGCACTGATCGACGGCTACGGCTCGGAGAATCTGCCGCCGCACGTCTGGGCCGTCGGACTCGCCTGGGCGCTCGTGGTGGGCGTCGTGGGCTTCGTGTACTTCTGGAAGGCAGAGGAACGGTACGGCCGTGGCTGAGGAATCGTCCCAGGGACACATCCCCACCGTGATCGCGGACGACGTACACATCGTGTACCGCGTGAACGGCACCGGCGGCGGCAAGGGCAGCGCCACCGCGGCACTGAGCCGGATCATGCGCCGCGGCAAGGGCGAACCGCGCGGTGTGCGCAAGGTGCACGCGGTGCGGGGCGTGTCCTTCACCGCCTACCGCGGCCAGGCGATCGGGCTCATCGGCACCAACGGTTCGGGCAAGTCCACGCTGCTGCGGGCCATCGCCGGTCTGCTGCCGACCGAGCAGGGCAAGGTGTACACCGACGGCCAGCCGTCGCTGCTCGGTGTCAACGCGGCCCTGATGAGCGACCTGACCGGTGAGCGCAACGTCGTGCTCGGCGGTCTCGCGATGGGCATGAGCCGCGAGGAGATCCGCACGCGGTACCAGGACATCGTGGACTTCTCGGGGATCAACGAGAAGGGCGATTTCATCACCCTGCCGATGCGCACGTACTCCTCGGGCATGGCGGCTCGGCTGCGGTTCTCGATCGCGGCGGCCAAGAACCACGACGTCCTCATGATCGACGAGGCGCTCGCCACCGGTGACCGCAAGTTCCGGGTCCGCTCCGAGGAGCGGATCCGCGAGCTGCGCAAGGAGGCGGGCACCGTCTTCCTGGTCAGCCACAACAACAAGACCATCAGGGACACCTGCGACCGGGTGCTGTGGCTGGAGAGAGGCGAGCTCCTGATGGACGGCCCCACCGAAGAGGTGCTGAAGGCCTACGAACGGGAAACGGGCAAGTAGCCGTCACGCGCGCGTGGCCCCCGCCGGAGCGCAGCGGCGGGGGCCGCACGGTGTCCGGGGGAGGATCTCCTCCCGGCGGATGACGTCAAGTTCCCCGGATCCGGGGAAGGTTGGCAGCGACCGAGGTGTTGCACGAGAGGGTGCCGCACCCGGGCGCGGCCCTGTGAGCTGTACAACGTAAGCTGTGATGGTGCTGATTCGCGCCATGTGGGGTGATACGCCCCCGGCGCATCGCCGGTTGTGCGCACGTCGCACTCGGCTGGACGGGCGGCGTGTCCGAAAAGGGTTGTTTTGGGTCAGCAGTGTAGAACGGGAGATATGACGGCAATGATGGAAAATCTCCAGCTTCGACGTGGTTTCGCCGTCCCCGCGTCGGGCGGTACGCGGTGAGCCGTATTCAGCGGACGCGGGCCGACGCCGCCGCCACCGCCACGCTCGACAAGGCCGCCGACGAGAACTTCCCCGTGGCCCCCTTCTTCCTGCCCCGCGCCTGGCGCGACGACCTGATGGCGGTCTACGGATTCGCCCGGCTCGTCGACGACATCGGTGACGGCGATCTGGCTCCCGGCGGCGCCGACGCGCGGCACCTCGGCCTCGACCCCGGACAGGCCGAGGACCGGCTCGCCGCGCTGGACGCCCTCGAAGCCGATCTGTACCGCGTCTTCGCCGCCACGGGTGACGGTCCGCGCCATCCCCTGATGCGTGCCCTGCGCCCCACCGTGCGGCGCTGCGCGCTCACCCCCGAACCCTTCCTCGGGCTCGTCGAAGCCAACCGGCAGGACCAGAAGGTCCGCCGCTACGGGACCTACGGGGACCTGCTGGCCTACTGCGAGCTCTCAGCCAACCCCGTCGGCCGTCTCGTCCTGCAGATCACCGGCACGGCGAGCCCCGAACGGATCCGCCGCTCCGACGCCGTCTGCACCGCGCTGCAGATCGCCGAGCACCTCCAGGACGTCGCCGAGGACCTCGGCCGCGACCGGATCTATCTGCCCGCGGAGGACATGGCCCGCTTCCACGTCGGCGAGACGGACCTGGCGGCACCGTCCGCAGGTGCCGCGGTGCGCGCCCTGATCGCGTTCGAGGCCGAGCGCGCCCGTGATCTGCTGGCGGAGGGCGTCCCCCTGGTGGGCAGCGTCCACGGCCGGCTGAAGCTGCTGCTCGCCGGATTCGTCGGAGGGGGGCGGGCCGCCCTCGGCGCCGTGTCGGCCGCGGGTTTCGACGTACTGCCCGGACCGCCCAGACTCACCGCGCCGAGACTGCTGCGCGAAGTGGGAGACGTCCTGCGAAGAGCGCACAGAGAGGGGTGAGCCGGACCGTGGAGGGACAGACGACGTACATGTCGGCACCGGTACAGGCCGCATACAGCTACTGCGAGGCCGTCACCGGACAGCAGGCCCGTAATTTCGCGTACGGCATCAGACTGCTGCCGTACGAGAAGCGGCAGGCCATGTCGGCGCTGTACGCCTTCTCCCGTCGGGTCGACGACATCGGCGACGGCGAGCTCGATCCGGAGACCAAGCACACCCGGCTGGAAGCCACCCGGGGACTGCTCGGCCGGATCCGGGACAACGCGGTCGACGAGGACGACACCGACCCGGTCGCGGTCGCGCTGGCCGACGCCGCCCGCCGGTTCCCGCTGCCGCTCGGCGGGCTCGACGAGCTCATCGACGGCGTGCTGATGGACGTACGGGGCGCGACCTACGAGTCCTGGGACGACCTGAAGGCCTACTGCCGGTGCGTCGCGGGTGCCATCGGGCGCCTCAGCCTGGGCGTTTTCGGAACGGAAGCGGGCGCGCGGGGCGCCGAAAGGGCCGCCGAGTACGCCGACACCCTCGGCCTCGCCCTCCAGCTCACCAACATCCTGCGGGACGTCCGCGAGGACGCGGGCAACGGACGCACGTACCTGCCCGCCGACGACCTCGCCAAATTCGGCTGCTCCGCCGGATTCCACCGGGCCACCCCGCCCCCCGGGGCGGACTTCGCGGGCCTGGTGCACTTCGAGGTCCGGCGCGCCCGGGCGCTCTTCGCCGAGGGCTACCGGCTGCTGCCCATGCTGGACCGGCGCAGCGGTGCCTGCGTAGCCGCCATGGCCGGCATCTACCGCCGGCTCCTCGACCGGATCGAACGCGATCCCGAGGCCGTTCTCCGAGGCAGGGTCTCCCTTCCCGGCCACGAGAAGGCGTACGTTGCGGTGCGTGGACTGTCGGGACTCGACGCGCGGTACATCTCACGGCGGACGGCCAGGGGGAGGGTCGGATGACGGGTTCGGTCCGACGCGCGGGGCGGGCAACCCCCGACCGCCCGTGTGCGTCCCTGACTGCGATGACGTGGCGTACACCGCCGGCCACGGCGGCACGGCGAAGGGAGCAGGCATGACCGACCGGAGCCTTCGGGCCTCCCGCGCGGTGGTCGTCGGCGGCGGCCTCGCCGGTGTCACCGCCGCGCTGCGTCTCGCCGACGCGGGTCTCGCGGTGACCCTGCTCGAAGGCCGCCCCAGGCTCGGCGGGCTCGCCTTCTCCTTCCGGCGCGGCGACCTGTCCGTCGACAACGGCCAGCACGTCTACCTGCGCTGCTGCACGGCCTACCGCTGGTTCCTGGACCGGATCGAGGGGGCCCACCTCGCCCCGCTGCAGGACCGCCTCGACGTGCCCGTACTCGACGTGGGGCGGCCCGCCGGGCCGAGGCTGGGCCGACTGCGGCGCACCGGGCTGCCCGTCCCGCTGCACCTCGCCGGGGGGCTCGCCGCCTACCCGCACCTCTCGCTCGCGGAGAAGGCCGGTGTCGCCCGCGCCGCACTCGCGCTGGGCCGTCTCGACCCCGCCGACCCGGCGCTCGACGGCATCGACTTCGCCACCTGGCTCCGCCGGCACGGCCAGTCGCCACGCACGATCGAGGCACTCTGGGACCTCGTGGGCGTCGCCACGCTCAACGCGACCGCGCCGAACGCCTCCATGGCCCTCGCCGCGAAGGTCTTCAAGACGGGACTCCTCTCCGAGCCCGGGGCCGCCGACATCGGCTGGGCAGCCGTGCCGCTCGGGGACCTCCACGACACCCTCGCCCGCAAGGCCCTCGAATCGGCGGGCGTGGCAATCCACCTGCGCACCCGGGCGGGTTCCCTCACCCGTGCCGAGGACGGCCAATGGGCGGTCGGGACCGACGGCGAACGCTTCGAGGCGGACACCGTCGTCCTCGCCGTGCCACAGGGCGAGACGCACCGGCTCCTGCCCGACGGGGCGCTCGACGACCCCGACCGGCTGCTCGACCTCACCGACGCACCGATCCTGAACGTGCACGTCGTCTACGACCGCAAGGTGCTGCGCAGACCGTTCTTCGCCGCGCTCGGCTCGCCCGTGCAGTGGGTCTTCGACCGCACGGCGTCCTCCGGCCTCCAGGGCGGCGGCCAGTACCTCGCGGTGTCCCAGTCCGCGGCGCAGGACGAGATCGATCTTCCCGTCGCCGAACTGCGCACCCGCTACCTGCCCGAGCTGGAGCGGCTCCTCCCCGCGGCGCGCGGGGCCGGGATCCGGGACTTCTTCGTCACCCGGGAACGCACCGCGACCTTCGCACCCGCACCGGGCGCCGGCCGCCTGCGGCCGGGCACGCACACCAGTGCCCCCGGGCTGCACTTGGCGGGAGCATGGACCGCCACCGGCTGGCCCGCCACGATGGAGGGTGCCGTCCGCAGCGGCCGCAGCGCGGCTGACGCCGCGCTCCGGGCCCTCGCCCGGCCACATGAACATCCGCTGCAGGAGGCGGCATGAGCAGTACCACCGGAACAAGAGGAGAGTCTGTGACCCCGGCGAACCCGGCTTACGACACCGTGGCGGACCCCACGGACGTCACCGCGCTTCTGGAGCGCGGAAGGGCCCTGTCAGCGCCGGTGCTGAGAGCTGCCGTGGAGCGGCTGGCGCCGCCCATGGACACCGTCGCCGCCTACCACTTCGGCTGGATCGATGCCCACGGCCGACCGGCCGACGGCGACGGAGGCAAGGCCGTGCGTCCCGCGCTGGCCCTGCTCTCCGCGGAGGCGGCGGGCGCCCCGGCAGAGGCCGGCATCCCCGGAGCCGTAGCCGTCGAACTCGTGCACAACTTCTCGCTGCTGCACGACGACCTGATGGACGGCGACGAGCAGCGCCGTCACCGTGACACCGTATGGAAGGTGCACGGCCCCGCCCAGGCGATCCTCGTCGGCGACGCGCTCTTCGCACTGGCCAACGAGATCCTGCTGGAGCTCGGCACCGTCGAGGCCGGCCGGGCCGCCCGCCGACTGACCACCGCCAGCCGCAAGCTGATCGACGGTCAGGCCCAGGACATCTCCTACGAGCACCGCGAGCGGGTCACCGTCGAGGAGTGCCTGGAGATGGAGGGCAACAAGACCGGCGCCCTGCTCGCCTGCGCCGTCTCCATCGGTGCCGTGCTCGGCGGAGCCGACGACCGTACTGCCGACGTCCTGGAGTCGTACGGCTACCACCTCGGCCTCGCCTTCCAGGCGGTCGACGACCTGCTCGGGATCTGGGGCGACCCGGAGTCCACGGGCAAGCAGACCTGGAGCGATCTGCGCCAGCGCAAGAAGTCCCTGCCCGTCGTCGCGGCGCTCGCCGCGGACGGACCCGCCTCGGAGCGGCTGGGCGAGTTGCTCGCCGCCGACGCCAAGAGCAGCGACTTCGACAGCTTCTCCGAAGAGGAGTTCGCCGCCCGTGCGGCACTCATCGAGGAGGCGGGCGGCCGCGAGTGGACCGCCCAGGAAGCCCGCCGTCAGCACGCGGTAGCCATCGAGGCGCTGCACGGCGTCGACATGCCGGAACGAGTGCGGGCGCAGCTCACCGAGCTCGCCGACTTCGTGGTCGTACGAAAGAGATGATCACCATCCAGATATGACTCGCAGTCGCCGGCGGGCGCCCCACGGGGCGCCCG
>NZ_JBEOVL010000023.1:0-121288 GCF_040295485.1 Streptomyces sp. NPDC002793 | reverse complement strand
GACATCTGCCCACCCCAAACACAACGTCGGCCTGACCCACCAACGAGATGGATCAGGCCGACGTCACGACGAAGGGGCATTCGCCAACAGCATCCGCGACACGCGGTCCGGCCCCTCGTGCTGCCCGGCCCTCCACCCCTCACGGCCCCGGCTTCCTCACGGTCCGGGGAGAAGACCGGCGATCTCGCCGATGCCCGCGCGGGGGAGCCACCGCGAAAGTGACGGCAGCACCGACGAACGGCGCGACCGACACGGCCCATCCCGAAGGCCCCCGGACGACGGGGCCGCCGGCTGCCGCGGCGCGCATCCGCCACAACCGAGAGGAATCCCCGTGCAGCAGCACCTCCCCTCCGGCGACATCTCCCCGCGTCGCCACCGGATGTCGAAGAGCCGCTCCCGCACCGTCAAGGGCGCCCTGGCAGCCGCGGTGGCGACCGCCGGTCTGCTCACCGCGCTCGTCCCCGGCGGAGCACAGGCCGCCGAGAACCCGTACGAGCGTGGTCCGGCCCCGAGCAACTCGAGCATCGAGGCGATCCGCGGGTCGTACTCCACCTCCCAGACCTCCGTGTCCTCGCTGAGCGTCAGAGGCTTCGGCGGCGGGACGATCTACTACCCGACGTCCACCTCGGACGGGACGTTCGGCGCGATCGCCATCTCGCCCGGCTTCACCGCCTACGAGTCGAGCATCGCCTGGCTGGGGCCGCGCCTGGCCTCGCAGGGCTTCGTGGTGTTCACCATCGACACCAACACCACGCTGGACCAGCCGGCCAGCCGGGGTGACCAGCTGCTCGCCGCCCTGGACTACCTGACCGAGGACAGCTCGGTGCGCAGCCGGATCGACTCCTCGCGGCTCGGTGTGATGGGCCACTCCATGGGCGGCGGCGGCACACTGGAGGCGGCGAAGGACCGCCCCTCCCTGAAGGCCGCGATCCCGCTGACCGGCTGGAACCTCGACAAGACCTGGCCGGAGGTGCGGACCCCGACCCTGGTCGTCGGCGCGGACGGTGACACGGTCGCGTCCGTCACCTCGCACTCCAAGCCGTTCTACAACTCGCTGCCGAGCTCGCTGGACAAGGCGTACCTGGAGCTCCGTGGCGCGTCCCACTTCACCCCGAACACGTCCAACACGACGATCGCGAAGTACAGCATCTCGTGGCTGAAGCGCTTCATCGACAACGACACCCGCTACGAGCAGTTCCTCTGCCCGATCCCGTCGGCGAGCCTGACGATCGCGGAGTACCGGGGCAACTGCCCGCACTGATCCGGGGGGCGACCGGGGCCGGACCGCGCGTACCGCGGTCCGGCCCCTTCGTGCCGCCGGGCCGTTCAGCCCGCGCCGAAGAACCGGGTGAGCGCCGCGGCGAAACCCGGGTCGCGCACGGCGCTCAGGTGGTCCCCGGGCAGCACGGTCAGTTCCGCGCCCTTGATGGCGTCGGCCAGCACCCGGGGGCGTACGGCCAGGGGGTCGCTCTCACCGGCCAGCACCAGCGTGGGCACCGTGACGCGGTCCAGCGGCAGCGCGTCACGGTGCACCGCCCGGATCTGCGCGGCCAGTGCGTGACGGTCCGCGCCCGAGGCGTCGGCCAGCAGCCTGAAGCCCCGGGCCCGCTCGGGCACGTCCGCCGGGTCGTCGGCCGTCAGCGCGGCCGAGACCAGCTCCGGTGGCATCGCCCGGGTGTCCAGGCCGCCCACCTCCACCGCGCCGGCACCTATACCGCCCACCACCAGGCGGCTGATCCGCGCGTCGTCCGCCGCCGCGAGGACCGCGACCACGGCGCCCATCGAGTAGCCCGCGAGATGCACACGGTCCGCGCCGATGCGGTCGATGAGCAGCCGGACGTCACGGGCCATCAGGGACTCGCCGTAGTGCGTGTCGTCGTGCGGCCGGTCGGACTCGCCGTGGCCCCGCGCGTCCGGTGCGTACACCCGCCGGCCCCGCGCCACCAGTGCCTCGACGACACCGGGGCCCTCCCAGTTCAGCCGGGCGTGCGCGGCGAAGCCGTGCAGCAGCACCACCGGGGGCAGGGCGTCGTCAGGATCCCTCGACCAGGACCAGTAACGCAGGGTCAAACCGTCGTGTGTACGCAATTCATCAGCCATGCACCGACGTTACGGGCGGCCACCCCGGAACGGGCCCGCACTGTGCCCGCGCACAGCGCCGACGCCGTTCCGTTGGGAGACGGCACCGCTCCGGGCCGACCGGGAACAGGGAGCGGACGCGAGCCTTCCGACGCTGTTTACGCGGAAGTAACGTGAGAGCGTGACCCCAACGACGACCGTGCACAGTCCGCTCCGGCTGTACGGCCGCAGCGGTGAACTGGCCATCCTGGAGACCTTGTCGGCCCGACTGCGGGCGGGGGACGGCGGAGCCCTCGTACTGACCTCGCCACCCGGCCTCGGCCGCACCGCCCTGCTGAGACAGGCCGCCGCCCACCACCTCGGACGCCACGGCGGAGCCGTGCTGTACGCCTCCGCGACCCCCACCGAACAGCGACTGCCCTACAGCGGGCTGCACGCCCTCTTCTGCTCCGCTCCCGGCCCGCTGCCGGTCGCACCCGACACGATCCTGCGCTCCGGCATCACCCCGGGGGGACTGCTCGGCCTGCTACGGGGCCTGGGAACCGAACAGCCCCTGCTGGTCTGCGTGGACGACGCGCACGCCTGGGACCCCGACTCCCGTGCCGCGCTCGTCTTCGCCGCCCGCAGACTCGGCGCCGGCAGCCGGGTCGCGGTGCTGATGGGCGCGGCCGACGAGACCGCGTTCGCCGGCCTGCCCGCGCTGCGCCTCGGCCCGCTCGACGACGACGCGGCGGCCGCGATCCTGGACCGGCTCACCGAGGGCACGGCCGATGTCGACCCCGTCGTACGCGGTGAACTCCTGCGCGAAGCGGCCGGCAACCCGCGGCTGCTGGCCGGGCTCGCAGGCCGTCTGACCCCCGGCCAGCTGGCGGGGCGCACCGCGCTGCCGTACCCGCTCCCCGGGGCCGAGAGCGTCCTGGACGCCCACGCCGAACACCTGGACGGACTGTCCCCCGACACCCACACCCTGCTCCTGCTGGCCGCGGCCGCGGAGGAACACGAGCCGGACGGGGCCGGCTCCGACGCGGCCCTGCTGCTGCGGGCCGGCAACCGGGCCGGGCTGGCCACCGCACACCTCGACCGGGTGCTCTTCGCGCCCGCCGGAACCGCCGGAGCCCTGCAACGCGCAGGCAGCCGCGTGCACTTCAGCCACCCGCTGCTGCGCCGCGCGGTCCTGCACCGGGCGCCGCCGGGCCGCCGCCGGGCCGTGCACGAACTGCTGGCCGCGCTGCTCGCCGTGCCCGGTCCCGCCTCGCTGCCCGCACTCGTCCAGCGGGCCTGCGCGGCACCCGGGCCGGACGCCGCCCTCGCCGGTCAGCTGGAGGCCGCGGCCACCGCACCCCGGCCGCACGGCGAACGGTCGGCCGCGCTGGCCCGCGCCGCCGCCCTCTCCACCGACGACACCCTGCGCGCCGCCCGGTTCACCGCCGCCGCCGAGCAGGCGCGGCTGGCCGGCGACACCGGCCGGGCCCGCGCCATGCTGGCCCGTGTCGGCCCCCACCTCGCCGGTGGCGCCGCGCCCTACGTACGCGGCATGCTCGCCCTGCGCGACGGGCCCGCCGCCGACGCCCGCGAGGCGCTGCTGACCGCGGCGGAGCTGCTCGCCGCGCACGACCCGCGCCGCACTCTGGACGCCCTGTTCGGCGCGGCGGAGGCGGCGTGGGACATGGGGGACGCCATCGCGTACCTGGACGCGATGAACCGCGTCCCCGTCACCGCGGCCGACCGGCCCATGGCCCAGTACCGCGCCGGGATGTGCGCGGTGCTCGCCGGGCACCCCGACCGGGGCCACGCCTTCCTGCGGTGCTGCCTCGACTCCGCCGACCGCGCCGAGGACGCGGACGAGCTCCTGCGGGCGGGCGCCTCGGCCCTGGTGCTCGGCGAGGTCGACGCGGCCTGCCGGGCAGGGGCCCGCGCACTCGCCGTCGTACGCACCCGGGGCCCCGAAGCCCTCCTGCCGCACGCCCTGGAACAGCTCGCCTACGCCGAACTGCGCGCCGGGCAGCACGCCAGGGCCCGGGCCCACGCGCTGGAGGGGCTGCACGCGGCCCGCCGTACCGGACAGCGGAACTCCGCCACCCATCTGCACGCCGTGCTCGCCCTGGCCGCCTCCGTGGAGGGGCCCGCCGAGGCGTGCGCCGCCCACGCCGACGCGGCACTGGCGGGCGCCGGCCCGCACGGACTCGCCCAGGCTGCCATGCTCGCCACCTGGGCGGTCGCCCGCGCAGACCTGGCGGCCGGGCGGCCCGGCGAGGCGGCGGCCCGGCTCGGACCGCTGGTCAGACCGGGGCCCGGGACAGGGCACTTCGCCACCCGGATGCTCGCCGTGCCGTGCTACGTCGAGGCGATGGCGCTCTGCGGCCGGGCGGACGAAGGCGCCGGTGAACTCGCTTTCGCCGTCCAGGAGTTCGCGTTGTGGACCGCGCGGACGACCGACCCGCAGGTCCCCGCCCAGCTGGCCCGCTGCCGTGCGCTCCTGGCACCGCCGGAGGAGGCCGCAGCCCGGTACGAGGAGGCGCTGGCCCACCACGACCGCGCGGGCGGTGACTTCGAGCGCGCCCGCACCCAGCTGCTCCACGGACAGCTGCTGCGCCGTCTGCGCCGCACCCGCGAGGCCCGTGGCCCGCTGCGTGACGCACTGGTCGCGTTCGAACGCTGCTCCGCCCGCGTCTGGGCCGAGCGGGCGGGAGGGGAGCTCCGGGCCGCCGGGGAGGCGGTGGACGCGCCGGAGCAGAGCGGCCCCGGCCCGCTGGCCGGGCTGACGCCGCAGCAGCGGAGGATCGCCCGCTGCGTCGCGGAGGGCGCCACCAACCGCGAAGTGGCGGTACGGCTCTCGGTGAGCCCCCGGACCGTGGACCACCACCTCCGCAACGTCTTCGCCGCTCTCGGCGTCCGGTCCCGGACCGAGCTCGCGAGGCTGCTGGACCGCGGTGGCGGGGCGAGGTTGCAGGACCGTGATGAGAAGAACCGCGCAGACCTCTAGGTACCGACCGGGCGGTATGCCATTCTGCGGTCGTCAGGATCGATCGGTGTGCGCCTGCCCAACGCGGGCCGGGCGCACACCGGGGCCGGCCCCAACCGCAGCCGGCCGATTCCCGGTGGAGGCCGCCATGCCGCAGGTCGTACGTTCACGGATCAGGGCGCCGCACGGGCCGCCCCCCGTAGCACCGTTGCCGCACCGAGTCCGCTCCCTGGCCGACCGGGAGGCCGTGGCGGTGCTCCACCGCGCGGCCCAGGGCCTGCTGGAGGCACTGCCGGAGCTCACGGACCGGCTGGTCGAGGCGCTGAGGGAGCAGGAGCCCGCCTACCGTGCCGCGATGGAGAACGAGCCCACCGAGATCTGGCAGGAGGTCCACCACTCGCTGCGGCACAACGTCGCCTCCCTCATCCAGCCCCGGGAATTCCGGGAGGCCGCCCACCGCACCTCCCGGTGGATCGGCGAGAGCCGGGCCGAACAGGGCGTACCGCTCGACGCGGTCATGCACGCCTTCCGCATGGGCGGCGCGATGGTCTGGCAGGACCTGGTCGACGACACGGCCAGGCGCCACCCCGAGGACACCCGGCTGCTCGTCCATGTCGCCGCCGACGTGTGGAACTTCGTCGACGAGCACTGCGGCGTCGTGGCCGAGGCGTACCGGCAGGCCGAGCGGCGGCTCTCCTGGCGCCGCGAGAACCAGCAGCGCCTGATGACGGCGGCCCTGCTGGACGGCACCGCCCGGATCGCCGACCTGCCGGACGCCGCGGCGGTGCTGGGACTCCCGGTGCAGGGGCGGTACGCCGTACTCGCGGTCGCCGCCGCCCGTCGCGCCCCGCACGGCACCGGCCGTCCGCCGCTGGAGCCGGCCGAGGGGACACCCGCGCTCTGGCACTCGGCGGGGGACCTGGAACTCGCGATCCTGCCGCTGGGGAGGCTCCCGGCGGCGGCCGAGCCCGAGCCGGGCGGTGACGCGGCCGGCCCCGCCGACGACGCCGAGCGGGAACTCGCCGCGCTCACCGCTGATCTGACCATGCCCCAGGGCACGCGCGTGGGCGTCAGCTCCGTGGTCGACGGGCTGGCCTCCGTCGGTGACGCACGACGCCTCGCCGAGACGGCGCTGCGCGCCTGCCCCGCCTCCGGGGGCACCGTCCTGCTCGACGAACACCTGCCCGCGGCCCTCGTCGTGTCCTCGCCCGGCCTCGGAACAGCCCTCGCCGACCGGGTCCTCGGCCCCCTGGACCGGCTCGACCCCGCGGACCGGGACGTGCTCATCGAGACGCTGACCGCCTGGCTCGACTCGGACGGCTCGGCACAGCGGGCGGGGGCCAAGCTCTACTGCCACCGCAACACCGTGCTGAACCGGCTGCGGCGCTTCGAACAGCTGACGGGGCGCTGCCTGACCAAGCCGTCGGACGCGGTCGAGGTGTCCCTGGCGCTGGCGGCACGGCGACTGCTGACGGGCTGAGCCACCACCACCGGCGGCCGGTCCGGCCCCGCACGCGCTGTGCGGGTGCACAGACCTGCTGCCGGTGGGCTGTACCGGCGCCGCACCCCGCTCCCGCCCTCTGTGCCACCCGCACCCGGGCTGGTGGCATGACCCGCATGTCTTCAGCTGCCCCTTGCGGAGCCGTCCCGGCGGAGCGAGTCCGGTGAACGGCGCGATCGACGCCCGGTCCCTGGCCGTGGTCATCTTCCTCGGCTTCGTCGCCGTGTCCCTGCTGCTGTGCGGACTGGCCGCCGCCGACCAGGACGACCCCGAGCACTTCTACGCGGGCGGCGCCACCCTCGGCCCCGTCGGAGCCGGACTGGCCATCGCCGGGGACTACGTCTCCGCCGCCACGCTGCTCTCCACCACCGGATCCGTCGCGCTCGCGGGCTTCGACGGACTGCTGTTCGCCCTCGCCACCGTCGCCTCACTCCTCCTGGTGATGCGGCTCTTCGCCGAACGCCTGCGCCGCAAGGGCGTGTTCACCATGGGCGACTTCCTCGCCGACCGGCTGGGCGACGGCTCCGTACGCCGGGCCCTCGGCGTGGCCACCCTCGTGGTGCTGGCCCCGCTGCTGCTCGTCCAGCTCACCACCGCGGGCCGCGTCATGACCTCCATGTTCGGGCTGCCCGACGGCGCCCTCACCGGCTGCACAGTCGCCAGCGGCGCGCTGATGGTCTGCTACTCGGCGTTCGGCGGCATGCGCGGCACCGGCTACATCCAGATCCTCAAGGTGGCCGTCGTCCTGGGTGCGGTCACCCTCCTCGCGGGACTCGTCCTCGCGCGCTTCGGCTGGTCCCCGTTCGCCCTCCTCGACGCAGCCCAGGAGGGCAGCGAGGCGGGCGCCGACTACGCGCGTCCCGGGCTGCAGTTCGGTCACGGCCTGGCGGGCGGCCTCGATCTGATCGGCTTCCAGCTCACCCTCGTACTCGGTGCCGCCTGCATGCCGCACATCATGATGCGGCTCCATCCGATCCGTGACGCCTGGACCGCGCGCCGGGCCGGCGTGTGGGCCGTGGGCCCCGTCGCCCTGCTGTGCGCCGGCATCGTCGTCGTCGGACTCGGCGCGTCCGCGCTGGTGGGCCGGGACCCGCTGCACGCCGCCGACCCCGCAGGCGGCACCGCCCTGCTGATGGTGACCAGCGCGCTGGACCCCGGCGCGGCCGGGCCACGGGACAGCCCGCTGTTCGCCCTCGTCGCCTGCGCCGCGTTCGCCACCACCCTCGCCGCGGTCGCCGGGATCACCCTGGCCGCGGCCTCGGCCCTGGCCCGCGACTTCAGGGTGAAGTCGGGCGCCCAGGGCGGGGGCAAGGCCTCGGCCAGGGAGATCCGGCGTGCCCGCCGGGCCGTCGTCGGGATCGGGGCGCTCGCCGTCCTCCTCTCGGCGTACACCCACGACCGCAACCCCCAGGTGCTGCTCTCCCTGTCGTTCGCGGCAGCGGCCTCGGTCCTGCCTCCCGTCCTGCTGTACGCGCTCTTCCGGCCGGGATTCAACGCCCGCGGGGTGAGGTGGACCGTCTACGGCACGATCCCGCTGATCGTCACCGTGATGGTCCTCTCACCGGCGTTCTCCGGCACACCCGTGGCGCTCTTCCCGGAGTGGGACTTCGCCGTCTTCCCGCTCCAGACCCCGGGCCTGGTCACGATCCCCGCGGGCTTCCTGCTGGGGCTCCTGGGGTCCCGGCGGGCCCCGGGCGCCCCACCGGGCGGGAGGTACCGCCACCGCGCCCGCGTACGCGCACGTCCCGGGGCCTGAACAGCCCCGGGAAGGCCCTACAGCCCGAGCTCGGCGGTGTGCAGCCGGGCCAGCGCGTCCTTCTCACCCTCCAGCTCCACCCGGGCCGCGTCCTGCCGCCCCGCCGCGAACAGCAGCAGCTCCCCGGGCTCCCCGGTGACCGTCACCACCGGGGTGCCCTTGTGGGCCACCGCGGTCTGGCCGTCCGGGCGCCGCAGCACCAGACCCACCGGGGCCCGGCGGCCCAGCATCCGGGCCGTCTTCTCGGTGCGCGACCACAGCACATCGGCGAAGACCGGGTCGAGGTCGCGCTGCGACCAGTCCGGCTGGGCCCGCCGCACGTCCTCCGCGTGGATGTAGAACTCGACGGTGTTGGCCGCCTCGTCCAGCTGCTTCAGACCGAAGGGCGAGAAGCGCGGCGGACCCGTACGGATGAGCTGGATCAACTCCTCGTACGGCTTGGCGGCGAATTCCGCCTGGACCCGTTCCAGCCGGTTCTTCAGCACCCCCACCATGATCCCGCCCGCCGCGTCGGCACGGCGCTCACGCACCACGACATGGGCCGCCAGATCACGGGTCTTCCAGCCGTTGCACAGGGTCTGGGCTTCGGGACCCGCCGCTTCCAACAGGTCGGCGAGCAGAAGACGTTCACGCTTCGCATGGGTCGACATGCCCGCCAGCGTACGGCCGCCGCCCTCGGTCCGCCCAGTGGACGCACGACCGGGAGGTCCCGCCCGGCGCGGCACAATGGGCGCATGACCAGCACGCCCGGCTCCACGCCCGCCAGCAACCTCGACCCCGATGTCGCCGCCCGCCTCAAGCGCGGCCCCGACGGACTGGTCCCGGCCATCGCCCAGCAGTACGACACCGGCGAGGTGCTCATGCTCGGCTGGATGGACGACGAGGCACTGCACCGCACCCTCACCACCGGCCGCTGCACCTACTGGTCGCGCAGCCGCCAGGAGTACTGGGTCAAGGGCGACACGTCCGGCCACACCCAGCGGGTCGTGTCCGTCGCCCTGGACTGCGACGCCGACACCGTCCTGGTGAAGGTCGACCAGACCGGTGCCGCCTGCCACACCGGCGACCGCACCTGCTTCGACAAGGACGTCCTCCCGTTCACCGCGCCCCGATAGGGTCAGCCGCCATGGATCTCGAGACCTTCCGCAAGCTCGCCGCCGACCGCCGTGTCATTCCCGTCAGCCGCAGGCTCCTCGCGGACGGTGACACCCCCGTGGGGCTCTACCGCAAACTCGCGGCCGAACGCACCGGCACCTTCCTCCTCGAATCCGCGGAGAACGGCCGTACCTGGTCCCGCTACTCCTTCATCGGGGTACGCAGCGCCGCCACCCTGACCTCCCACGACGGGCAGGCCCACTGGGTCGGCACCCCGCCCGTCGGCGTCCCCCGCGACGGCGACCCGCTGCAGGCCCTGCGGGCCACCGTCGACATACTGCACACCCCCCGCGACCTGGTCGGCGGCGAGGGCCTGCCGCCGTTCACCGGCGGCATGGTCGGCTACCTCGGCTACGATGTCGTACGCCGGCTGGAGCGGATCACCGAGCACGGCGGCGACGACCTGAAGCTCCCCGAGCTCACGATGCTGCTCACCTCGGACCTCGCCGTGCTCGACCACCAGGACGGCACCGTCCTCCTGATCGCCAACGCGATCAACCACAACGACCTGGACACCGGGGTCGACGAGGCGTACGAGGGCGCGGTCGCCCGGCTCGACGCCATGGAGCGGGACCTGTCCCGGCCCGTGGAGAACACCCCCGCCGCCCTGCCGCCCTCCGAACTCCCGCCCTACACCGCGCTGTGGGGCGGCCAGGCCTTCATGGACGCCGTCGAGGACGTCAAGGAACGCATCAGGGCGGGCGAGGCCTTCCAGGTCGTCCCCTCCCAGCGCTTCGAGACACCGTGCACGGCGAGCGCGCTGGACGTCTACCGGGTCCTGCGGGCCACCAACCCGTCGCCGTACATGTACCTCTTCCGCTTCGACGGCTTCGACGTCGTCGGCTCCAGCCCCGAGGCGCTCGTCAAGGTCGAGGACGGCCGGGCCATGGTCCACCCGATCGCCGGGACCAGGCACCGCGGCGCCACCCCGCAGGAGGACCAGGCGCTCGCCGACGAACTCCTCGCCGACCCGAAGGAACGTGCCGAGCACCTGATGCTCGTCGACCTCGGCCGCAACGACCTGGGACGCGTCTGCGAACCGGGCAGCGTCGAGGTCGTCGACTTCATGTCGGTCGAGCGGTACTCGCACGTGATGCACATCGTCTCCACCGTCACCGGCCGCGTCGCCGAGGGCCGCAGCGCCTTCGACGTCCTCACCGCGTGCTTCCCCGCCGGCACCCTCTCCGGCGCACCCAAGCCCCGGGCCCTGCAGATCATCGAGGAGCTCGAACCCAGCCGCCGCGGCCTGTACGGGGGCTGCGTCGGCTACCTCGACTTCGCGGGGGACTCCGACACCGCCATCGCCATCAGGACCGCCCTGCTCCGCGACGGCACCGCGTACGTCCAGGCGGGCGCCGGCGTCGTCGCGGACTCCGACCCCGCGGCCGAGGACAGGGAGTGCCGCAACAAGGCCGCCGCGGTCCTGCGGGCCGTGCATACGGCGAACCGCCTCGGGGGCCGCTGAGCCGGTAGGGGATAGTGGAGTACGTGAGTGCTGTCCCCGTACCCCAGCCCCGTGCCCGAGCCGCCTCCGCGCCCGACAGCGCGGGAAGCCGCCGGAGCCTGGCCGCCGGCCTGCTCCTCGGGGCGGCCGGCGCCACCGTCGTCCTCCTCGCCTCCGGGCAGACCTGGGCCGAGGGCGAGGCCGCCGTCGGCGGCGGCGCCGTGCCGCTCGGCGCCGACGGCCAGGACGTCACCGGGCTCCCGGCCGCCCTGGCGGTCGTCGGCCTGGCCGCCCTCGTCGCCGTCTTCGCCGTACGCGGCACCGGCCGGCTGCTCGTCGCCGGACTGCTGGCCCTCAGCGGCCTCGGCGCCGGACTGAGCGCCTACGCCGGTGCCTCGGACAGCGCTGCACTGGACGAGCGGGCCGCGCAGACCACGGGCAACACCTCGGCCACCGTCGAGGCCCTCAGCCACACCGCCTGGCCCTACGTCACCGCGGCCGGCGGCCTGCTGATCCTGCTCGCCGGACTGCTCGCGCTGCGCTACGGCAGCCGCTGGCCGGCCATGTCGGGACGGTACGAGCGCGACGGGACCCCCCGCCCCCGCAAGGCCGCCCGCACCGACCCCGACCGGCCCGAGGATCTGTGGAAGGCCCTGGACCGGGGCGAGGACCCGACGCGCGAGGCATGACCCCCAGCCTCATGTCCACCGGCGCGTACGGGACAATGGACAGCAAGCTTTCGTAAGCAGCGACACCCTCAGCGCAACACCAACAAGGAGCAACTCATGGCGGGCAGCAGCCACGGACACACCCCGGCCGCCTGGACCGGTGTCATCATCTCCTTCATCGGCTTCTGCATCGCGGGCCTCTTCATGGTCGCGGCGAACGTGCTCGGCTTCTGGGTCGGTATCGCCGTGACGCTCCTCGGCGGTGTCGTCGGTCTCGTCATGAAGATGGCCGGCCTCGGCATGCCGAAGGAGTCCGCCGAGATGGCGGCCGCCCGGGCCCGCGCCGCACAGGCCCAGATCACGGCCTGAGACGCGCCGGCAGGCGCCGGCCGAGGAGACACGACGCGAGGCGCGGCCCGGACCGGGCTGCGCCTCTCCGTGCGAGCGGGGACAATCGGCGCGTGGACGCCTCCCCCTCTCCCGCAGCCGCCGGCCCCGACCCGGCCCCCGTACCCGGCCCCGCCCCGGTCTCCCGGCTCCGGCGGCTCGCCGTGCCCGTCGGGGTCATGGCCGCCGTCGTCGGAGCCTTCGGCTACGTCGCCGCCGTCGACCCCAACGAGCCCGGCCACTACCCGGTCTGCCCCATGCTCCGGTTCACCGGACTGCTCTGCCCCGGATGCGGCGGGCTGCGCAGCGCCCACGCCTTCGCCCACGGAGACCTCGCCACGGCCCTCGGCTCCAACGCCCTCGCCGTCGTCGGCTTCGTCGTCCTCGCCGCCGTCTGGCTGCTGTGGACGGTCCGCGCGAGCCGGGGCAGGCCGCTGCAGATCGATGTCGCGCCTTTCTACTGGTGGGCCCTCGGGGCGGTGCTGCTGGTGTTCTCCGTGGTCAGGAACCTGCCGTTCGGCTCGGCGCTGGCGCCCTGAGTGACCAGGTACTGGGACGCGGGGACGCCGGATGCGAACCCTGAGCCCTCCTGCGGATATCATCGAGAAGGTTGATCCTGTACCTATCACCGCTCCGGAAGGGGGCCGCTCGCGTGAGTGTGCTCGACGAGATCATCGACGGCGTACGCGCCGACCTCGCGGAGCGGCAGGCGCGAGTCAGCCTCGACGAGCTCAAGGAACGCGCCGCGCGCGCTCCCCGGGCCAAGGACGGAGTCGCCGCACTGCGCGGCGAGGGCGTGACCGTCATCTGCGAGGTCAAGCGTTCCAGCCCCTCCAAGGGGGCCCTTGCCGCCATCGCCGACCCGGCCGCGCTCGCCGCGGACTACGAGGCCGGCGGGGCATCCGTCATCTCGGTCCTCACCGAGGAGCGCCGCTTCGGCGGCTCGCTCGCCGACCTGGAGGCGGTCCGCGCCAAGGTCGACATCCCGGTCCTGCGCAAGGACTTCATCGTCACCTCGTACCAGCTGTGGGAGGCCCGGGCCTACGGCGCCGACCTCGCGCTGCTGATCGTCGCCGCCCTCGACCAGGAGGCCCTGGTCTCGCTGATCGAGCGTGCCGAGTCGATCGGCCTGACGCCGCTCGTCGAGGCCCATGACGAGGAGGAGGCGGAGCGCGCCGTGGACGCCGGGGCGAAGATCATCGGTGTCAACGCGCGCAACCTCAAGGACCTCAAGGTCGACCGTTCCACGTTCGAACGCGTCGCCCCCGAGATCCCCGACCACATCGTGAAGGTCGCCGAGTCCGGCGTGCGGGGCCCGCACGACCTCATCGCCTACGCCAACGCCGGCGCGGACGCGGTGCTCGTCGGCGAGTCCCTGGTCACCGGGCGCGACCCCCGGGCCGCCGTCGCCGACCTGGTCGCCGCCGGCGCCCACCCCGCGCTCCGGCACGGGCGGGGCTGACACCCTCCCCATGACCGCCGACCGTCCCGCGTCCCGTATCCGGCCGGGCCTGTGCCCCGCCGGGGCCGGGGCCGCCCGGGACCCGCACGCGCCGCTGGCGCGCGGCTGCCGCCCCCGCGGCTGCCGCGCCCCCGCCCGGCGCGTGCACGGCCGGCGGGTGCGGTACGTGATCGGCGACGAGCCCGGACAGGTCAACGGCATGCGATGGCGCACGGGGTCCGCGCCCGAGCTGATCCCCGCACGCCGCACCGCACCGACCGTCCACCGGTCGGCGTGGCACTCAGTTCATGGCGCATACGGTGACATCACCCGTTTGCGATTCGAGGAGCACGTCGCATGTCGTCCGACTTCTTCATTCCGGACCCCGAAGGTCTGATCCCCAGCGCCGAAGGCTATTTCGGCGCGTTCGGTGGCGCGTTCATCCCGGAGGCGCTGGTCGCCGCCGTGGACGAGGTGGCCGTCGAATACGACAAGGCCAAGGCGGATCCGGCCTTCGCCGCCGAGCTCGATCAGCTCATGGCCGACTACACGGGCCGTCCCAGCGCGCTGACGGAGGTCCCGCGCTTCGCCGGGCACGCCGGAGGCGCCCGCGTCTTCCTCAAGCGCGAGGACCTCAACCACACGGGCTCGCACAAGATCAACAACGTGCTCGGCCAGGCCCTGCTCACCAAGCGCATGGGCAAGACCCGGGTCATCGCGGAGACCGGGGCCGGCCAGCACGGCGTCGCCACCGCGACCGCCTGCGCCCTCTTCGGGCTCGACTGCACCATCTACATGGGCGAGATCGACACCGAGCGGCAGGCGCTGAACGTGGCGCGGATGCGGATGCTCGGCGCCGAGGTCGTCGCTGTGAAGTCCGGCTCCAGGACCCTCAAGGACGCCATCAACGAGGCGTTCCGCGACTGGGTCGCCAACGTGGACCGCACCCACTACCTCTTCGGCACCGTCGCCGGACCGCACCCCTTCCCGGCGATGGTCCGCGACTTCCACCGCGTGATCGGCGTCGAGGCCCGCCGCCAGATCCTGGAGCGCACCGGCCGGCTGCCCGACGCCGCGATCGCCTGCGTCGGCGGCGGCTCCAACGCCATCGGCCTCTTCCACGCCTTCATCCCGGACGCGGACGTCCGGCTGATCGGCTGTGAACCCGCCGGGCACGGTGTGGAGACCGGCGAACACGCGGCGACACTGACCGCGGGCGAGCCCGGAATCCTGCACGGCTCCCGCAGCTACGTCCTCCAGGACGAGGAAGGCCAGATCACGGAGCCGTACTCGATCTCGGCCGGGCTCGACTACCCGGGCATCGGGCCGGAGCACGCCTACCTCAAGGACATCGGCCGCGGTGAGTACCGCGCGGTCACCGACGACGACGCCATGCAGGCGCTGCGCCTCCTGTCCCGCACCGAGGGGATCATCCCGGCCATCGAGAGCGCGCACGCGCTGGCCGGGGCCCTGGAGGTCGGCAAGGAGCTCGGCAAGGACGGCCTGATCCTGGTCAACCTGTCGGGCCGCGGCGACAAGGACATGGACACGGCAGCGCGGTACTTCGGGCTGTACGACGGTGCCGACGCGGTCGTCGAGGCCGATGTGGCCGACGGAGAGGAAGAGGTCACCAAGTGAGCGGCAACCGAGAACTCCTCGAATCGACGCTGGCCAGGGCCGCTTCCGAGGACCGGGCGGCGCTCATCGCCTACCTGCCCGGCGGCTTCCCGACCGTCGACGGCGGCATCGCGGCCGTCAAGGCGGCCGTCGCGGGCGGCGCCGACGTCATCGAGGTGGGCCTCCCGCACAGCGACCCGGTGCTCGACGGACCGGTCATCCAGACCGCCGACGACATCGCGCTGCGCGGCGGCCTCAAGATCGCCGACATCATGCGGACGGTCCGGGAGACCCACGAGGCGACGGGCGCTCCCATCCTCGTCATGACGTACTGGAACCCGGTCGACCGCTACGGCGTGGAGCGCTTCACCGCCGAGCTCGCCGAGGCGGGCGGCGCGGGGTGCATCCTGCCCGACCTGCCGGTCCAGGAGTCCGGCCTGTGGAGGGAGTACGCCGAGAAGCACGGTCTCGCCACCGTCTTCGTCGTAGCCCCGAGCAGCCGGGACGCGCGCCTCGCCACCATCACGGCGGCCGGCTCCGGCTTCGTGTACGCCTCCTCGCTGATGGGGGTCACCGGCACCCGCGAATCGGTCGGCGAGCAGGCCCAGGACCTGGTGCGGCGTACCCGCGCCACCACGGACCTGCCGGTCTGCGTCGGCATCGGCGTGTCGACCGCCGAGCACGCCCGGCAGGTCGCCGGCTTCGCCGACGGGGTGATCGTCGGTTCGGCCTTCGTCAAGCGGATGCTGGACGCCCCGGACGAGGCCGCGGGGCTCGCCGCCGTCCGTGCGCTGGCGGGCGAACTGGCCGAAGGCGTTCGAAAGCGCTGACCGCGCTCGTCATCCGTACGGGTGGACATGGGACCGGGGAGGCGCTCGCGCGCCTCCCCGGTTCGTTTGCACCGGTGTGAGCGAGAAGAACCAAGACCGAAGCAGAGCCGCGCGTGACCGGCTCGTCCAGCAGCGTGAGCAGGACCGGGCGCGCGAACGCCGGCGCCGCACGCTGATCGTCGCGACCGCCGTCGTGGGGGTGCTGGCACTGGCCGCCGTGATCGGTGTGATCGCCGCCAACGCCGGCAAGAACGACAAGGACAGTGAGGCCGGGCCCGCCGTCACCCCGTCCGGGGCGATGGGGGAGGACGGACTCGCCCTCCAGGTCGGAGCCGACGACGCGCCGTCCACCCTCACCATCTGGGAGGACTTCCGCTGCCCGGTCTGCGCCCAGTTCGAGAACGCCTTCCGCGACACGATCACGGAGCTGACGGACAGCGGGCAGCTCAAGGTGGAATACCACCTGGCCACGATCATCGACGGCAATCTGGGTGGCAGCGGATCGCTCCGCGCGGCCAACGCGGCCGCCTGCGCCCAGGACGTCGGCAAGTTCGCGCCGTACCACGACGTCCTCTTCCGCGATCAGCCCGCGGAGACCGACGACGCCTTCGCCGAGAACAGCAAGCTGATCGAGCTCGCCGGCAAGGTGGACGGCCTCGACACCCCCGCCTTCCGCTCCTGTGTGGAGGACGGAACCCACGACAGCTGGGTCGAGAAGTCCGACAAGGCCTTCGCCGAGGGCGGGTTCGAGGGCACACCGACCGCGCTGCTCAACGGCGAGTCGATCTTCCCGAAGAAGGGGAACGAGCAGATCTCCGTGGCCAACCTGAAGAAGTGGGTCGCGGCGGCCAACAAGGGCAAGAAACCGGGCACCGTCGGGGCGACGCCCTCGCCGTAGGCCCCCGAGGGCGAGGAGAACGTCCCAGCGGATCGCTCCTCCGGGGGACCCGTTACCCAGAAGTTGCCGGACGGCTTGCCGCACGGACCGTCCGGCAGGGTAGCGTCGACCCCGTCATGAACCTTGCCTTCATTCCCAGCCCGTCGACCGGCGTGATCGAGCTCGGCCCGATCCCGCTCCGCGGCTACGCGTTCTGCATCATCATCGGTGTCTTCGTCGCCGTCTGGCTCGGCAACAAGCGCTGGGTCGCCAGGGGCGGCAGAGCCGGCACCGTCGCCGACGTCGCCGTCTGGGCCGTGCCCTTCGGCCTCGTCGGCGGCAGGCTCTACCACGTGATCACCGACTACCAGCTGTACTTCAGCGACGGTGAGAACTGGGTGGACGCCTTCAAGATCTGGGAAGGCGGCCTCGGTATCTGGGGCGCGATCGCGCTCGGCGCGGTCGGCGCCTGGATCGCCTGCCGCCGCCGCGGGATCCCGCTCCCGGCCTGGGCGGACGCACTGGCCCCCGGCATCGCCATCGCCCAGGCGATCGGCCGCTGGGGCAACTGGTTCAACCAGGAGCTGTACGGCAAGCAGACGGACGTGCCCTGGGCACTGAAGATCAGCGAGGGCCCGAACAGGGTCGCCGGCACCTACCACCCGACGTTCCTGTACGAGTCCCTGTGGTGCGTCGGCGTCGCGCTCCTGGTCATCTGGGCGGACCGCCGCTTCAAGCTCGGACACGGCCGGGCCTTCGCCCTGTACGTCGCGGCGTACTGCGCGGGCCGCGGATGGATCGAGTACCTCCGGGTCGACGAGGCGCACCACGTGCTGGGCCTGCGGCTCAACGTGTGGACCGCGATCATCGTGTTCGTGCTCGCCGTCGCCTACATCGTGATCTCGGCGAAGAAGCGCCCCGGCCGTGAGGCGATCGTCGAGCCCGCCGCCGCGAGTCCGGCGGAGGACGACGGGAAGACCACCGACCCCTCCGAGAACCCCTCCGCCGAGGCCGACACCGAAGCCGGAGCCGACGCCACCGGGGACGCCCCCGACACGAAGGTGACCGAGGCCGACGGGAGCCCGCAGAAGGCCGACCGGAGCTGACCCTCCCACCACGCGTAAGCGAAGGGGCGCCGGACCACAGAGGTCCGGCGCCCCTTCCGTGCGCCTACGGGCTCCTCAGCGGCGCCGCGCCAGCGAGAGCGTACGTTCCGCGGTCGCCACCACCGCCGCGTCGACGAACCTCCCGTCCGGCAGGGCCTGCGCCCCGGCCACGGCCCGGGACGCCTCCACGATCTGCTCCGCCGCCTCGACCTCGCACGCAGTGGGTCGGAACGCCCGTTCGATGACGGGCAGTTGCCGGGGATGGATCGCCGCCCTGCCGAGCAGGCCGAGACCCCTCCCGTGGGCACAGGACGACCGAAGCCCGGACAGGTCCCGGACGTCCGGGTACACCGACATCGCGGGCGGTGCGAGCCCCGCCGCCCGGGCGGCGACCACCACACGGCTGCGCGGCCAGTCGAGACCTCCGTCGTCCCGCACCCCCAGATCCGCCCGGAGGTCCGCCTCGCCCAGCGCGACACCCCGTACGGCGTGGTGCGCCCCGGCGATCGAGTACGCGTGCTCGATCGCCAGCGCCGACTCCAGCAGCGGATACAGCGGCACCCCCGGCGCCAGGGCCGCGACGTGCTGCACGGACGCCGCGTGGGTGATCTTGGGAAGCCGCATCCCGGAGAGCCCCGGCAGCCCCGCCAGCGCCTTCACGTCGTCCTCCCCGTGGACCCGGACATGGACGGGCACCGCCATCGGGTCCGCCGTGACCGGATCCGCGAGGAGCTCCGCCGTCGCCGACCGCGCGTACTCCTTGCGGTCCGGGGCGACCGCGTCCTCCAGGTCGACGATCACCACGTCCGCGCCCGCGCCGAGCGCTTTGCGGATCACCTCGGGGCGGTCCCCGGGGACGTACAGCCAGGTCAGCGCCACCGCCGGGCCGCTCACAGCGCGCCTTCGCCGCGCAGCGCCTCGATCGTCGGTGCGGTGAGCCCGAGCTCCGCCAGGATCTCGTCCGTGTCCGCACCGTGCGGCCGGCCGGCCCAGCGGATCGCCCCCGGTGTCTCCGAGAGCCGGAACAGCACGTTCTGCATCCGCAGCGGCCCCAGCTCCGGATCGTCGACCTCGGCGATCGTGCCCAGCGCCCGGTACTGGGGGTCCTCCATCACGTCCCGTACGTCCTGGATCGGCGCGATCGCGGCCTCCGCCTTCTCGAATGCGTCCACCGCCTCCTCCCTGGTACGCCGGCCGATCCAGTGCCCCACCGCCTCGTCGAGTTCGTCGGCGTGCTCGGCGCGGGTGGTCCCGGCGGCGAACCACGGCTCCTCGATCAATTCCGGTCGTCCCACCAGACGCATCACCCGCTCCGCGACCGACTGGGCGGACGTCGAGACGGCCACCCAGTGGCCGTCGGAGGTGCGGTAGGTGTTGCGCGGGGCGTTGTTGCGGGAGCGGTTACCGGTGCGCGGCTGGACGTATCCGAGCTGGTCGTACCAGAGAGGCTGCGGTCCCAGCACGGTCAGGATCGGCTCGATGATCGCCATGTCCACCACCTGGCCGCGCCCGGTGCGGTCACGTCCGGCCAGTGCCGTCATCACCGCGTACGCCGTGGCGAGCGCCGCGATCGAGTCGGCGAGTCCGAACGGCGGCAGGGTCGGCGGCCCGTCCGGCTCCCCGGTGACGGCGGCGAACCCGCTCATCGCCTCGGCGAGCGTGCCGAAACCCGGCCGGTGCGCGTACGGGCCCGTCTGCCCGAAGCCCGTCACCCTGGTCAGCACCAGCCGGGGGTTGACGGCCGAGAGCTCCTCCCAGCCGAGCCCCCAGCGTTCCAGGGTGCCGGGCCGGAAGTTCTCGACGATCACATCGGTGCGGGCGGCCAGCCGCAGCAGCAGGTCCCGGCCGCCCGGGGCGGACAGGTCGAGGGTCAGTGTGCGCTTGTTGCGGCCGAGGAGCTTCCACCACAGGCCGACCCCGTCCTTCGCGGGGCCGTGGCCGCGCGAGGGGTCGGGCTTGCGGGGGTGTTCGACCTTGATGACCTCGGCCCCGAAGTCCCCGAGCATGGTGGCCGCGAGCGGCCCGGCGAAGAGGGTGGCGAGGTCCAGGACCCGCAGGCCGGCGAGGGGAGCGGTCGTCGTGTTCACGCGACCCCGATCCCGCTGCGGTACGGCGTGGACGTCGAGGCGCCGGTTCGCCGGTCGCGGAGCGCGGCCGCCGCCGAGGCCCAGGCCAGCGCCTCCGGTACGGCCCGGCCCTCGGCCAGTGCCACGGCGAGCGTGCCGACGAAGGTGTCCCCGGACCCTGCCGTGTCGGCGGCGGTGACCTCGGGGGCCGGGAAGGGGACGGGCTCGTCGCCCCGGGCCGCGTGGAGGCAGCCCTTCCGGCCGAGCGTGATCACGACTTCGGGGACCTGCCGGAGCAGGATCTGGGCCGCGGCGTGCGGATCCGCGTACCCGGTGAGCGCGGCGGCCTCGTGCTCGTCGGGGATCAGCAGGTCGACGGCGTCCAGCAGACCGGCGGGCAGGGGCTGTACGGGCGAGGGGGTGAGGATCGTCCGCACGCCGTGGGCCTTCGCCGTCCGCGCCGCCTCCGTCACGGCGGCCATCGGGAGCTCCAGTTGCAGGAGGAGCAGGCCGGACGCCGCGATGGCGGCCTCCTCGCCGGTTCCGAGCGCCGTCATGGTGCCGTTCGCACCGGGGACCACCACCGTGGAGCTCGCACCCTCGTCGTCGACGACGATGTGCGCGGTGCCGCTGGGCCCCGCGACGGTGTGCAGCAGCTCGGTGTCCACGCCCGCGTGTTCCAGATGCGTCCGGAGCAGTGAGCCGTACTCGTCGGTCCCGACCGCACCGATCATCACGACGTCGCCGCCCGCACGCGCCGCGGCGACGGCCTGTCCGGCCCCCTTCCCGCCGGGGACGGTCCGGAACTCCCTTCCGGTGACGGTCTCCCCGCGCCCGGGCGCCCGGGGGACGTGGGCGACCAGGTCCATGGTGGTGCTGCCGAGCACCGCGATCGCTCTCATGGGTGGCGTACCTCCTGATGGGTCAGTTCCGCGAGGGTGTCGAAGCCGATGCGGTCGAAGCCGGGCACGGACGTGGCGAGGCGGTTCTTCAGCGGGGCGGTCCAGTGGCCGGGCAGCGCGGCGGCCCGCCCGGCCAGCAGGCCCGCGAGCGAGCCGGCCGTCGCGCCGTTGGAGTCGGTGTCCCAGCCGCCGGAGACCGCGCAGCCGATGGAGTGTCCGAAGTCCCCGTCGGCGTGGGTGAGGGCGGCGGCCAGCAGTGCCGCGTTGGGCAGGACGTGCACCCAGTGGTGGGTGGCCCCGTAGACGGCGTGGAGACGGTCCACGACCGTGTCGAAGTCCGGCTCGTCGCGGGCCTCCTGGATTCCGAGGCGTACCGCGCGGGCGTACCGGGACCGGGGCGGCACCACGCGCAGTCCCGCCGCCAGGCAGCCGTGCACGTCCGTCTCGCCACCGGCGGCCTGGGCGAGCGCGGCGGCGGTGAACATCGCCCCGTAGACCCCGTTGGCCGTGTGGGTGAGCACCGCGTCCCGGTGCGCCTGTTCCGCGGCGGCACCCGGGTCGCCGGGATGCGTCCAGCCGTGGACGTCGGCCCGGATCTGGGCGCCGATCCACTCCCGGAACGGGTTGCGGTGGCGTGCCGTGTGCGGCGGCTCGATGCCGTCGAGCAGATTGCGGTACGCGATGCGCTCGGCGGTGAAGACACGGCCCGCCGGGAGCTCGTCGAGCCACAGCCGGGCGAGGTCGGACGTGGTGAAACGGTGGCCGTGCCGCTGGAGCAACAGCACGGTCAGGAGGGGGTGGTCGAGATCGTCGTCTTCCGGCATCCCGTCGATGTTCTCGGCGAGGGAGGTGGGCGCCGAGCGCCGGTTCCACGGGTAGCGGGCGGTCAGTTCGGCGGGCAGCCCCCGGGCGGTGAACCAGGTGGTGAGCGGCCAGTTGCCGGTGGCCCGGGCCAGCGCGCGGATCCCGGCCAGCGGCAGCTTCTCGACCGGCTTGCCCAGCAGACAGCCGGCGGCCCGGCCCAGCCAGGCCGCGTGCAGACGGTCGGACCCGGGGGACACCGGACGGGTGCCCGGGGCGGGCCAGCGCGGGCAGGCGGCCCGGATACGGTCCAGTCCGGTCGGCTCGTCGTCGGCCGACGGGCACTCCAGCAGGGCGAGTTCGTCCAGCAGCCGCTCGGCCAGCGCGCGCAGCCGGGGCGGGGCCGACCGCTCCGACGCCCCCGCGCGCACCGGGGCCGGGGTGCCGCCCGCCGCGTACCAGCGCCGCTCGATGTCCCCGGAGTCCCGGCCGTCCTGCGCGGCCTGGCGCAGCTCGTGGCCCACCAGGTCCTCCGGCTGGACCCATGTCAGGCGTACGGTCACCTGCCGTCGCCCGCCAGCACGGCGAACGCCGCCTCGTGCGCGCGCCGTCGGGCCGTGTCCCGTACGAAGATCTCCCGGGCGACCTCGGCCAGGGCGCGCGCCGGTGCGTGCAGATCGAGGCGGCTGGCCTCGCCGACCGTCTTCACCCAGGCCGGGGGGATCGCCTGCTCGCCGTGGAGCGCACCCGCGAGGGCGCCGCTCATCGTGGCGATCGAGTCGCAGTCACGGCCGTAGTTGACCGAGCCGAGCACGGTGTGCCGGTAGTCGCCGTCGCCGACGAGCAGCATGCCGAGGGCGACGGGCAGTTCCTCGATCGAGTGCAGCCGGGAGGGCCGCCGGGCGCCGAGGGAGGGATCGCGGTAGTGGGGCCCCACGGTGTCGAACGGGGCGACGGCGGCGCGCAGCGGCGCCAGCGCGGACTCGAAGTCCGTGTGGCGGGAGGCCACTTCACACACCGCCTCGATCGCCGACCGGGTGCCGTCCTTGGCCAGGGCCAGCGCCGTGCCGACGACGGAGGAGGGCGTCGCGTCCGGGGCGCACGCGGCGGCGACGGCGGCCGCCAGGACCCCGGCCGCCTCCCGGCCGTACGAGGACTGGTGGGCCCCCGCGACGTCCAGGGCCTCCGCGTACGCGGCCTCCGGGTGGGCCGCGTTCACCAGCCCGACCGGGGCCATGTACATCGCGGCCCCGCAGTTGACGACGTTTCCCGAGCCCGCCTCACGGGGGTCGGCGTGTCCGTAGTGCAGCCGAGTGACGATCCACTTCTCCGCGAGGAAGATCCGCTGCAGCGGGAGCGCCTCGGCCTCCAGCTCCGGGATCCAGCGGGGCCGTGACATCAGGTCGGGAACGAGGTGGTCGGCGACGGCGTAGGCGTCGAGGTGGCCGCGCACCGCCTCGTACACCCGGACCAGCGCATGGGTCATCAGGGTGTCGTCGGTGACGTGCCCGTCACCCTTGTGGTACGGGGCGATCGGGCGTGCGGTGCGCCAGTCGTCGCCGTACCAGGGCCCGACCACCCCGGTCACCCGGCCGCCGTGACGCTCGGTGATCTGCTCGGGCGTCCAGCCCTCGACGGGGCCGCCGAGGGCGTCCCCCACGGCCGCGCCGACGAGGGCTCCGGTGATGCGTTCATCCAGGGTGAGCGTCGTGGTGGTCGTGCCGACCACGAGCGGTACGGATGTTTTGTGTGCCATGCCGGAATTGTCCACCCGGGATGGCCGGTTCCGTGGCTGCGAGCAGCCCGGCGAGTTCCACGAGATCCGTGCCCGAGAGCCGGGGGAGCGCGCACCCGGCCAGCGTCCTGCACGCCTCGCGCCATCCCGCCGGCACGGTCGCCGTCCCGCCCAGTGCTCCGGTCAGAGCCCCGGCGAGCGCGGGCGCCGAGTCGGCGACCCGGGAGAGGCAGGCGGCGGCGGGAACGGCCTGGGTGAACACGCCCCGGGCCGCGGTCGTCAGGGCGAGGGCGACCGGCACGGTCTCGGCGGCCGCGATCCCGTAGCTGTAGACGTGGTCCACGATCTGATGCTCCAGCACGGGGACGAGCGCGAAGGCCCCCGCCTCCTCGTCGGCGAACTCCCGGGCGAGGCGCACGGCGTGGACGGCGTTGCGGGCGATCTCGGTGCCGTCGGGAAGCTGGTCGAGCGCGGCGTCCACCACCGAGTCGACGTCCGCGCCGGCCAGGGCCCGGGCGATCGCGGCGGCGATCGCGCGCGCGCCGTGCACCCCGTCACCGTCCTGGGTGTAGCGGGCGTCGAACTCGGCGAGCCCGGCCGCCGCCGCCGGGTCGCCGGGGTGCATCACCGCGAGCACGGCCGCCCGTACGCAGGCGGCGTCGTCGAAGTAGTGCGGATTGTCGTGGCCGGTGGCGGGCGGACGCAGTCCGGCGGCCAGATTGCCGAGTCCGGCCCGTACGGAGATCCGGGCGCGCAGCGGCAGGACCGCCGACTCGACCTCGGGCGCCCGGGCGCTCGCGGCGGCGACCTTCGCCGCCAGTGCGTTCCACGCCCGGTCGACCGCGTCCCGCACCCGGTGTCCGGGGGAGAGGCCCGGGGCGTGGTCGGCGGCGGCGGCCAGCACCGTCCGGGCGGCGAACGCGGCCCACTCGGCGTCGTCGGACGGGCCGAGCCGCAGGGGCTCCGGCGGCTGGTTGAGGGCGATGGGCACGGGCAGCGTCGTCGTCGCGTTCTGCTCCGCGAAGGTGTCCAGCTCCCGGGTGAGCCGCCGCGTCCACTCGGGCATCCGTGCCGCCCGGTGCCGCGCGGCCGGCCACCCGGCGGCGTCCCCGGAGGCCAGCCCGAGCAGCAGCCCCTCGATCCTGGCCCGCCTGCCAGGAGCGCCCCGGCCCCCGGCGCCGCCCGTGGCCGCCGGTTCGGTGGTGATCCGGATGGCCGTGGGCGGGACGGACTCCACCGGAGCGGCGGGCGCGCCCCGCGGGACGCGGCCGGCGGTCACCGGGCGTCCGCTCGGACGCCGGGGACGGACACGGGGGCCGGGGCGGCGGTGGACTCCCGTCCCTCCCGTCCCTCCCGTCCCGGGGTGGGAGGGACCGGCGGATCCTCCACGTCGTCGGGGGTCAGCAGCTCCGCGATGTCCAGGACGTGATAGCCCCGCATCGACGGCAGACAACTGCCCCGCACCGGGCCGATCGCCTCCGCCCAGTCCCGGGGGATCGCCGACGCCCCGTGCAGTGCACCGGCCAACGCGCCGGCCACGGCGGCCGTGGTGTCGGCGTCCCTGCCCATGTTCACGGCCGTGAGCACGGCCGCGCGGAAATCACCGCGTGCCGCCGTCAGGGCGCCGAAGGCCAGCCCCACCGCCTCCGGCGCCAGATCCGTCCAGGGGTATCCGCCGATCACCACCGCGGAGCGCACCGCGCGTTCCCCGGTCAGCCGGTCCGGGTACGAGCGCTGCGCGGCCGTGACCGCGCGGCGCAGCGAGCGGGCCGTCCAGGAGTCCATCGGTACGACGGAGAGCGCGGCGGCGATCACGGAGGCGAGCCCGGCCCCCACCATCGCGGCCGCCACCCCCGCCGCGACCGCCTGCCCGCCGTAGATGCCCTCCCCCTCATGGCTGACCCGGCCGTCCACCGCCACCAGGCGGGCGGCCTCGGCGGGCCGCCCCGCGGCGAACACCCCGAACGGCGCCGCCCGCATCGCGAGACCGTCGCTCCAGGCGTGCCGGTGCTGGGCCGAGATCGGGGCGGCGAGACCGCGCCGCAGATTCTCCAGCGTGCCGCGCTCGCTGAATCCGGCCCCCCGGAACGGACCCTCGTCCAGATCGGCGATCCAGTGGTGCCAGGCCCGTTCGACGTGCTGGACGGTGAGCGCCGAACCGTGCCGGGCCAGCAGCAGCCCGGAGAAGATCGCGTACTCGGTGTCATCGGTCCCGGCCGGATCGTCGCTGACGAAGCCCTCGATACGGCCCCAGCGGCGACGGATCTCGGACGGGCGCATGTTCTCCGCCGGGGCACCGAGCGCGTCCCCCACCGCGAGTCCCAGCAATGCCCCGCGGGCCCGGTCGCCCGTGCTCGCCGTCGCGCCGTCCGTCCTGAGCTCCATCGTGTCGACCCTTCGCTCGCCTCGGGAAAGACCGGATACGCGAGGTTTCCCCGATCGCACCGAAGAGAGGCGTGCGTTGCGCACAAATGGACCACCCGAGTGACGTCCCCGCAGTAGGTAAGTTCGGCCTTCCTTGCTGGCGGGAGGCCTTTTTCGTGCGTACTTTCGACTGCGTGGAGCGGGGCAGTCACCTATGAGGCCCGCTCCCGGACAAGGGGAGAGCTGTGTCCATCATCGAGACCGACGCCGTACTGCACGAGGCGCACCGGGACAACCACACCCACCGTGACGTCAACGGAGGCTGGCTGCGGCCCGCGGTGTTCGGCGCCATGGACGGCCTCGTCTCCAACCTCGCGCTGATGACGGGCGTCGCCGGAGGCGCGGTGTCCCAGCAGACCATCGTCATCACGGGCCTGGCCGGGCTCGCCGCCGGTGCGTTCTCGATGGCCGCGGGGGAGTACACCTCCGTCGCCTCGCAGCGCGAGCTCGTCGAGGCCGAGCTCGCCGTCGAACGCCGCGAGCTGCGCAAGCACCCCAAGGACGAGATGCGGGAACTCGCCGCCCTCTACGAGTCCCGAGGGGTCGAACCCGCGCTCGCCCGGGAGGTCGCGCGGCAGCTGTCCAGGGATCCGGAGCAGGCCCTCGAGATACACGCCCGTGAGGAACTGGGCATCGACCCGGGCGACCTGCCCTCGCCGCTCGTCGCCGCCGTGTCCTCCTTCGGCGCCTTCGCGCTGGGCGCCCTGCTGCCCGTACTGCCCTTCCTGCTCGGCGCCGCCTCCATGTGGCCCGCCGTGCTGCTCGCCCTGGCCGGCCTGTTCGGCTGCGGAGCGGTGGTGGCCAGGGTGACGGCACGCACCTGGTGGTTCAGCGGACTGCGCCAGCTCGCCCTCGGCGGGGCCGCCGCGGCGATCACGTACGGCCTGGGCGCGCTGTTCGACGTGGCGGTCGGCTGACGGGCTCATGGGCGGGCGCGACTGCGGGGGAGCGCGAGGCGGCACCGCAAGGGAGAAGGCAGGCCCCGTGCCGGGGCCTGCCTTCGTGCGGCCGCTACCGGATGCCGGCGAAGCTCTTCCAGCCGGTGCCGATCTTGACGCCTGAGCCGATGCCGCCGGTGCCGTTGCCCGCGTAGCGGTACAGGTCACCGGTGGTGGTGCGGCCGAGGATGTCGTCCTTGCCGTCGCCGGTGAGGTCACCGATGCCGACGAAGTCGGCCATGCCTCCCCACCCGGAACCGATCTTCGTGCCGGAGGAGATGGTGCTCCTGCCCGTGCCGTTGTAGCGGTACAGGTCGCCGTTGGCGGTGCGGGCGACGAGGTCCGCGTGCTTGTCGCCGTTGAGGTCGCCGGCGCCGACGATGGTCAGGCCGTTCCAGCTGGTACCGATCCGGCCGGCGGGGGCGAGGGTGCCTCCGCCGGTGCCCGCGAACAGGTGCAGGTCGCCGGTGGCGGAATCGCGGGCCACCAGGTCGGGCAGGCCGTCCGAGGTGAAGTCGCCGGAGTAGGTCAGACCGTCGAAGCCCGACCAGCTGCCGCTCATCCGCACCGACGGGGACCCCGGCGTGACGACGGTGCCCCGCGGCGGGGTGTACCGGTGGAGAGCGCCCGTACCTTCGGTGACCAGGGTGTCGTTCGCTCCGTCGCCGTTGAGGTCGCCGAAGGGGATGAGCGTGGACGTCGTGGGCCAGGTCCCGCCGTCGGCGGTCACCGACACCCTCCCGGCCGAGTTGCCCTGGTACACGAGCAGCGAGCCGTTCGTCCCGCGCGCGTACAGGTCCGGGAAGCCGTCGTCACCGACGTGGTCCCGGTGTGCGGGCGGGACGGCCGGCTTCGCGGCTCCCGTCGCCGTCGTCCAGACCTGCTCGATCGAGTGGTAGTCCTCCGTCAGTCCGAGCTGCTTGTTCCACACGGCCACGGCACGGCCGTCCTCTCCTGTGGCGACGGAGCCCTGCGCGTGGAGGTTGACCTGACCCACGTGCGTGGCCGGGCCCCAGACGCCGTCCGAGCGCATCACGGCCCACAGTTCGCCGTCGAGCGTCGTCCACATGGCGGTGAGTGAGCCGTCGATGCCCATGGCCGGACCCCAGAGCTTGAACACCTCCGCCCCGGTGACGGTGCGGGGCTGTGACCACGTGCCGTCCAGCGCGCGGGTGGCCGTCCGCAGCAGGGTGCTGTCAGCGGACCACAGCCCGGTCACCCGGCCGTCGGATTCGAGCTGCGGCGGTGAGGTGGTACCCCGGTGCGGGTCTGCGGGCAGGTCTTCCGTGCCACCCCACGTCGTGCTGCCGGCCGGGCGGTAGACGAGTGAGCGGTTGAGACCGGCCCCCCACCAGCTGACCAGGGACGCGCCGCCGTCGGCCGCCTGCACGTCCAGGTCGAGCAGTGAGTCACCGGTCTTCAGCGCCTCGGGGGTGCTCCAGTCGGCCGAGCCCGCCGCCCGGCTCGCCACCCGCAGCAGCTCCGACCCGTAGAGGTCTGCCTGCCAGGCGACGGTCACCGCACCGTCGGCCGTCGACGCCGCCTTCAGCTCGTAGGAGGTCCCGCTGCTGATCGGGACCGGCTCGGACCACGTGCCTCCGGGCGCGGCCAGGTCGGAGGAGTACAGGCCGTCCTCCTGCTGCTCCCCTCCCGGAGCCGGGTCACCGTTCCAGACGGCGGTGAGGCGGCCGCCGGGTCCGCTCACCAGTACGAGGTCGAACACGTAGTCGGCGGGTGTGAAGGGTGCGGGGGCCGTCCACGCCGCTGCTCCGGCCGCGAGCCTTGATGTGCTGTACGGGTTGGAGTCGTCCGTCCTGGAGTGCCCCCAGCCGGCGGTCACCGAGCCGTCCGCCCCGGTGACCAGGTGCACGTCGCGTACGAAGTGCTGGTCGGAAGCGATGCGGACCGGGGTGCCCCATGAGGTGGAGTCGGCCGATCGGGTCGCCCCCCAGAGTTCCTGCGGACCGTCCGCGGTGCCGCGCGTCCACACGGTCACGGCGGTGCCGTCCGGCGTGACCTCCACACCCGGGCTGGTGTTCGCGCTGTTCGTGCTGGTCAGAGCTTCGGGCGGCCCCCACGCCCGGTCGGAGGCCGAAGCCGCCGGAGCCGTCAGGACGAGCGCTGCCGTCACACTCGCGCCGATCGTTCCGCACATCAGCACAGGTATGAGCCCCATGCCGATGATCTTGTTTCTTCGCATCTGTATCCCCCCAGTGGTATGAACGAACGACCTTGAAGTTAGCAAGGGACACCCCGCCTCACCAGCGGTTTCAAGGTGCTTGCGCCCTGTGTGGACGCGGGGAGGCGGCCGTCTCGGCGCCGGGGGCCGGTCCGGTGTGACGTACGTCGTGGCACACGCCTATGGGCGGATGGGGTGACGCGGCCTTAAAATGAGACGGTATACAGCGCTACACATAAGTAGCCATTACTCGGCGGTTTCGATTACATGACCGCCGGGCAAGAGCCGTAGACACGCGTGGGCAACGATGCCTGCTCTCTGCGGTTCCCCCGGACGGAGATCCACACGGATCCCTCCGATCGTGATCCACCTCGCACCACGGCTCCGTGGTGTCCGCATGTTGGAACAGTCTTTCCGCTTCTTGAGAAGCGTTCCATCATGTAACCTGCACGAAATTTCGCAGAGGGCCAGAGTCGTCCCTCGGCACAGCACATGCCACGACGACGACGGGAGAGCCGATGCGTTCCGACGCCTGGTCGCCCATGGACGGTCGCCCTGTCCAGCAGGGGATGTACGACCCCCGTAACGAACACGACGCCTGTGGTGTCGGGTTCGTGGCCACTCTGACCGGTGTGGCCAGCCATGAGCTGGTCGAGCAGGCGCTGACCGTACTGCGCAACCTCGAACACCGCGGCGCCACAGGATCCGAGCCCGACTCGGGTGACGGCGCCGGCATTCTCCTCCAGGTCCCCGACGCCTTCCTCCGCGAGGAGGCCGCGTTCGAGCTCCCCGAGGCCGGTTCCTACGCCGTGGGCACCGCCTTCCTGCCCGCGGACGACGCAACCGACTCCGTCAAGCAGATCGAGAAGATCGCCGCCGAAGAGGGCCTCGACGTCCTCGGCTGGCGTCAGGTCCCGGTCACGCCGGACATCCTCGGCAAGGGCGCCCGCGCCACGATGCCCGAATTCCGCCAGCTGATCGTCGCCGACGGCGAGAGCACCGGCATCGTCCTGGACCGCAAGGCCTTCGTCCTGCGCAAGCGCGCCGAGCGTGAGGCCGGGGTGTACTTCCCCTCGCTCTCCGCACGCACGATCGTCTACAAGGGCATGCTGACCACCGGGCAGCTGGAGCCGTTCTTCCCGGACCTCTCCGACCGCCGCTTCGCCACCACGATCGCGCTGGTCCACTCCCGCTTTTCCACCAACACCTTCCCCAGCTGGCCGCTCGCCCACCCGTACCGCTTCGTCGCGCACAACGGCGAGATCAACACGGTCAAGGGCAACCGCAACTGGATGAAGGCCCGCGAGTCCCAGCTCGCCTCCAGCTTGTTCGGCTCCGCCGACCATGGGCGCAGCGGGGAGGCGCAGCTCGACCGGATCTTCCCCGTCTGCACCCCCGACGCCTCCGACTCGGCCTCCTTCGACGAGGTCCTGGAGCTGCTCCACCTCGGCGGCCGCTCGCTGCCGCACTCGGTGCTGATGATGGTCCCCGAGGCGTGGGAGAACCACGCGTCCATGGACCCGGCCCGTCGCGCCTTCTACCAGTACCACTCCACGATGATGGAGCCCTGGGACGGACCCGCCTGCGTCACCTTCACCGACGGCACCCAGGTCGGCGCGGTCCTCGACCGCAACGGCCTGCGCCCCGGCCGCTACTGGGTCACCGACGACGGCCTCGTCGTCCTCTCCTCCGAGGTCGGCGTCCTGGACATCGACCCCGCCAAGGTCGTCCGCAAGGGCCGCCTCCAGCCCGGCAAGATGTTCCTCGTCGACACCGCCGAGCACCGCATCGTCGAGGACGACGAGATCAAGGCGTCCCTGGCCGCCGAGAACCCGTACCAGGAGTGGCTGGAAACCGGCGAGATCGAGCTCGAGGACCTCCCCGAGCGCGAGCACATCGTCCACACCCACGCCTCGGTCACCCGCCGCCAGCAGACCTTCGGCTACACCGAGGAAGAGCTCCGCGTCCTCCTCGCCCCGATGGCCCGAACCGCCGGTGAACCCCTCGGCTCCATGGGCACCGACTCGCCGATCGCCGCGCTCTCCGAGCGCCCCCGGCTGCTCTTCGACTACTTCACCCAGCTCTTCGCCCAGGTCACCAACCCGCCGCTGGACGCCATCCGCGAGGAGCTCGTCACCTCGCTGCGCTCCACGCTCGGCCCCCAGGGCAACATCCTGGAACCGACCGCCGCCGCCTGCCGCGCGGTCACACTGCCCTTCCCGGTGATCGACAACGACGAGCTGGCCAAGCTCATACACATCAACGCCGACGGCGACATGCCGGGCATGAAGGCCGCGACCCTCTCCGGTCTCTACCGCGTCAGCGGCGGCGGCGAGGCCCTCGCCGCCCGGATCGAACAGATCACCACCGAGGTCGACACCGCCATAGAGGACGGCGCCCGCCTCATCGTCCTGTCCGACCGGCACTCCGACGCCGAGCACGCACCGATCCCCTCGCTGCTGCTCACCTCCGCCGTCCACCACCACCTCATCCGCACCAAGCAGCGCACCCAGGTGGGCCTGCTGGTCGAGGCCGGCGACGTACGCGAGGTCCACCACGTCGCGCTGCTCATCGGATACGGCGCCGCCGCCGTCAACCCGTACCTCGCGATGGAGTCCGTCGAGGACCTCGTCCGCGCCGGTACGTTCATCGAGGGCATCGAGCCCGAACTGGCCATCCGCAACCTGATCTACGCCCTCGGCAAGGGCGTCCTGAAGGTCATGTCCAAGATGGGCATCTCGACCGTCGCCTCATACCGCGGCGCCCAGGTCTTCGAGGCCGTCGGCCTCGACGACGCCTTCGTCGCCCGGTACTTCAACGGCACCGCCACCAAGATCGGCGGCGCCGGACTCGACGTCGTCGCCAAGGAGGTCGCCGCCCGGCACACCAAGGCGTACCCGGCCTCCGGCATCGCCGCGTCGCACCGTGCGCTGGAGATCGGCGGCGAGTACCAGTGGCGCCGTGAGGGCGAGCCGCACCTGTTCGACCCGGAGACAGTCTTCCGCCTCCAGCACGCCACCCGTAACCGCCGGTACGACATCTTCAAGCAGTACACCGGCCGGGTCAACGAGCAGTCCGAGCGGCTCATGACGCTCCGCGGGCTCTTCGGCTTCAGGAGCGGCCGTGAGCCGATCTCCATCGACGAGGTCGAGTCGGCGGCGGACATCGTCAAGCGCTTCTCCACCGGCGCCATGTCGTACGGCTCCATCTCCCAGGAGGCGCACGAGACGCTCGCCGTCGCCATGAACCAGCTGGGCGGCAAGTCCAACACCGGCGAGGGCGGCGAGGACTCCGAGCGCCTCTACGACCCGGCACGCCGCTCGTCCATCAAGCAGGTCGCCTCCGGCCGCTTCGGCGTCACCAGCGAGTACCTGGTCAACGCGGACGACATCCAGATCAAGATGGCGCAGGGCGCCAAGCCCGGCGAGGGCGGTCAGCTGCCCGGCCACAAGGTCTACCCGTGGGTCGCCAAGACCCGGCACTCCACCCCGGGCGTCGGCCTGATCTCGCCCCCGCCGCACCACGACATCTACTCCATCGAGGACCTGGCTCAGCTGATCCACGACCTCAAGAACGCCAACCCGGCGGCCCGCGTCCACGTGAAGCTGGTCTCCGAGGTCGGCGTCGGAACGGTCGCCGCGGGCGTCTCCAAGGCCCACGCGGACGTCGTCCTCATCTCCGGTCACGACGGCGGCACGGGCGCCTCGCCGCTCACCTCCCTCAAGCACGCGGGCGGCCCCTGGGAGCTCGGCCTCGCCGAGACCCAGCAGACCCTGCTGCTCAACGGCCTGCGCGACCGCATCGTCGTCCAGACCGACGGCCAGCTCAAGACCGGCCGTGACGTCGTCATCGCCGCACTGCTGGGTGCCGAGGAGTTCGGTTTCGCGACGGCGCCGCTCGTCGTCTCCGGCTGCGTCATGATGCGCGTCTGTCACCTCGACACCTGCCCGGTCGGCATCGCCACCCAGAACCCCGTCCTGCGCGACCGGTTCTCCGGCAAGGCCGAGTACATCGTCAACTTCTTCGAGTTCATCGCCGAAGAGGTCCGCGAGATCCTCGCCGAGCTCGGCTTCCGCACGATCGAGGAGGCCGTCGGCCACGCCGAACTCCTCGACACCGAGCGGGCCGTCACCCACTGGAAGGCCCAGGGCCTCGACCTCGAGCCCCTCTTCTACGTGCCCGAGCTCCCCGAGGGCGCCGTGCGCCACCAGATCGCCGAGCAGGACCACGGACTGGCCAAGGCCCTCGACAACGAGCTGATCAAGCTCGCCGCCGACGCCCTCGGCGCCGACAGCGCCGAGACCGCCCAGCCCGTCCGCGCGCAGATCGCGATCCGTAACATCAACCGCACGGTCGGCACCATGCTCGGCCACGAGGTGACCAAGAAGTTCGGCGGTGCGGGCCTGCCCGACGACACCATCGACATCACCTTCACCGGGTCCGCCGGCCAGTCCTTCGGCGCCTTCGTCCCGCGCGGTGTGACGCTGCGCCTGGAGGGCGACGCCAACGACTACGTCGGCAAGGGCCTCTCCGGTGGACGCGTCATCGTCCGCCCGGACCGTGGCGCCGACCACCTCGCCGAGTACTCCACCATCGCCGGCAACACCATCGGCTACGGCGCCACCGGCGGCGAACTGTTCCTCCGCGGCCGGACCGGCGAACGCTTCTGCGTCCGTAACTCAGGTGCCACGGTCGTCTCGGAAGGCGTGGGCGACCACGGCTGCGAGTACATGACCGGCGGCCACGCGGTCGTCCTCGGCGAGACCGGACGCAACTTCGCGGCGGGCATGTCCGGCGGCATCGCGTACGTCGTCGACCTGGACCTCGACAACGTCAACACCGGCAACGTCGGCGCCGTCGAGACCCTCGACGACACCGACAAGCAGTGGCTGCACGACGTCGTGCGCCGCCACCAGGAGGAGACCGGCTCCACGGTCGCCGAGAAGCTGCTGGCCGACTGGGACTCCGCGGTCGCCCGCTTCAGCAAGATCATCCCGTCCACCTACAAGGCAGTGCTCGCCGCCAAGGACGCCGCTGAGCTCGCCGGTCTCTCCGAGCAGGAGACCACCGAGAAGATGATGGAGGCGGCGACCAATGGCTGACCCCAAGGGCTTCCTGACCACCGGACGCGAGGTCGCCGAGACCCGCCCCGTCGGCGAGCGCGTCAAGGACTGGAACGAGGTCTACGTTCCGGGATCGCTGCTCCCGATCATCAGCAAGCAGGCCGGCCGCTGCATGGACTGCGGCATCCCGTTCTGCCACAACGGCTGTCCGCTCGGAAACCTCATCCCCGAGTGGAACGACTACGCCTACCGCGAGGACTGGTCGGCGGCGTCCGAGCGCCTGCACGCCACCAACAACTTCCCGGAGTTCACGGGCCGCCTGTGCCCCGCTCCGTGCGAGTCGGCGTGCGTCCTCGGCATCAACCAGCCCGCCGTCACCATCAAGAACGTCGAAGTCAGCATCATCGACAAGGCGTGGGACAGCGGCGACGTCACCCCGCAGCCGCCCGAGCGACTCTCCGGCAAGACCGTCGCCGTCATCGGCTCCGGTCCGGCGGGTCTCGCCGCCGCCCAGCAGCTCACCCGGGCCGGCCACACCGTCGCCGTCTTCGAGCGCGCGGACCGCATCGGGGGCCTCCTCCGCTACGGCATCCCCGAGTTCAAGATGGAGAAGTCGCACATCAACCGCCGCATCGAGCAGATGCGCGCGGAGGGCACCAAGTTCCGCACGGAGGTGGAGATCGGCAAGGACATCGACGCCGCGAAGCTCCGCCGCCGCTACGACGCGGTCGTCATCGCCGCCGGTGCCACCGTCTCCCGCGACCTGCCCGTACCGGGCCGTGAGCTGAACGGCGTGCACTTCGCGATGGAGTACCTCCCGCTCGCCAACAAGGTGCAGGAGGGCGACCTGACGGTCTCCCCGATCACCGCCGAGGGCAAGCACGTCGTCGTCATCGGCGGCGGCGACACCGGCGCCGACTGCGTCGGCACCGCCCACCGGCAGGGCGCGGCCTCCGTCACCCAGCTGGAGATCATGCCGCAGCCGGGCGAGGAGCGGAACGCCAACCAGCCCTGGCCGACCTTCCCGATGCTCTACAAGGTCACCTCCGCGCACGAGGAGGGCGGTGAGCGGATCTACTCCGTCTCCACCACCCACTTCGAGGGCGACGAGGACGGCAACGTCCAGTCCCTCCACCTCATCGAGGTGGAGTTCAAGGACGGCAAGCTGGAGCAGAAGGCCGGCACCGAGCGGGTCATCCCGGCCCAGCTCGTCACCCTGGCCATGGGCTTCACCGGCACCGACCAGGCCAACGGCCTCG
Organism: Streptomyces sp. NPDC002793; assembly: GCF_040295485.1. NCBI lineage: Bacteria > Bacillati > Actinomycetota > Actinomycetes > Kitasatosporales > Streptomycetaceae > Streptomyces > Streptomyces sp. NPDC002793. The sequence continues at coordinate 86,098 of NZ_JBEOVL010000023.1, read as the reverse complement.
TCCAGCAGTTCGGCCTGGAGCTCGACGCCCGCGGCAACATCGCACGCGACGAGGACTACGCGACCGACGTCGACGGCGTCTACGTGGCCGGCGACGCCGGCCGCGGCCAGTCCCTCATCGTCTGGGCCATCGCCGAGGGGCGCTCCGCCGCGCGCGGCGTGGACCGCTTCCTGACCGGGACCAGCGCCCTGCACGCCCCGATCCGCCCGACGGACCGTTCCCTGACGGTCTGATCGCGGCAACACAGACGTCCCGTACAACGGCGTACGGAACTGAACGCGGCGCCCGCCTCGTCCCCGACCGGACCAGGGCGGGTGCCGCGGTATGTCCGGGCGGGGCCCCGAGGCGCCGTACGCGCCCTCAGGACGCCCCGGTCAGTGAGGCCGTCCGCAGCACCACGACGACGGCCAGCAGCACCACCAGGACCCCGCCACCCGCCAGCTGCGTCGCGGACGTCCGCAGCTTCGCCGGCGCGTAGGCGAGCCCGTACGTCACCAGACCCCCCGTCAGCAGGCCGCCCAGGTGGCCCTCCCACGAGGTGAACGCGGCGGAGATCACCATCCAGAGCAGGAAGCCCGCCATGAACTGGTTGACCGCCCGCATGTCCCGGCCCAGCCGCCGGCTGATGACGTAGAAGGACGCCGCCAGTCCGAAGACCGCGCCCGAGGCGCCCACCGCGGTCGTCTCCGGCGACACCAGGTACACCAGCACCGAACCGCCCACCGCGGACAGCAGGTACAGCGCGAGATACCGCGCCCGGCCCAGCTGTCCCTCCACGACCCGGCCCAGATTCCACAGCGCGAGCATGTTGAAGACCAGGTGCATCACACCGAACGACGCGTCCGGCGGCAGATGCAGGAAGGCACCGGTCAGCAGCCGGTACCACTCGCCGTCGGCCACCCCCGTCAGCTCGAACCCGGGGAAGGTCTCCCCGTTGTAGAGGTACCGCCCGCCCGAGGGGTCGACCAGCACCGCTCCGAGCATCCCGAACCGGTCCACCGTTTCGGACCGGACCACCTCGACGACGTACGCGGCGATGTTCAGCACCATCAGCACGTACGTCACGACGGGCGTCGCGGCGCCCGTCACCGCGCCGCCGAACAGCGTCCGGGCCTGACGGACCGAGCGCTGCCCCTCCTTCACGCACTCCACGCAGTGGTGCCCGACCGACGCCTCACGCATGCAGTCGGGACAGATGTAGCGATCGCAACGCGTGCAGCGCACATACGTCTCGAACGAGGGGTGGCGGTAACACGTGGTGGCGGCGGCCTCCATGGCCGGCTCCTTCATTCGTGAACGGTGTTTCGTGGACGCGGTGCTTCGTGGACGTGAGGAGCGCCGCCGGGGCGGCGGCGCTCAAGATAGCGAACGCCGGTGAAGGGCGGCGCACCTGGGTGCGTACGGGTGCCATACGCTCGGTACCAGCCGTAGCCGCCAGGGCAGCAGCCCGTGCCCGATCGGAGAACCCCTCATGACAGGCTCGCCCGGCGCCGCGGGTCCGGCCATCAGCCTGCACAAGGTGCGGGAACAGGCACCGGCCCTCGCCGGCCACTACGAGAGCGCCCGCGTGTCCCTGGAGAAGAACGGGATGAGCGGCGTACGGGCCGCCGTCTACCTGGTGCTCGACTACTCCGGCTCGATGCGGGAGTACTACAAGGACGGCAGCGTCCAGGCCCTCGCCGACCAGGTGCTCGGGCTCTCGGCCCACCTGGACGACGACGGACGGGTACCCGTGGTCTTCTTCTCCACGGACGTCGACGCCGTCACCGACATATCCCTCGACAACCACCGAGGCCGCGTCGACACCATCGTCGCCGGCCTCGGACACATGGGGAAGACCAGCTACCACCTGGCCATGGACGCCGTCATCGACCACTACCTCGACAGCGGCTCGACCGCGCCCGCTCTCGTCGTCTTCCAGACCGACGGCGGCCCGATCAGCAGGCACGCGGCGGAGCGGTATCTCTGCAAGGCGGCGAAACTGCCGCTGTTCTGGCAGTTCATCGGCTTCGGCAACAAGCGGAGCTCGCAGTTCGACTTCCTTCGCAAGCTCGACGAACTCGCGGTCCCCGACCGGCGCCCCGTCGACAACGCGGGCTTCTTCCACGCCGGGCCCGACCCCCGCACCCTCCCGGACGCCGAACTGTACGACCGGCTCGTCGCCGAGTTCCCGCACTGGCTGGCGGCGGCCCGCGCCCAGGGGTTCGTGGGACCGAACCGGTGAAGTCCGAGGAAGTACGACAGAAGATGTCCTGATTTCCGGGTTCGATGGAACCCATGACACCGAACGTGACACCCAGCTCCTGGCAGGCCTTCCGCACGGCGGAGCCCGCCTTCGCCGTCACCGTGCAGAAGCGGTTCCAGCAGTACAGGCATCACGTCCTCGCGACCCTGCGCGTGGACGGCTCCCCCCGGGTCACCGGCCTGGAGGTGAACTTCCGGATGGACACGCTCTGGCTCGGGATGATGCCGAACTCGCGCAAGGCACTCGACCTGCGGCGCGACCCGCGCTTCGCACTCCAGGCCAACCCGGGGCCTGACGCGGAGATGGCCGACGGCGACGTCCGCGTCTCCGGGCGGGCGGTGGAGGTCACCGACGACGCCGTGCGGGCCCGCTTCGCCGAGGAGGTGACCCCGCCGGAGCCCTACCTCCTCTTCCGTGCGGACCCCACGGAGGTGGTCCGCACCGGGATCGACGGTGAGGACATCGTCCTCCAGCTCTGGCGCCCCGGACACCCGCTGCGGACGCTGCGCAGGAAGGGCGACGAAAGCCCGGTCCGCGAGTCGTGACGCCCGTTCGGCGTAACCCCGGCCGCGCGATCGGCCGCCCACACCGCGCGGCCCGTGGCGGCGCCGCTACGGCAATCAGGTGAACCGGCCGGTCGTGCGCGCTGTCCCCGGCCGGATGACGGAACGCCGTTCTCCGCGAGCCGACGAAGAGCCCTGAGCCCATGGGGGAACAGGGCGGGAAGCATCCCGGAACGAGGCCGGAACCCACCGTGAACGATCCCCGGCGGCGCGCTGGTCAGGGGATTTTCCGACGCGCCGGGGCCGACGGACCTGCCGCCCGCCGACAGAACGTGCTACGGTTGCCGAGTTGCAGTTTTGGTACCCATGAACATTATGTGCGCCTGACGGGAACCCTCCTCAGGCGCTTTATTGTTTTCCGGCTTTCTCCGGATGGGGCTCAATGCGGCGACTTGGAATTCGTAAAGTGCGGATTTCCGGCACTGCACCTCTTTTAGGAGAATGACATGGCTACTGGAACCGTGAAGTGGTTCAACTCGGAAAAGGGCTTCGGCTTCATCGAGCAGGACGGCGGCGGCGCCGACGTCTTCGCCCACTACTCGAACATCGCCACCCAGGGCTTCCGTGAGCTCCAGGAGGGCCAGAAGGTCTCCTTCGACGTCACGCAGGGCCAGAAGGGCCCGCAGGCGGAGAACATCGTCCCGGCCTAATTGCCGGACGCGTACCTCGCGACCGGGGCCCGCACCGTGAAGGTGCGGGCCCCGGTTTGTGCTGTTTCCGACTCCTCCTTTCCCGGTTCGGCCCACCGAACGGGACATCTGCAATGTGCTTGCATCCTGGGGCGCACATCACGCAGTCCACAGCAGTCGGCAGTAACCCCAGGAATCCCCCAGGAGGGCAATTCCGTATGACCCGCTCCGAACGCCAGGACCGACCGACCCGTAGCCGCCCGATAAAGGGGCGCGGTACGGACCGGGCACAGACGAACACTCGAGGATCCGGCAAGGCACCGGCCCGCCGCAGGTCCGCGCCCGCCCAGGGCGGCGAGTTCGCCCTGCCGGAGACCCTGACCCCCGCGCTGCCCGCCGTCGACGCGTTCGCCGACCTGGACATGCCCGCCGCGCTGCTGAAGACCCTCGCCGCACAGGGTGTGACCGACCCCTTCCCCATCCAGGGCGCCACCCTGCCGAACTCGCTGGCCGGCCGGGACATCCTCGGCCGTGGCCGCACCGGCTCCGGCAAGACCCTGGCCTTCGGCCTGGCCCTGCTCGCCCGCACCGCCGGACGCCGCTCCGAGCCGCACGCCCCGCTGGTCCTCGTCCTCGTCCCGACCCGCGAGCTCGCCCAGCAGGTCACCGACGCCCTGACCCCGTACGCCACCGCCGTGAACCTGCGCGTCGCCACCGTCGTCGGCGGCATGTCGATCAGCAGGCAGTCCGGAGCGCTGCGCCGAGGCGCCGAGGTGCTCGTCGCCACGCCGGGCCGGCTCAAGGACCTCATCGAGCGCGGTGACTGCCGACTCGACCAGGTGTCGATCACCGTCCTCGACGAAGCCGACCAGATGGCCGACATGGGCTTCATGCCGCAGGTCGTCGCCCTGCTCAAGCAGGTCGAACCCGACGGACAGCGGATGCTCTTCTCCGCGACCCTCGACAAGAACATCGACCGGCTGGTCAAGATGTTCCTCACCGACCCGGTCGTGCACTCGGTCGACCCGTCGGCCGGCGCCGTCACCACCATGGAGCACCACGTGCTGCACGTGGCGGACGAGACGGACAAGAAGGCCGTCGCCACCCGGATCGCCGCCCGCGAGGGCCGGGTGATCATGTTCGTGGACACCAAGCGTGCCGCGGACCGCTTCGCCAAGCGGCTCCTCGCCAGCGGGGTACGGGCCGCGGCCCTGCACGGCGGCCGGTCGCAGCCGCAGCGCAACCGGACGCTGGACCAGTTCAAGACCGGCGAGGTCACCGCGCTCGTGGCGACGAACGTCGCCGCCCGGGGCATTCACATCGACGACCTGGACCTGGTCGTGAACGTGGACCCGCCGACCGACCACAAGGACTACCTCCACCGTGGCGGGCGCACCGCGCGCGCCGGTGAGTCCGGCAGCGTCGTCACGCTCGTGCTGCCCGAGGAGAAGCGCGAGATGACCCGGCTGATGCAGGACGCGGGCATCGCGCCGCGCACCACCCGGATCAAGTCCAGTGACGAGGAGCTCAGCCGGATCACGGGGGCCCGTGAGCCGTCGGGCGTGGCGATCGTCATCGAGGTGCCGCAGCCGACGCAGCCCAAGCCGCGTACGCGCGGCGGAAGTCAGGGCTCCGGCCCGGCGGCCGGCGGATCCTTCCGCGCGGGCAGCCGGGGCCGCGGCCGACGCGGGGGAACAGGTGCGGGCACCGGCGCCGCGGCGGGCGGCGCGGCCCGCGGCGGAGCCGGCGGTGGTGCGGCCCGTGGTGCCGGCGGCGCGGGCGGATCCGCCCGTGGCGCCGGCGCCGGCCGGGCCGGCGGTACCGGGCGTGGCAGTGCCCCCGGCCGTGGCCGCCGGGCAGCGTAACCAGAAGGAGCGGTGACCGGCCCCTGCCGGTCACCGCTCCTCCCGTCACTCCCCGGGCACGCCCACGTAACGGTCGAGTGCCCGTGCCGCCGCCTCGGCCGTCGCCGGGTCCGAGGACCCGGCCGACTCCCGCAGCAGCGGAACCGCCCGGTCGGCGAACGGCCGGCCGCCGGTGCCGAACCCGAGCCGCGCCAGCACCTCCACACCGAACGCCCGCCGCAGCGGATCGGCGTCCGCCGTCCAGGCCGCAGCGGCCTGGAACGTCTCCTCGTCGCCACGCAGCCACAGCGTCCCGACCGCCACCAGCCAGTTGTCCAGCCCGGGGCCCCCGCCCCGCAGCGCCCGGACGGCCAGCTCCTCGAACGGGGCCCGCAGGCCCAGCTCGTTCTCCAGGAGCGTCGCGATCGCCCCGTGTCCCGTCTGCAGGTCCTGGGACGCGAACGGCTCCCCGTCCCGCAGCAGTTCGACCGTGACGGTCACCCCGCCGTCCACCGGTGTTCGGCGCACCGCACGCTCGTGGCCCTCGTCCCCGTACAGCCGCCGCAGTCCGTCCCGCAACTCCTGCTCCACGTCCACCGTGAGCATGCGCCTGGCCTCGTCCAGCGCGGGGGACAGGCCGCGGGCGCCGTGCCGGAGCAACGCCCGTACGGTGTGCACCGATCCCCGCCCGGCCGCGACCACCAGCGGGACCTCGCCCTGCGGGCCGGGCAGGCTCGGGTCCGCCCCGTGGGCGAGAAGGGCCTCCGCGACCCGTGCGTGTCCGAGCCCCGCCGCCCAGCGCAGCGCGGTGAAGCCGAACTCCTCGCTCAGGTCGGGTTCGGCCCCGGCGGACAGGAGCGCCCCCACGACCTCCGCATGGCCGCCGCACGCCGCCCCGCACAACGGCAGATCGCCGGCCTCCGGGCCGCTCGCCCGGTTCGGGTCCGCTCCGGCGGCCAGCAGTATCCGCACCGCGCCGGGCAGGTCCTGCACGGACGCCAGATACAGCGCGGTCGTCCCCTCCTCGTCGCGGGACTCGGCGGACGCGCCCGCCCGGAGCGCCCGCACGACGGCGTCATCGTCGTCGTACAGCGCCTCGAAGAGGCTGCTCGCGCCCCGAACCGGACCATTCGTCATACACCGACCCTACGACCTGCGGGGTACGGGCCGGTTCCTCAGGTGTCGCACTCCAGGACGGTGCGGCACAGCCCGCACCGCGCCCGTGTCCTTCCCCGGACCGGGACCCGTACGCGCTGGTGGCAGACGGGGCAGGCGAAGGAGACCCGGAGCCCGTCCGCGCCGGCCTCGAAGGCGTACGGCAGGGACGGATCGGGAGCGGCGCCCGGGTGGTCCCCGGCGTTCCGCCGGTCCGTGGCGTAACGGCGCCTGCCCGCCCACCCCGCGGCTGTCAGCGGTGGCCGCCGCAGGTCGCGCAGCGCCTCGGCCCGGCCCTTGGTGTACGCCGTGTACGCCTGGGGGCTGGTGAACCACACGGACGGGTCCTCGCCGAAGACCAGTGCGCGCTTGGCGAGTACGTACCCGAATTCCTCGGGCGTGAGATAGCCGAGCTTCTGACTGGAGACCGCGTCCTGACGGAACGCGTCCAACAGGAGCCAGCCCGTACCGAGATAGGCCGTCACGGTGTCCGTGAGGATCTCGTTGTCGCGGGTGCCGGGGAGTTCCAGTCCCAGCCGGTGCAGCAGGACATGGGTGATCTCGTGCGCCAGCGCGGCTCCGATGTCCCTGCGGTGTGTACGGAAACGGTCGTTGAGCTCGATGAAGTACTCGGGCCCGGCGGTGAGTTCGACGCTCGCGGCGTGTTCCATCCGCCGGAAGCCGACGACGATGCGGGCCTGCGGCAGCCTCAGGTGTTCCACCAGGGCCCCGGCCACCCGCTGCGCGCCGGGATGGAGGTCGTCCACGTCGGAGAAGGCGGCGTCGGCAGGGGCGAGGCTCGCGGCATAGGCGCGTACACCGTCGGGGGAGAGGCGCCGGTAGAGCGCGGTGATCGAGGACCGGACCGCGTCGAGGTGCGGGAACCCGTGGACGACCGGACCGCCGCCGTTGCTGCCGTCGCTCACGTCCGGACCCCCATGGCTGGCGTTTCAACGGAACCTTCACCTTACGACCTCGCCCACGACGGGCCCGCGGTCGGGCCGCCCGGTACATGATCTTGGCCGGAAACCCTGCCTTGTGGCAGCGGTGAACGCTTCCCGATAATCGGATCGCCCTTGTCGGGGACATGTCGAAAGCTGTCGGCCTGTGCCCCTGACCAGGACACGCACCCCCGCACGCCTGCGTCAGCACCCGTCCCGACCCCCCACCCGAAAGCAGGCACCGTCAGTGAAGCAGCTTCTGCGCACCCTCAAGAGATGTTCCGTCATAGCCGCGGTGGCCCTCGCCACCCTCAGCCTCCAGCCGTCGAGCGCCACCGCGGCCCCCGCGCCCGTCGTCGGCGGAACCCGCGCCGCCCAGGGGGAGTTCCCCTTCATGGTCCGGCTCTCCATGGGCTGCGGCGGCGCCCTCTACAGCCCCACCGTCGTGCTCACCGCCGCCCACTGCGTCAGCGGATCCGGCAACAACACCTCCATCACCGCCACCGCCGGAGTCGTCGACCTCCAGTCGTCCTCCGCCGTCAAGGTCCGCTCCACCAAGGTCCTCCAGGCACCCGGCTACAACGGGGTCGGCAAGGACTGGGCGCTGATCAAACTCGCCCAGCCCATCAACCAGCCCACCCTGAAGATCGCCACCACCACCGCCTACGACACCGGCACCTTCACCGTCGCCGGCTGGGGCGCCGCCACCGAAGGGGGCGGCCAGCAGCGCTACCTCCTCAAGGCCACCGTCCCGTTCGTCTCCGACGCCACCTGCCAGCAGGCCTACGGCAGCGACCTCGTGGCCGCCCAGGAGATCTGCGCCGGATACGTCAGCGCCGGCGGCGTGGACACCTGCCAGGGCGACTCCGGCGGGCCCATGTTCCGCAAGGACAACGCCGGAGCCTGGATCCAGGTCGGCATCGTCAGCTGGGGCGAAGGCTGCGCCCGACCCGGCTACCCCGGCGTCTACACCCAGGTGTCGACGTTCGCCTCCGCCATCGCGTCGGCGGCCGCGACCCTCTGACCGGGAGCACCCCAGCACCTCCCCGGGGGCACCCGTCCTGACGGGTGCCCCCGGGCCCGGTCCACCCTCGAACTCCCGACGCCCTCCGGCACCGGCCCGGACCTCGTCACCGTCCGCATGACCGGAGGCCCGCCGGTGAACCCGTCCCCCCGCGGCTCCCGCTAGGCTCGTCGACCATGACCACGAGCGACATCGACGAGTCCGTACGAGCGGAACTGAACCGGCTGCGCGAGAGCATCGACAACATCGACGCCGCAGTCGTCCACATGCTCGCCGAACGTTTCAAGGCGACCCAGCAGGTGGGCCATCTCAAGGCCGCACACCACCTGCCCCCGGCCGACCCCGCGCGCGAGTCCCGTCAGATCGCCCGCCTGCGGCAGCTCGCGGAGAGCGCCAGGCTGGATCCCGGGTTCGCGGAGAAACTGCTGAACTTCATCGTGGCCGAGGTCATCCGGCACCACGAGCGCATCGCGGAGGAGTCGGCAGGGGAGACCGGGGCTCCCAGGGCCTGACGAGGGGCCCCGGCGCGTCACCAGGGAGACGGGTCCCGGGACGACTGTGGAGGGTACGACGACCCGGAAGCGCCGGGCCCGCCGCGGCACGGATCCGCCGGGGTCTCCTGCCGTGCCGAGGGCCGGCCCGCCGGCCGCTGCCCTCCGGCGGCAGGCGTGGACCACTCACCCTCGCCCAGGACGAGGAGCGGGTCGAACATCACCACGACGGCGGCGAGCAGGAGGAACGTCATCGGCCCGATCAGCAGCGGCAGCATGATCGAGGTCGCGGCGTCACCCGCGATCGCCGTGGAGCTGTCGGCGTGCAGATGCACGGCGATGCCGCTCATGCCCGTGTAGTGCATGCCGGTGACCGCGACGCCCATGACCAGGCTGGCCCCGAGGCTCGCCAGGAAGCCATGGACCGACACGGCGGCCCAGAGCGCGGCCGTCGCGGCGACGACGGCGATCACGACGGAGAGGACGACGGCCACGGTGTCGTACTCGATCCGGCCGTTCAACCGCATCCCCGCCATGCCGATGTAGTGCATCGCCGCGACACCGAGTCCGGTGACCAGGCCCGCCGACACCAGCGTCAGTCGGGTCGCCCCCCGGTACCCCACGACGAAGACACCCACACCGACCACCACGACCGCCACCACGAGACTCAGGACCGTCTGCCGGAGGTCGTACGTGACCGGGGCCTCCGCCACGTCGAAGCCGATCATGGCGACGAAGTGCATCGTCCAGATGCCCGAGCCGATGGAAGCGGCGCCGAGCGCGAGCCAGCCGGGCTTCCAGGAACTGGAGGTGCGGAGAGTGCGGATGGTGCAGCGCAACCCCAGCGCACCGCCCAGACAGGCCATCAGGTACGCGACCACCGGGGTCACCGCACCGTAGCTGAAACCATCGATCGTGCCTTGCATGGGCAGGCAGCTCCCTGATGTGTGGATCGAGTGGAGGGGGGGTGTGAGATGTGACTTTAGGGTCGCTTTACTTCTTGGCCAAATTTCGCCCCTGAAAATTGCTGAAAAGTGTACAAAGGTGGCCATCGGAGGGGTTGTCGAGGGAAGATTCCACCCCGTGGCCTCCCCACCGAGACGAAGCGGACGAGGAGCAGCGGAACGGGACACCACACCCCCACCCCGGCCGTCAGCCCTGCGAGAACGTTCCTCCACAGTTCCGGACCCGTACGGCAGCATGGGCGCCATGTCCGTACTGACGCGCAACGAAGCGCAGACCCGCGCCCGACTCCTCGACGTACACCGGTACACGGTCGGCCTCGACCTCACCACGGGCGAGGACACCTTCGACTCCAGGACCGCCATCCGGTTCACCGCCCACACGGCCGGAGACACATTCGTCGAGATCAAGCCGGAAACCCTGCGCTCACTCCGCCTCGACGGACAACCACTGGACCCCGAACGCCTCGACGGCAACCGCTACCCGCTGGACCGCCTCACCGCCGGCCCCCACGAACTCACCGTCCACGCCACCATGCGCTACTCACGCACCGGCGAAGGCATGCACCGCTTCACCGACCCGGCCGACGGCGAAACCTACGTCTACACCCAGCTCTTCCTGGACGACGTCCAGCGCGTCTTCGCCGCCTTCGACCAACCCGACCTCAAATCGGTGTTCGACGTCACCGTCACCGCACCCGAAGGCTGGACCGTCCTCGGCAACGGCACCACCACCCGGGCCGACGACGGCCGATGGACCATCGCCCCCACCCCACCCATCTCCACCTACCTCGTCGCCGTCGCCGCAGGCCCCTGGCACTCGGTCACCACCCACCACGCCGGCCTCCCCTTCGGCATCCACTGCCGCCGCTCCCTCGCACCCCACCTCGACGCCGACGCCGACGAGATCCTCGGCATCACCCGCGCCTGCTACGACCGCTACCACGAGAAATTCGACGAGCCCTACCCCTTCGACTCCTACGACCAGGCATTCGTCCCCGAATTCAACGCCGGCGCCATGGAGAACCCCGGACTCGTCACCTTCCGCGACGAATACATCTACCGCTCCGCCGTCACCGACACCGAACGCCAGACCCGCGCCGTGGTCATCGCCCACGAGATGGCCCACATGTGGTTCGGCGACCTCGTCACCCTCACCTGGTGGGACGACATCTGGCTCAACGAGTCCTTCGCCGAATACATGGGCTACCAGACCCTCACCGAAGCCACCCGCTTCACCGACACCTGGACCGACTTCGGCGTCTCCCGCAAGAGCTGGGGCTACGACGCAGACCAACGCCCCACCACCCACCCCGTGGCCCCCGACCCCCACGTCGTCCCCGACACCGCCTCCGCCCTCCTCAACTTCGACGGCATCTCCTACGCCAAGGGCGCCTCAGCCCTCCGCCAACTCGTCGCCTGGCTCGGCGAGAAGGACTTCCTCGCAGGCATCAACACCCACTTCGCCCGGCACAAATTCGCCAACGCCACCCTCGCCGACTTCATCGACAACCTCGCCACCACCACCGACCGCGACGTCCACACCTGGGCCGCCACCTGGCTCCGCACCACCGGCATCGACACCCTCACCGCCCACGTCGAGAACACCGGCAACAGCTGGAACCTCACCGTCGACCACACCGGCAACCGCCCCCACCGCATCACCGTCGGCACCTACGACCACAGCCTCGACACCCAGACCGGCACCGACCAGCTCACCCTGCGCCGCCGCTTCGACCTCGACATCCCCCAGGACGACGCCCTCACCACTCAGCCCGGCGGCCGCCCCGACCTCGTCGTCCTCAACGACAACGACCTCACCTACGCCAAGATCCGCCTCGACCCCGACTCCTGGAACACCGCCCTCACCCACCTCTCCGGCATCCCCGACCCCCTCACCCGCGCCCTGCTCTGGAACACCACCCGCGACATGGTCCGCGACGGCGAACTCCACCCCACCGTCCACCTCACCGCCGCCCGCACCCACCTCCCCCACGAAACCGACCTCGCCCTCGTCCAAGGCGTCCTCGGCTTCGCCGCCACCCACATCGCCGACCGATACCTCCCACCCGAGGACCGGCCCACCGCCCTCGCCACCCTCACCTCCCTCTGCCGCGACCTCCTCCGCCGCACCGAAGGACTCACCGCCAAGGACTGGGAACAAGGCACCGGCACCACCACACCCGCAAACCCCGACCCCGGACTCCGCCTCACCGCCGTACGCCACTTCATCGACGCCGCCACCCAGCCCGACGCCATCCAGGACTGGCTCCGCGAAGGCACCGTCCCCGGCGGACCCGAACTCGACCCCGAACTCCGCTGGCGCATCCTCACCCGCCTCGCCGTCCTCGGCGCCACCGACGAAACCACCATCGCCCAGGAACTCGACAAGGACCCCAGCGCCACCGGACAGGAAGGCGCCGCCCGCTGCCGCGCCGCCCTCCCCACCCCCGAAGCCAAAGCAGCGGCCTGGCACGCCATGTTCAGCGACGACACCCTGTCCAACTACCTCTTCACCGCCACCGCCCAGGGCTTCTGGCAACCCGAACAGAGCGAACTCCTCCACCCCTACACCGCCCGCTACTACCCCGACGCCATCGCCCTCGCCGCACGCCGCGGCCCCGCCATCGCCGAAGCCGCCGGACGCCACGCCTTCCCCACCCACGCCATCGACCCCGACAGCCTCCACCTCGGCGAACAGGCCCTCGACGACCCCGCGCTCACCCCGGCCCTCCGCCGCAAACTCACCGACCAGCTCGACGACCTCCGCCGCGCCCTCGCCGTACGCGCCGCCCACTGACCGACACCCCACCACCCACACCACCGTGCCCGGCCCCCTCACCTCACCTCACCGAGAAGGGCCGGGCACAGCCGTACGAACAGCGAACGCCCATACCAGTCGCACGGCCTCCAACACCCCCACACCGAACCGCAGTACCCCTTTCGGGTCCAGATCGTTGGGCTACTCGGCCGCCCCCTCCGCGATCCGGACAGGCTGGCACCACCGCCCCCGCACCCCCGAAGGACCACACCACCCATGCCCACCCCGCCCCTCGCCGGAGGCACCACCGGCCCCGCCCACCTGCGCCCCCTCATCGACACCGTCCTCACCGCACTCCACGACGGCGCCACCCGACGCAACGGCCCCCTCCCCGCAGGCGGTCCCCACACCGTCACCGAAAACCTCCACCACGCCACCGGCCCCCTCATCCCCGACCACGGCACCGGCGCCCACCACGCACTCCGCACCCTCGTCACCGCACTCACCGAAGGCGCCGCCGACCCCGCCCACCCCCACTGCGCCGCCCACCTCCACACCCCACCCCTCGCCCTCGCCGCAGCAGCCGACCTCGCCGCATCGGCCCTCAACCCCTCCATGGACTCCTGGGACCAGGCCCCCGCGGCCTCCGCCCTCGAAACCGCCCTCACCACCGCACTCGCCGCCGAGATCTACCCCCACACCCCCCACCCCGACGCCCTCGTCACCACCGGCGGCACCGAAGCCAACCAACTCGCCCTCCTCCTCGCCCGCGAACGCCACGGCCCCGTACAGACCATCTGCGCCGCCAACGCCCACCACAGCATCGCCCGCGCGGCCTGGCTCCTCGGCCTCCCCCGCCCCGTCGTCATCCCCGCCCCCACCGGCGTCATGAACCCCACCGCACTCCACGACGCCCTCACCCACACCCCAGGCCCCCTCCTCGTCACCGCCACCGCAGGCACCACCGACACCGGCCAGATCGACCCCCTCACCGACATCGCCGACCTCACCACCACCCACGGCGCCGACCTCCACATCGACGCCGCCTACGGCGGCCCCCTCCTCTTCAGCCCCACCCACCGCCACACCCTCCGCAGCCTCCACCGCGCCCACAGCGTCACCCTCGACCTCCATAAACTCGGCTGGCAACCCGCCTCCGCCGGCATCCTCGCCGTCCCCCACCACCACGACCTCGACCCCCTCCACCACCACGCCCCCTACCTCAACGCCGACGACGACACCGACGCCGGCCTGCCCGACCTCCTCGGCCGCTCCCTCCGCACCACTCGCCGACCCGACGCCCTCAAAATCGCCGTCACCCTCCAAGCACTCGGCCGCGACGGACTCGCCGACCTCATCGACCGCACCATCGCCACCGCCCACCACCTCGCCGACCTCATCGAAGAAGACCCCACCCTCGAGCTCTACGACCGCCCCACCATCAGCACCGTCCTCTTCCGCCCCACCCACACCGACGACACCACCGTCGCGACCATCCGCCGCACCCTCCTCCACCAAGGACACGCCGTACTCGGCCGCGCCCGAACCGGCAACCGCCTCTGGCTCAAAGCCACCCTCCTCAACCCCCACACCACCCCCGACGACCTCCGACGCCTCCTCACCCTCGTCACCCGCACCCACACCTGCACCACGACGGAAGGAAGCACCCCCCGATGACCGACCGGACCACCCCCGAAGACAACCGGACCCACGACCTCGTCGGCATCGGACTCGGCCCCTTCAACCTCTCCCTCGCCGCCCTCACCGACGGCATCCCCACCACCCCCGGCACCCGCCCCCTCACCACCGCCTTCTACGAACAACGCCCCGCGTTCCACTGGCACCCCGGCCTCCTCATCGAAGGTGCCACCCTCCAAGTCCCCTTCCTCGCCGACCTCACCACCCTCGCCGACCCCACCAGCCCCTGGACCTTCCTCAACTACCTCCGCACCCGCGACCGCCTCTACCCCTTCTACTTCGCCGAGCAGTTCCACATCCACCGCGCCGAATACGACGCCTACTGCCGCTGGGTCAGCGAACAACTCCCCACCATCCACTTCAACCACCACGTCGACGCCATCCGCTGGAACCCCGACCACTCCCACTTCGAAGTCGACCACACCCGACTCGACCCCGACGGCGAACCCGAAGCCCTCGGCCGCACCCACACCCGCCACATCGCCCTCGGCGTCGGCACCGCACCCTTCATCCCCGAACCCCTCCGCCCCCTCGCCGCAACCCCCGGCATCCCCGTCATCCACTCCGCCGACTACCTCCACCACCGCGAAGAACTCCTCCGGGCCGACCACATCACCGTCATCGGCTCCGGCCAGTCAGGCGCCGAAATCTTCCTCGACCTCCTCCGCGCCCGCCCCCACGGCACAGAAAGAATCCACTGGCTCGCCCGCACCCAGGCCTTCGCACCCATGGAGTACTCAAAACTCGGCCTCGAACACTTCACCCCCGACTACACCCACTACTTCCACGCACTCCCCGAACACGTACGCGACACCCTCGTCCCCCAACAATGGCAACTCCACAAAGGCATCGACACCGACACCATCACCGCCATCCACGACGAGCTCTACCGCCGCACCCTCCACGGAGGCTGGCCCGACGCCACCCTCACCCCAGGCGTCAGCGTCCGCACCGCGAACCGCCCCACCGACAGCGGAACCCGCATCGAACTCCACCTCGAACACACCCAACAAGCCACCCGCAGCCGCCTCACCACCGACGCCGTCGTCCTCGCCACCGGCTACCGCGAACGCCCCCTCGACACCCTCCTCACCGGCATCGCCCCCCACATCCGCCGCGACACCCAAGGACGCCCCCGCATCCACACCGACTTCCGCCTCGACCTCGACCCCGCCCTCACCGGCAACATCTACGTACAGAACGCCGAACGCCACACCCACGGAGTCGGCGCACCCGACCTCGGACTCGCCGCCTGGCGCAGCGCCACCATCCTCAACAACCTCACCGGCACCACCCCCTACCCCCTCCCACGACGCACCGCCTTCACCACCTTCGGCCTCACCCCCGACACCGAACCCGCCACCGCTGCCGTACCCGGGCAGAGCGGCCCGACCACCCCCACCACCCAACCCACACACCGGAATCACTGAACCCCGCGCGCCGTTACCCACATGCGTGCACGCTGTCCCCCAGGACCGTGCACACAAACCGGCCGGTCCACCGGACAGGCCGACCGGACGACACAGGACGAGCACGATGCGGTGGAGCACGGTGAAGGACGACGCGACGGAAGGTACGACGGCCACGACCGGAGCACCGCACAAGAAACCCGGCGACGCGGACAAACAGATCGCACAGTCCGCCCCGGAAACCTCCGTGGCCGCCCGCCTGACCCACCTCCAGCGCACAGCCGGAAACACCGCCGTCCTACGCATGCTGGGAAAACCGACAGCCCCCCGGAACAAGGCCCCGGAAACACCGGACACTGCCCTCCAGGACCTTCCCCCTCGCGAGACCGTCACCTACAACGGGTAGGCAAGGCACCCCAGTCGCGAAAGAGGACCACCTGTGCACTCCACCGATCGGGAGCACCGGAAGGCCGGCGAACGCACACCGAGCACCACGCCCCGGAGACAGCCGCCGACGACCATGAGCCCCGCCTGGGTGCGCCACCTGCAGCGCGTGGCCGCAGCCGGAACCACCTCGCCGCCCGCCGCAGCCGGCCCGGAGACCGAAACCCCCGACCGGACCCACGTACAACGCACCGCGGTGGACGAGGTCCTGCGGTCACCGTCGAGACCCCTCGCCCCCGGACTGCGCGGCGAGATGGAACAACGTTTCGGCGGCGCCGACTTCAGCGGCGTACAGGTACACGACGGGCCCGTGGCACAGCGGGCCGCCGCCGCGGTCGAGTCCAAAGCCTTCACCAGCGGCGCGCACATCGTCGACGGCGGCGGGATGTCCAGGAAGGACTGGGCACACGAACTCGCACACACCCTCGATCAGGCGGCGGGACCCGTACCCGGCACCGACAACGGCGCGGGCCTGAACATCTCCGACCCCGGTGACGAAGGCGAACGCCGGGCCGTCGCCGTCGCCGACCACGTCATGGGCACCCCCGTCCAGCGCCTGCCCGCCGAGCACGATCCCTCGCAGCACGACCACACGGAGCACGGCCACACGGAGCGCAGCCGCACCCACGCCGCCCCGACGCCCGTCCAGCGAGCGCACCAGAGCACCACCCCCCAGGAGCCGGCCGCCGAGCAGCCCGCGCAGCAGGACAAGGACGCGGAGACCATCGCCCGCCTGAGCCACTCGATCGAACAGAACACAGTCCAGAAGAAGACCAAGAAGAACGTCTTCGCACCGGGCACCTGGATCCCCGAACAATGGATGACCGAAGGACCGGCCCGCCTCAGAAGAGTCCTCGACCGGCGGGTGATGCGCGGCGAAGCGTTCAACGACCAGGACCTGAACGACATCAGGCACCTCTCCGAGGCAAACGCGCAGTGGCTCGAAAAAGTCGGCATCGGCACCTACGAACAAGCCGAGACCTACACCAAGGGCCGCCTCGACGACTGGCTGACACTACCCGCCGGCAAACGCGTGCTCGTCGCCACCCTCGCCGTCCGCGCCAACCACCCCACCCTGCGCGAAGCAGGCCAGGAAACGCCGAACTCACCTGCCTACACGCTCGGCCGGTTCATGCGCACCAAAGCACCCGGCACCTCGCCGGAAGAGAAACAGGACCTGGAGAACGAACGCGACCAACAGATCCGGGTCACAGCCATCGACACCCTCCACCCCGCAGGGATCGCACCCGGACGCCTGCACCCCACGACGACCGCCGGCAACGGCGACAGCACAACACCGGACAACAAGGCGAAAGACGCGCGAGCCCGCGAGATGCTCACCAAGGTGCTGCTCATCCTGCAGAACGGGCTGAAACTGTACGACCCCAAAGCCGGGGAACACGCGGCCGACTACGAGAAGGACGTCATCCGCGCCCTCGCCCACGGCGGACGCGTCAACATCCGCATCCCCGCCCTGAGCTCCAAGGACGAAGCGGCCTACTCCCTCCCGAACTTCCTGGGCGTCACCCAGGACGACCGAACAGACACCCGCGCCGGCGACGTCGTCGACCGCGGCTTCGCCACCCACCGCACCTCCATCGGAGAGAACAAGGACGGCAAACGCGGCACCTTCAAGGAGAAGGGCGGCCTCATGGCATCACTCACCAACGTCGTCTCCCTCAACGACCGCCCCGACCTCTGGGGACAGAACATCTCCGGCGGCGGCCTCGGCTCCAAGGACTGGAACGGCGACGTAGTCCTGCCGAACGGGTCCTACGGACACATGCTGCTGGTCCACCACCGGCCGACCACGAAGAAGGACGGCTCGCTCCAGATCGGCATCGAAACCCTCGCCCCCCACGCCACCAGCCCCGTCGGCTACAAGCACGACTTCCGCTCCACCGAAGCCACCGCAAACCCCGAATCGATCCTGCACGGCCACAAGGGCGACAAAATCGGCTCCGGCGGCCTCAGCAAGAACGAACGCCTCGTCGAACTCGGGGAAATGGGCACCGACGGCGACTGGCGCACCTTCCTGAACGACATCAAAGCGCAATGGGACGCCGCGCTGGCGGAGACCGAGGACGGCTCCGCGGAACGAAAGGCCCTGTACCAGAACCTGGTCGGCCCACGGACACGACCCTGACGACAACCGGCCGGACCACGCAAGGGAACCGACCCACCCGGAGGCACGGCGCCCACCCGGGGGTACGCCCACCCGTAGGCACGGGCGTACCCCCGAAGGCACGCACCCCCGGAGGCGCGCCCACCCGGAGGCGCGGGCGCACCCCCGGGCGAGCGACACCGACGACCTGCCGAAACCCGGTCAGAACACGGGCACACCATCCCGCGTCAGACGCCAGCCCACCGACGCGAACTCCGCCGGATCCACCGAACCCCTCGCCCGCACCCACCCGATGATCGTGTTCCGGATCTCATCGGAATCCGCCCACACCTGCTTCGCACCCGGCACATGCGGAAAATTACCGCCACCACTCGCCCGATAATTATTCACCGCGAACACGAACCGCGCCGCCGGATCCACCGGCGCCCCCTCGAACGACAACCCCACGATCCGCGCACCCACCGGCTTCGCGATATCCACCTCATACGTCACACCCGACACCACGTCATAGTTGTAATCCGGAATCCCGTCCGCATTCGTCAACTCCGACGTATCCACCGGAACCCCGGCAGCCGTCCGCACGTAATACGCCGCCGAGAACTCCAGATAATCCTTCAGCTGCGCACCCGTCAGAATCCGCGCCTCCAGCGTGTTCTCGAACGGATACAACCCCGCCGCATCCCTGATCGTCACCTCACCCGCAGGAATCCCCGCCGTACGCGAGAAACACGCCGCCTGCGACAACACCGGCAACGCCCCGTACTCCCCACCGGCCAACGCCGCCCTCACCGTCTCCGCCTGCACCAGATTGATCAGATCGATCACCGGCTCGTCCTTCCACGGCGCATCCGCCGTCGACATCGCCACCACCGACGTACCGATCACCTGGTTCACATACGCCACCACCTTCGTGTGCTCATCCCCCAGCAACGACGTGATCCGCGGATCCTCCTCCACCACGTTCGAGTTCAGCACCGAAGCACCGACCTCCTCGACCACCCAACGGCCCTTCTCCCACACCAGGTCGAAATCGAACAACGTCAGCCGCTGCCCCCACTTCAACGGCTCCGAGAGAACGACCCGCTTCCCCGTCTCCTCGTTCGTCACGAAATGCTCAGCAATCTCCGCATGCGCGTGACCCACCAGAATCGCGTCGATCCCCGGAACCCGCTCCGCCACCAGACCCGCCGCATTCTCGACATACGGCAACTGATCCCCGTACGACGACGTCCCCGACGAACCCGAATGCGCCGAAACGACCACCACATCCGCACCCATCGAACGAAGCTTCGGCACCCACTTCGCCGCCTGCTCCTCAAGACCCGGAAACACCATCTTCCCGCCCACATGCGCCTTGTCCCAGATCGCGATACCCGGATTCGTCAACCCCAGCACCGCCACCCGCACATCGCGACCATGCGGCGTACGCAACCGCTTGATCACATACGGAGCGAACGCCGGCCGCAACGTCTTCGCATCCAGCGCGTTCGCACCCAGCAACGGGAAATCACACTGCTCCTCGAACTTCCGCAGCACCGGAATCCCGTAATTGAACTCATGGTTCCCCAGCGCCGCCGCGTCATAGCCGATCGCGTTCATCGCCTGCGCCATCGGATGCACCGGACCACGCCGCGCCGTGATCGGATCGATCTTCGCGTAGTAGTAAGACAACTGAGTGCCCTGGATCGTGTCACCCGCATCGATCAACAGAGTGTTCCGGCGGCCCCGGTCCTCACGGATCCGATCCACCAACGTCGAGATCTTCGCCAGCCCGACATCGTTGTGCGCCTTGTCGTCGAACTCCTGATCGGTGAAGTAATCCCAATTGAAGACATTACCGTGCAGATCCGTCGTCCCCATGACCGTGAACGAGTACCGCTTCGGCGGACGCCCATGCCCCCGCCCCCTCGACTCCGAGGCAGCCGCAGTCCCCGCGCCGGCCCCTCCCGCCAGCGCCACACCCGCACCGGCGACAGCCGAACGGCCCAGAAAGTTCCTACGGTTCAACGGCATCCTTGACTCCTCGTTCGAGCGAACAACGCGCGTAGATTCTGGCCCAGCCACCCCCACCCGCAACACCCCGGACAGGTTTCGATCTGATGACCGGCAGCCGCCGCCGCCCCCTCACCACGACCCGACACACGCTCATCAGAGCACCCCGCCGCACAATTCAACAGTTAGCAATAACCCTTAACCCAAAGGCCGTTGAGTAGTCATGCGGAGACAAATACCTACCCACAGGTAAGGTCTAGGCTCGAACCATGCGCCGAGCGAAAATCGTTTGTACCCTGGGACCCGCAACCGACACATACGAGCAGATCAAGGCACTCGTCGACGCGGGAATGGACATCGCCCGCCTCAACCTCAGCCACGGCACCTACGCCGAACACGAAGAGCGCTACCACCGCGTACGCAAAGCCTCCGAAGAAACCGGCCGCAGCGTAGGAATCCTCGCCGACCTTCAAGGCCCGAAGATCCGCCTCGGCCGCTTCGCCGAAGGCCCCGTACTCCTTGAACGCGGCGACGACTTCACCATCACCGTCGAACCCATGGAAGGCGACCGCACCGCCTGCGGCACCACCTACGACGGCCTCGCCGCCGACGTCACCACCGGCGAACGCATCCTCATCGACGACGGCCGCGTCACCCTCGAAGTCACCGAAGTCGACGGACCCCGCGTCCACACCACCGTCATCGAAGGCGGCATGGTCTCCGACCACAAGGGACTCAACCTCCCAGGCGTCGCCGTCTCCGTCCCCGCACTCTCCGAGAAGGACATCGACGACCTCCGCTGGGCCCTGCGCACCGGCGCCGACATCATCGCCCTCTCCTTCGTGCGCAGCGGACGCGACATCGACGACGTCCACCGCATCATGAACGAGGAGAACCGCCGCCTCCCCGTCATCGCCAAGGTCGAGAAGCCCCAGGCCGTCGACAACATCGACGACATCGTCGCCGCCTTCGACGGCATCATGGTCGCCCGCGGCGACCTCGGCGTCGAAATGCCCCTGGAACAGGTCCCGATCGTCCAGAAGCGCGCCATCAAACTCGCCAGGCGCAACGCCAAGCCGGTCATCGTCGCCACCCAGATGCTCGACTCGATGATCGAGAACTCCCGACCCACCCGCGCCGAAGCCTCCGACGTCGCCAACGCCGTCATCGACGGCACGGACGCGGTGATGCTCTCCGGCGAGACCAGCGTCGGCAAGTACCCCATCGAGACGGTCCGCACCATGGCCCGCATCGTCGAGGCGGCCGAGGAGGACATCCTCGCCAAGGGCCTCCCGCCCCTCACCGACCGCAACAAGCCCCGCACCCAGGGCGGCGCGGTCGCCCGCGCGGCGGCGGAGATGGGCGACTTCCTCGGCGCGAAGTTCCTGGTGGCCTTCACCCAGAGCGGCGACACGGTCAAGCGGCTCTCCCGCTACCGCTCCCCGATCCCGCTCCTCGCCTTCACCCCGGACGAGGCGACGCGCGCGCAGCTGAACCTGACGTGGGGCGTGGAGACGTTCCTCGGGCCGCACGTGGAGTCGACGGACGCGATGGTGGCGCAGGTGGACGAGGAGCTGCTGCGGATCGGCCGCTGCCAGAAGGGCGACATCGTGGTCATCACGGCCGGTTCGCCGCCCGGAGTCGCCGGCTCCACGAACCTTGTACGGGTGCACCACATCGGCGAGGACGACAGCCCTAAGTAGGCGACGGTCGTCAGTACTTCGGCCCGACGTGAGCGTCCATGAGGGCTACGGACGCCCGTCGGGCTACGGAGATGTTGAACGGGTCGCTGCCGCGAGCGAGGGTGGTCCACTCGACGCCTACGGCCGTGAGCGTGTCGGCGAAGAGCTTGCGGATGTCGTCGGACTTGTTGGTGAAGAAGTACCGGGGGTACTCATAGCGCTTTCGTTCGCCACGGACGAGGCGCGTGGTCCAGTTGATGATCCGGCAGCCGTCGGAGTGGATGAGGCCGCGGATGAAGTCCCAGGGGTGGGCGTCCACCAATTGCTGTTGCCAAGGTTCGAGCGTGATATCGCGGTTGTGCTTCTTTCCTGGCCCGTGCTGAGGGAAGAAGCAGGGCCAGTGTTTGCTGAAGCTTTGAACGTACTGACAGCCCTGACTCCGCACTCGGCAGACCTTGTTGGCAGGTCGTGCACGCTGTACGGCCTCGACGCAGGCGTCGATGAGCCCCGGCCACGCGTCGGCGCAAGCGATGCGGAGGGAGTAGACACCCCGCTTGGCGGAACTGATGCAGCCGTCGCCGAGATAGAGGCCGAGCAGGTACGAGTACGCGGCAGGATCATCGGGAGGTCCCGGGACGTTGCTGCACCGAGGGCATTCGGTGCCCCGGTCGTATCCGAGGGGCTCTATTCGTTGCAGCCAGGAGCGGATGGCAGCTCGGGAGATCCCGGTCTGCTTGCTGACGGAGTTCTGGCTGAAGCCCTGAGCGACGAGTGCCAAGGCGTGCTTGCGAGTGTCGAGGTCGTACACGCTCTCGACTTTGACGCATGCTGCGTACGTGTTGGCGCGAATCGCCGGAGGTGATCACACGATTTCGTGAAGTAGCCGCGACTTGCTGCGGCTTTAGAATCGAAGGAAAAGTGCCCCAGGTGGGATTCGAACCCACACTGTCCGCTGTTTGAGAGCGGCCTCTCTAACCATTGGAGTACTGGGGCCTTAGAAAGGAAGGGGCATCGCTGCCCTGCGCGTCACCACCTTACAGGAGCTAGGTAGGCTCGTGGGAGCAGTATCTGCCCCATACCAAGGAGCCCCGTGACCACCCCCGAGTCGCCCCAGCCCGTAGACGCCGTCGACGACGACAAGTCGCACGTCCCGCCGCTGACGACCCGTGTCGTCATCGCCGAGGACGAGGCGCTCATCCGCCTCGACCTCAAAGAGATGCTGGAGGAAGAGGGCTACTCGGTCGTAGGCGAGGCCGGGGACGGGCAGCAGGCCGTCGAGCTGGCGCGGGAGCATCGGCCGGACCTCGTCATCCTCGATGTGAAGATGCCGGTCCTCGACGGGATCTCCGCCGCCGAGAAGATCACGGAGGAGTCCATCGCCCCCGTGCTGATGCTCACCGCCTTCTCGCAGCGCGACCTCGTCGAGCGGGCCCGGGACGCCGGTGCGATGGCGTACCTGGTGAAGCCGTTCAGCAAGAGCGACGTGGTTCCGGCCATCGAGATGGCGGTGTCACGGTTCGCGGAGCTGAAGGCGCTGGAGAGCGAGATCGCGGATCTCTCGCAGCGGCTGGAGACCAGGAAGCTGGTGGACCGGGCGAAGAGCATTCTGCAGACGGACTACGGGCTCTCCGAGCCGGCGGCGTTCCGCTGGATCCAGAAGACGTCGATGGACCGCCGGATGTCGATGCAGCAGCTGGCGGAGGCGTTGATCGAGGACGCCGAGGAGAAGAAGAAGTCGGCCGAGTAGCCGTCACGGACGTGACGTACGGGAAGGGCCCGCCCCCGGGACAGTGCCGGGGGCGGGCCCTTCTGGTTCTGCGTGGTGCTCAGTCCTCGCCGAGGTAGGCCTTGCGGACCGACTCGTCGTGGAGGAGGTCGGCGCCGGTGCCGGAGAGGACGACCTTGCCGACCTCCATGACGTGGCCGTGGTCCGCGAGGGAGAGGGCGGCCTGGGCGTTCTGCTCGACGAGCAGGATCGTGGTGCCCGACGCCTTGAGCTCGACGATGGTCTCCATGATCTTCTGCATCATGATCGGGGAGAGGCCCATGGAGGGTTCGTCGAGCATGAGCAGCTTGGGCTGGGACATGAGTGCGCGTCCCATGGCGAGCATCTGCTGCTCGCCGCCGGAGAGGGTTCCCGCGGCCTGTTTCCGGCGTTCCCCGAGGATGGGGAAGAGGTCGTAGGCGCGCTGGACGTCCTTCTCGATGCCTGCCTTGTCGGTGCGGAGGAAGGCGCCGAGCTGGAGGTTCTCCGTGATGGTCAGGCGGGGGAAGATGTGGCGGCCCTCGGGGGAGTGGGCTAGGCCGAGTGCCACGATCTTGTGGGCGGGGATGCCGTTGAGGGGCTTTCCCTCGAAGAGGATGCGGCCGCCGGAGGGCTTGAGGAGGCCGGAGAGGGTGCGGAGGGTGGTGGTCTTGCCGGCGCCGTTGGTGCCGATGAGGGTGACGACCTGGCCGGCTTCGACGGTGAAGGAGATTCCCTTGACGGCTTCGATCTTGCCGTAGGCGACCCTGAGGTCCTCGACCTCGAGCAGTGCGGTCACTGGTCTTCCCCTTCTGTGCTGGTGGTGCTGGTGGTGCGCTCGGCCTTCTCGGGGGTGTCCGCCTCGAAGGGGGTGCCGAGGTAGGCGGCGACGACGCGTTCGTCGCTCTGGACCACGGTGGGTGTGCCTTCGACGAGTTTCTCGCCCTGTACGAGGCAGGCGACCCGGTCGCAGAGGTTGAAGATGAAGCGCATGTCGTGCTCGATGACGAGGACGGCGATGCCCATGTCGCGGATCGCGAAGATGAGTTCTTCGGTGACGCGGGTTTCCTGCGGGTTCATGCCGGCGGTGGGCTCGTCGAGGAGGAGGAGTCCGGGGTCACTGGCGAGTGCGCGTGCGATTTCGAGCTTGCGCTGGTCTCCGTAGGGGAGGTTGCGCGCGAGGTGGTCGGCCTTGTCCTCGATGCCGATGAACTCGAGGAGTTCCATGGCGCGTGCGTGGGAGGCCGCTTCGGCCTTCTTGAAGCCGGGTCCGCGCAGGAGGGCGGACCAGAGGCCTTCCTTGGTCCTGGTGTGGCGTCCGACGAGGACGTTCTCCAGGACGGTCATGTTGGCGAAGAGCCGGATGTTCTGGAAGGTGCGGGCGATGCCTGCCTGGGTGACGAGGTGGGGCTTGGGGGGCAGGACGGTGCCTTTGTAGCGGACCTTGCCTTCGGTGGGGACGTAGAGGCCGGTGAGGCAGTTGAAGAAGGTGGTCTTGCCGGCGCCGTTGGGGCCGATGAGGCCGACGATCTCGCCGGCGTTGACCTTGAGGTCGACGCCGCGTACGGCGGTGAGGCCACCGAAGCGCATGGTGACGCCGGAGGCGTCCAGGACCGGGGTGGTCTCGTTGGTGGTGGTCGTCATGTCGTTCACGCCCCCGCCTTCACGGTGCCGACGCCGGAGTCGGGCAAGGTGCCCTCGGGTGTGTCGAGTTGGCCGGTCTCGTGGAATTCGAGCTGGGCGCGCCGGTTGGCGATGAGGCCTTCGGGCCGGAAGCGCATGAGCAGGATGAGTGCGAGGCCGAAGCCGAGGAGCTGGTAGTCCTGGAGGAACTGCAGCTTGGCGGGGATCATGTACAGGAGGGTGGCGCCGATCAGGGGTCCGCTGATGGTTCCCATGCCGCCGAGGATGACGGCGGCGAGGAGGAAGGCGGAGTTGGGCGGTACGGGGCCGGCGAAGACGTACATCTCCGGGACGACGGTGCTCTGTACGTGTGCTTGGACGGTTCCGGCGAGGCCGGCGAGTGTGGCGCCGAGGGCGAAGGCGATGAGTTTGACGCGGAAGCCGTTGATGCCCATGGCGGTGGCGGCGGTCTCGTCCTCGCGGATGGCGACCCAGGCGCGGCCGATGCGGGAGCTGCCTGCGCGGCTGAAGACGAGGACCACGAGGATCATCGCGAGCAGCATGAGCAGGTAGTAGTTGGCGTAGCCGCCGAGTTCGATGCCCAGGATGGTGTGGGATTCGCCGAAGTCGTATCCGAAGAAGACGAGGTCGGGGATGTTGGGTACGCCGTTGGGGCCGTTGGTGATCTGGGGTCCGGATACGCCGTCGAGGTTGCCGACGGTGATGCGGAAGATTTCGCCGAAGCCGAGGGTGACGATGGCGAGGTAGTCGCCGCGGAGGCGGAGGGTGGGTGCGCCGATGATGACGCCGAAGATGAGGGAGACGGCTGCGCCGGTGAGGACGGATGCCCAGAAGGGGAACTGGACGTCGAAGGCGGATGCGGTGGTGCCTGATACGAGGGCGGCGGTGTAGGCGCCGACGCCGAGGAAGGCGACGTATCCGAGGTCGAGGAGTCCGGCGAGGCCGACGACGATGTTGAGCCCGAGTGCGACGGTCGCGAAGATGAGGATGTTGACCGCGATGAGGGTGTACTGGTCGGTGCTCTGGGTGAAGGGGAATGCTGCGGCGGCTACGAAGGCGGCGGCTACGGCGATGGAGCGGTGGGTGGTGGTGAGTGCCGAGAGGCGGGCCATGAGGCCGGATTTGAAGAGGGCGCCGATGGCGAAGCCGGCGGTGATCATGTAGCCGGTGAAGAGTTCGGCGTATTCGGTGTCGATGCCGTAGGTGACGACGAAGAGGCCGATGCCGAAGGCGGCGACGATGATGAGGATTTCGGCCCAGGAGGGGAGTGTCTTGGGGCGTGTGGCTTTGCGGGTGTCGTCGGGGAGGAGGAATGCGACGAGTGGGATGGCGGAGGCCACTGCTGCGACGAAGCCGCCGGGTTCGAGGTTGACGACGCCGCCGAGTTCCACGGCGATGGCGATGACGGTGAACCAGGTGGTTCCGAAGGCGCCGAGTGCGAGGAACTGGAGGGCTTTGGTGGTGCCGGTGGGGGCGAGCCAGCGGAGGCCGGGGGTGTCGAGGGCGGCGAGGGTGTGGAGGAGTACGAGGGCGCCTGCGACGAGTGTGAGGACCTGGAGGCCGCCGGGGTAGCCGTAGACGGTGAGGTCGCCGGGGAATTCGTCGGTGTAGGTCCAGGACAGGAAGGTGCTGGCGATGGTGGCGATGCCGCCGAGGGCGGTGGCCCATCGCAGGGTGGTGGTCCGGGAGCCGGTGTCGGTCGGGGTGGTGGCCGTGGTTTTGGTGGTGTCGGTTGTCATGGCTCTCACGCCCGATCCGCGACGCGCTCACCGAGCAGGCCTTGTGGCCTGACGAGGAGGACGACGATGAGAAGTACGAATGCCCAGACGTTGGCCCAGGCGCCGCCGCCGAGCTGTTGCATGCCGGGGATCTCTTCGATGTAGGCGATGGAGAGGGCTTCGGCGAGGCCGAGGACGACTCCGCCGACCATGGCTCCGTAGATGTTGCCGATGCCGCCGAGTACTGCGGCGGTGAAGGCCTTGAGTCCGAGGAGGAAGCCCATCTCGAAGTTGATCTGGCCCTTGTCGAGTCCGTAGGCGACGGCTGCGATGGCGGCGAACGCGGCTCCGATGGCGAAGGCCATCACGATGATGCGGTCGGTGTTGATGCCCATGAGCTTGGCCGTGTCGGGGTCCTGTGCGGTGGCCTGCATGGCGCGGCCGCTGCGGCTTTTGGCGACGAACATGCCGAGGGCGAGCATGCAGAGGGGGGCGAGGACGAGGATGAAGGCGTCGGCGCGCTGGAGGTAGAGGTTGTCGAAGATCTTGAACGACTCGCCCTGGAATTCGGGGAAGCTGCGCGGTTTCTTCGCGTCGGGGTAGAAGCCCCAGACGAGCTGCTGGAGGACGATCGAGAGGCCGATCGCGGTGATGAGTGGGGCCAGGCGGGGTGCGCCGCGGAGGGGGCGGTAGGCGAAGCGTTCTGCCGCTGTGGCTACGGCGACGGAGGCGATCGCGCCACCGATGATCATGAGGGGAATGACCACCATGAGCGATGTTCCGCTGGGGAGTGCCAGGTAGGTGGTGAGGGCGCCGAAGCCCCCGATCATGAAGATCTCGCCGTGGGCGAAATTGATGAGCTGGACGATGCCGTACACCATGGTGTACCCGATGGCTATGAGGCCATAGAGCGCGCCGAGTGCGAGACCGTTGGCCAGCTGTTGCGGCAGTTCGTTCACCGCAGTGCCTCCGATGAGCTTGTCGGATATGACACCGCGCGAGGGCGCTGTTTGCGCCCTCGCGCGGTCAGGAGCGTGTGCTGTGGGTGTGCTTGGGGGTCAGTCCTCGAACGTGGCGCTCTTGACGTCCTTCCAGGCACCCTTCTGGACTTCGTAGACGGTGAGCTGCTTGTTGGTGGTGTCACCGAACTCGTCGAAGGAGACCTTGCCGGTCACGCCGTCGAAGGAGACCTTGGACATGGCCTCGGTGACCTTGGCGCGGGCGTCTTCGGGGAGCTTGCCGTCGTTCTCGGCGACGACGGCCTTGACGGCCTGGATGATGGCCCATCCGGCGTCGTAGGAGTAGCCGCCGTATGCCGCGAAGGTGTCCTTGTAGCCGCCGGCCTTGTAGTCCGTGATGAACTGCTTGGCGGTGGGGAGGGCTTCGACGGGGTAGCCGACGGAGGTGGCGAGGTCGCCGTCGTTGGCCTCACCGGAGGCGCTGATGAAGGCGGGGTCGTAGATGCCGTCGCCGCCCATGGTGGGGATCTTGGCGCCGGTCTTCTTGATCTGGTCGGAGAGGAGGCCGCCCTCGGGGTACTGGCCGCCGTAGTAGACGGAGTCGGCGCCGGAGCTCTTGACCTTGTCGGCGGTGCTGGAGAAGTCGGTCTCCTTGACGGTGACGTGGTCGGTGCCGACGACCTTGCCGCCGAGGCGCTCGAATTCCGCGGAGAAGATCGCGGCGAGGCCGGCGCCGTAGGTCTGCTTGTCGTCGACGACGTAGACCTTCTTCTTCTTGGCGTCGTTGTAGAGGTACTGGGCGGCGAATTTGCCCTGGACGACGTCGGTGGCGCAGGTGCGGAAGTAGGTCTTGAAGACGCGCTTGGATTCGCCCTTGCCCCAGTTGTCGCCCTGGCTGAGGGCGGGGTTGGTGTTGGCGGGGGAGACCTGGGTGAGGTCGGCCTTCTCGAAGACGCCCTGCATGGACTGGGCGACGCCCGAGTTCAGGGGGCCGACGGCTCCGAGGACGTCCTTGTTGCCGACGAGCTTGGTGGCGTTGGCCTGTCCGGAGGCGGGGACGGCCTGGTCGTCGAGGGCTTCGATCTTGAATTCGATGCCGGGGACTTCGTTGTTCTTGTTCGCGGTTTTGGCCGCGAGGTCCACGGAGTTCTTGATGCCCTGGCCGAGCGCGGAGAGGGAGCCGGTGAGCGGGGCGTCGACGCCGATGACGACGGTGGTCTTGGCGCCGCTGTCGCTGTCGCCGCTCTTGCCGTTGTCGTCGCGTGATCCGCAGGCGGTGAGGGTGAGTGCACCGGTGGTGAGCACGGTGGTGAGTATGAGCAAAGAACGGTGTCGCACGAAAGGTCCTTTCCCTGGCGCGGCCTCCTCTGCTGAGGTGCCGTGACGTTCGCCGGGCCGTGCTGGTCGATACAGGGCCGTGCAGCAGAGGCGCCCGGCGGCGCGGTGACTGGCCGTGACTCTATGGGCAGGTGGGGGGGTGCGGGACGGGTCCGCTGATGATGTGACTGTCTTGTTATGCCATGGGGAACGCTTGGTGGTCGCTGTGTGGACATGTACGGCTTTTCGGCGGGTGCCGAAAAGACCGCATGGTGAGAACGCGCAGCTCTGCTAAGGGGCTTGGGGTGATCTTGGTGCTGTCGGGTGGCTGGGGGTGCAAGGGGTGCGGGGGAGGTCCGCCCGGTGTGCGGGGCCGGGGTGTGCGGCGTTTTTCGTGTATTGCACACATATTACGGAGTGTTACATCTGCGAGAAGTGTTTGAGGCGTCGTGGGGTCGCGTAGCTGTTGAAGCGGGTCTTTGAACGGGCTTGCGAGTCGGGAGTGTTGACCGTGCGTATTCGGCAACTTCCCGGAAATCTCCCGGATATGGGTCTGCCCGGTCCGGAATGCGGTGCGCGTTCCGGGCCGGGCAGTGAGGTGTCGGGGCGGGGCGGGGCGGGGCGGGGCGGTCAGTCGGCGGCGGGGCCGGGTGCGTCGCGGAGCAGGCAGGTGAGGCGGGCGGTGCAGACCCGCTTGTCCTGTTCGTCGGTGATGACGATCTCGTAGGTGGCGGTGGAGCGGCCGCGGTGGACGGGGGTGGCGACGCCGGTGACGAGGCCGTTGCGGACGCCGCGGTGGTGGGTGCAGTTCAGGTCGACGCCCACGGCGAGCTTGCCGGCGCCGCCGTGGAGCATGGAGCCGACGGAGCCGAGGGTTTCGGCGAGGACGGCCGAGGCGCCGCCGTGGAGCAGTCCGTAGGGCTGGGTGTTGCCTTCGACGGGCATGGTGCCGACGACGCGTTCGGCGGATGCCTCGACGACGGTGACGCCCATGCGCTCGCCGAGGTGTCCGGCGGAGAAGAGTGCGGGGAGGTCGACGCCGAGTGCCGCGTACTCGTCGATGATCTCCTGGGGGAACGTGGGTGCGGTGTGCTCGCCCATCGGGTCCGGCTCCGATCGTGTGCGGTCGTTGGTGTGTGCTGTTCCTATCAGACGGCTGAGCGTTCGCTTAGTGGATTCAGGTGGTCTCGAAGCGGACGACGACCGATTTGCTGGTCGGGGTGTTGCTGGTGTCCGCGGTGGCGTCGAGGGGGACGAGCACGTTGGTCTCCGGGTAGTACGCGGCGGCGCAGCCGCGGGCGGTGGGGTAGTGGACGACGCGGAAGCCGGGGGCGCGGCGTTCGACGCCGTCCTTCCATTCGCTGACGAGGTCGGTGTAGGCGCCGTCGGCGAGGCCGAGGGCGCGGGCGTCGTCGGGGTTGACCATGACGATGCGGCGGCCGCCCTTGATGCCGCGGTAGCGGTCGTCGAGGCCGTAGATGGTGGTGTTGTACTGGTCGTGGGAGCGCAGGGTCTGCAGGAGCAGCCGGCCTTCGGGGAGTTCGGGGTATTCGACGGGTGCGGCGGTGAAGTTGGCCTTGCCCGTGGTGGTGGGGAAGCGGCGTTCGTCGCGGGGGCCGTGGGGGAGGCTGAAGCCGCCGGGCCGGGCGACGCGGGTGTTGAAGTCCTCGAAGCCCGGGATGACGCGGGAGATGCGGTCGCGGATGGTGCCGTAGTCCTTCTCGAAGTCCTCCCAGGGGGTGGTGGAGGCGGGGCCGAGGGTGGCGCGGGCCAGGCGGGCGACGATCGCGGGTTCGGAGAGCAGGTGGGGGCTCGCGGGGGTGAGGTTGCCGCGTGAGGAGTGGACGAGGCCCATGGAGTCCTCGACGGTGACGAACTGTTTCTGTCCGGCCTGGACGTCCTTGTCGGTGCGGCCGAGGGTGGGGAGGATCAGGGCGCGGGTGCCGGTGACGGCGTGGGAGCGGTTGAGTTTGGTCGAGACGTGGACGGTGAGGCGGGCGCGGCGCATGGCTGCCTCGGTGACGTCCGTGTCGGGGGTGGCGCCGACGAAGTTGCCGCCCATGGCGAAGAAGACCTTGGCCTCGCCGTCGCGGAGTGCCTGGATGGCCCGTACGACGTCGTAGCCGTGGTGCCGGGGTGAGGTGATGCCGAATTCCTGGTCGAGGGCGTCGAGGAATTCGGTGGAGGGCCGTTCGAAGATGCCCATGGTGCGGTCGCCCTGGACGTTGGAGTGGCCGCGGACGGGGCAGACGCCGGCGCCGGGGCGGCCGATGTTGCCGCGCAGGAGGAGGAGGTTGACCACTTCGCGGATGGTGGGCACGGAGTGCTTGTGCTGGGTGAGGCCCATGGCCCAGCAGACGATGGTGCGTTCCGAGGCGAGGACCATGGCGAGCGCCTGCTCGATGGTGTCGCGGTCGAGGCCGGTGGCGGTGAGGGTCTCGTCCCAGTCGGCGGCGCGGGCGGCCTGGGCGAATTCTTCGTAGCCGTGGGTGTGTTCGGCGACGAAGTCGGTGTCGACGGCTCCGTCGGCCTCGATGATCATTTTGTTGAGGAGGCGGAAGAGCGCCTGGTCGCCGCCGATGCGGATCTGGAGGAAGAGGTCGGTGAGGGCGGCGCCCTTGAGCATGCCGCGGGCGGTCTGGGGGTTCTTGAACCGTTCCAGGCCGGCTTCGGGCAGCGGGTTCACCGAGATGATCTTCGCTCCGGCGGCCTTGGCCTGTTCGAGGGCGGAGAGCATCCGGGGGTGGTTGGTGCCGGGGTTCTGTCCGGCGACGATGATCAGGTCGGCCTGGTGGAGGTCTTCGAGGCTGACGCTGCCCTTGCCGATCCCGATGGTTTCGGTGAGGGCGGAGCCGGACGACTCGTGGCACATGTTGGAGCAGTCGGGCAGGTTGTTGGTCCCGTACTCGCGGGCGAAGAGCTGGAGGAGGAACGCGGCCTCGTTGCTGGTGCGGCCGGAGGTGTAGAAGAGCGCCTCGTCGGGGGAGGAGAGCGCGGTCAGTTCCTCGGCGATGATCTCGAGGGCGCGGTCCCAGGCCACCGGCTCGTACCGGTCGGCGCCCTCGGGCAGGTACATGGGCTGCGTGATGCGTCCCTGCTGGCCGAGCCAGTAGCCGCTGCGGGTGGCGAGGTCGGCGACGGGGTGGGCGGCGAAGAAGTCGGGGGTGACGCGGCGCAGGGTGGCTTCCTCGGCGACGGCCTTGGCGCCGTTCTCGCAGAATTCGGCGGCGTGGCGCTTGTCGCCCTCGGGCCAGGCGCAGCCGGGGCAGTCGAAGCCGTCCTTCTGGTTGACCTTGAGGAGGGTCTGCGCGGTGCGTCGCACGCCCATCTGCTGCTGGGCGATGCGCAGGGTGTGGGCGACGGCCGGCAGGCCGGCGGCGGCGTGCTGGACCGCGTCGATCTGCGGCGCGTCCTGGACCGGGTCACCGGTCGGGGGCTTGGTGGCCATGGTGCTCCCCTTCGAGCCTTCGGTCGCCTCCGCGCGCGTGGGGGCCGCGCGCGTCGCGTCCGTGTGTGGTGTGGCGTTCCGCGGTGTCTGCTGACGCCTTCACTGTCTTTCGATCCTGTCATGCACGTGGGGCGGGGTGTCCGGCGGGAAGGGGAGGGCGGGGTTCCGGTCGGGGGTGCGGGTGCGGGGGCCCGGTCGGTGGCCGGTCCGGATTGTCAGTGGTCCGTGGCAGGATCGGGGGCGTGGCTGAGACGGCATCGAAGAAGACGGCAGACAACCGACCGCGCCTGCTCCTGATGGACGGGCACTCCCTGGCGTACCGGGCGTTCTTCGCCCTGCCCGCGGAGAATTTCACGACGGCGACGGGGCAGCCGACGAATGCCGTGTACGGCTTCATGTCGATGCTGGCGAACACGCTGCGCGACGAGGCGCCCACGCATTTCGCGGTCGCGTTCGACGTGTCCCGTAAGACGTGGCGGGCGAAGGAGTTCCCGGAGTACAAGGCGAACCGTTCGAAGACCCCCGACGAGTTCAAGGGGCAGGTCGAGCTGATCGGCGAGCTCCTGGACGCGATGCACGCGGACAGGTTCGCGGTGGACGGGTTCGAGGCGGACGACGTGATCGCGACGCTGGCCACGCAGGCCGAGGCGGCGGGCTTCGAGGTGCTGATCGTCACGGGTGACCGGGATTCGTTCCAGCTGATCACGGACAACGTGACGGTGCTGTACCCGACGAAGGGTGTTTCGGAGCTGACGCGTTTCACCCCGGAGAAGGTCCAGGAGAAGTACGGGCTCACGCCTGGGCAGTATCCGGACTTCGCGGCGCTGCGCGGTGACCCGTCGGACAACCTTCCGGGTATCCCGGGTGTGGGTGAGAAGACGGCGGCGAAGTGGATCAACCAGTTCGGTTCGTTCGCGGAGCTGGTCGAGCGGGCCGACGAGGTCAAGGGCAAGGCCGGCCAGAATTTCCGGGACCACCTGGACGCGGTGAAGATGAACCGTGTGCTGACCGAGATGGTCCGTGACGTGGAGCTGCCGAAGGTTCCGGCGGAGCTGGAGCGTGCTCCGTACGACCGCACGGCGGTCACGGGGGTGCTGGACGTCCTGGAGATCCGTAATCCGAGTCTGCGTGAGCGGCTGCTCGCCGTCGACCCGGGTGCGGAGGAGGCCGGTCCGCCGGAGCCGGCGGCGGGTGTCGAGCTGGACGGCGCGGTGCTGGGGCAGGGCGAGGTCGCTCCGTGGCTGGAGGCGCATGGCGGGCAGCCGCTCGGTCTGATGAGCGTCGACACCTGGTCGCTGGGTTCCGGGTCGGTCACCGAGATCGCGCTCGCCGCGGCCGACGGAGCCGCGGCCTGGCTGGATCCGGCCGAGCTCGACGAGGCCGACGAGCAGGCGTTCGCCGCCTGGCTCGCGGACGCCGGCCGGCCCAAGGTCCTGCACAACGCCAAGAACGTGCTGCGGGTCTTCCCGGAGCACGGCTGGCGGCCGGCCGGCATCACCATGGACACCGCGCTGGCCGCGTATCTCGTCAAGCCGGGGCGGCGTTCCTTCGCCCTGGACGCCCTGGCGGTGGAGTACCTCGGCCGTGAGCTGGCTCCGGCGCCCTCGGCCGACGGGCAGCTGGCCTTCGGCGCGGACGACCGTGCGGAGGCCGACGCCCTGATGGCGCAGGCCCGTGCGGTGCTGGATCTCGGGGACGCGTTCACGACGCGCCTGAAGGAGGTCGGGGCGACCGGGCTGCTGCACGACATGGAGCTGCCCACCTCGATCATGCTGGCCCGTCTGGAGCGGCACGGCATCGCCGCGGACCGGTCCCATCTGGAGGACATGGAGCAGCAGTTCGCCGGTGCGGTGCAGCAGGCGGTGAAGGAGGCGCACGCCTCGGTGGGCCGTGAGTTCAACCTCGGTTCGCCCAAGCAGCTCCAGGAAGTGCTCTTCGGTGAGCTGGCCCTGCCGAAGACGAAGAAGACGAAGACGGGTTACACGACCGACGCGGACGCGCTGGCCTGGCTGGCGGGGCAGACCGAGCACGAGCTGCCGGTCATCATGCTGCGCCACCGGGAGCAGGCGAAGCTGCGGGTGACGGTCGAGGGCCTGGTGAAGACGATCGGTGCGGACGGCCGCATCCACACCACGTTCAATCAGACGGTCGCGGCGACGGGGCGGCTCTCCTCCACCGACCCCAACCTGCAGAACATTCCCGTCCGTACGGACGAGGGACGGGCGATCCGCCGGGGCTTCGTCGTCGGTGAGGGCTTCGAGACGCTGATGACGGCCGACTACAGCCAGATCGAGCTGCGGGTGATGGCCCACCTCTCCGAGGACGCCGGTCTGATCGAGGCGTTCACCTCGGGGGAGGACCTGCACACGACGGTCGCCTCGCAGGTGTTCGGTGTCGAGAAGTCGGCTGTCGACGCGGAGATGCGGCGCAAGATCAAGGCGATGTCGTACGGGCTGGCGTACGGGCTGTCCGCGTTCGGCCTCTCCCAGCAGCTGAACATCGACGCCGGTGAGGCGCGTGGGCTGATGGACACGTACTTCCTCCGGTTCGGCGGGGTGCGTGACTATCTGCACCGTGTCGTGGAGGAAGCCAGGTCCACCGGGTACACGGAGACGGTCTTCGGCCGTCGCCGTTACCTTCCGGACCTGAACAGCGACAACCGTCAGCGGCGTGAGACGGCCGAGCGGATGGCGCTGAACGCCCCGATCCAGGGGACGGCGGCCGACATCGTGAAGGTCGCGATGCTGCATGTGGACCGGGCGCTGACGGAGGCGGAGCTGACGTCGCGGATGCTGCTGCAGGTCCATGACGAAATCGTTCTGGAGATCGCGAAGGGTGAGCGGGAGCAGGTCGAGGAGATCCTGCGCCGGGAGATGTCCACGGCGGTCGAGCTCCGTGCGCCGCTGGACGTCTCGGTCGGTGTCGGCGCGGACTGGGAGACGGCCGCGCACTGACGGCCGTCCCGGCGACGGAGAGCGGGGCGGCCGTCAGCCCGGCGGTGGGTCCGGCCGGGTCGGAGAGCCACGCTCAGGCGGCGTCCTGGCCTGCCGGGCGGGTCCGTGCGGCGTCCGCACGGGGCTCGTCCGGCGGCCGGACCCCGGACGGTTTCCGCAGCAGCCGCATCCAGGCCCCGTACAGCACCAGTCCGGCCGCCAGGCCCGCCCCGGCGCCGAAGCACGCGGTCGGGATGATGTCGAGGGGTGTGTCGACGCGCCCGAAGTGGGCGTACCAGCGGGCGCACCGGTGGGCGACGCCCAGCAGGACGCACAGCACGAGGAACGCCCCGGCCCACCGGCGTTCGGCCCGGCCCAGCAGTGGCACGGATCCGGGTGCCGAGGTCGCTCCGGTGTGCCGTAGACCGGTGTACGTGAACCAGGCCAGGAGGAGCAGGGCCACGGCCGAACTGCCGTACTGCACGATCTGGAACACCGGGTGGCCGGCGACGGTCCGGTCCAGGACGGGGAAGAGTGCGGTGCCCCACCGGTCGTGGTGCGTGAAGGCGTCCCACACCACATGGGTGCCCGAGCCGATGACGGCGGACAGGACGAACCACAGGACCTCGGGGAGCGAGGGGCCGCCGGGTTCCCGGCGCCGTCCCCGGACGAAGGTGTGCACGCGCCCCTGCGCGGTCCTCGGCAGCAGCGCGACGAGCGGTTCGCGCAGCATCAGCCAGAGCGCCACCAGGGCGCCGGTGACGAGGACGTCCACGGTGAACACCCCCCACAGGGAGTGGGTCACCTCGCCGAACTCCATGGCCCCGGGGACGGCCGTGTCCGCGTAGTAGGTCAGGTCGGGGGCGAACGACCCGGCTACGAGCGCGGAGGCGACGAGGGAGCCACGGCCGGTCCCGGACCTGCGGATTCCCGGGAGGACCGCTGCGGCATGGCTGAGGGTGAAGGGCATGGCGGCAAGTATGCGTGAGCCCGCGTCACCGTCCTGGAACTCCTCGGTGACTTGACGGCAGGGAAGCTGAGAAATGGGTGAGAACCGGTCGGGGACCAGTGTTCGGGCGGCGGGAGTTGTCGTAGGGTCGCCTGAGTCCTCGCGCGGGGAGCGCGGGCAGCCGTCGACGGGGAGGAACCAGATCGTATGGCAGCGCAATTCGGCCGCAGACTGCGCAGGGGGGCCACCACCACCGCGGTGGCGGCGGCTGCCGTGGCGGCGCTCTCCGCCTCCCAGGCTCCCGCCGCACCCCACCCCGACGGTGCCACGGGTGACCGGTCCGCAGCCGGTGCGACACCGCCCGGCGACCGTGCGGCCACCGGCAACTCGCCGTACTACACGGACCTTCCGCCGCTCACCACGCCCGGTGCGCCCGGTGCGTCCGTGGACCTGCCGGCGACCGGCAGCGCGGAAGCGGGCATACCCGCCTCGATCCTGGCCGCCTACAAGAAGGCGGAGCAGGAGATCGCGGTCACCGACGCCGCGTGCCGTCTGCCGTGGCAACTGCTCGCCGCGATCGGCAAGGTCGAGTCGGGCCAGGCCCGCGGCGGCAAGGTCGACGCGAACGGCACCACCCTCTCCCCGATCCTCGGCCCGGCGCTCAACGGCCAGGGCTTCGCGCTCATCAAGGACTCCGACGGCGGGGCGTACGACGGGGACTCGACCCACGACCGCGCCGTCGGCCCCATGCAGTTCATCCCGCAGACCTGGGCCGCCTGGGGCCAGGACGGCAACGGCGACGGACGCAAGGATCCCAACAACATCTACGACGCGGCGCTGGCCGCCGGGCGCTACCTCTGCGCCGGCCCCCGCGACCTGACGCTCGCCACGGACCTCGACCGGGCGGTGCTGAGCTACAACCACTCGACGGAGTACCTGCGCACGGTGCGCTCCTGGTTCGACTACTACAAGCGCGGCACCCACGAGGTCCCGGACGGCACGGGTGTCCTCCCGGTGGACACGAGCACCTCCTCCCCGTCCCCGTCCACGCCGACGCCGACGCCGACGCCCCCTGCCTCGTCCGCCCCGCCGAGCGGCGGTACGACCCCGAGCCCCGGGCCGCAGGAGACGAAGCCCGGCGGCGGCAGCACCCCGAGCCCCGACCCCACACCTCCCCCCACGACGAAGCCGCCGACCACCACGCCGACCCCGCCCGCTGCCTTCGGCAGCCTCGAGAACGCCGGCACCGGCACCCTCGGCGCCACGGCCGGCGAGGCGTTCGGCGAGCGCGTCAGGGTCCGGGCGCGGAACACGCTCGGCGCACCCCTCGCCAAGGCGCCGGTCACGTTCGCCGTCGTCGGTGACACGGACGCCCGTTTCACCGGCGGGAAGCGCATCGTGATCCTGACCACCGGGTCCGACGGCACCGTCACCGCCCCCGTGCTGACAGCCGGCGAGCGGACGGGATCCTTCAAGGTGACGGCCGTAGCCGGCACCACCGAGCAGCGCACCCTCACCTACACGGCGAACGTCACCGCCCGGGTCGCGGACACCCTCGTACGGACCGACGACAAGGTCCTGACGGCCGCCCCCGGAACCGAGTTCGCCGACCGGGTCGCGGTCAGGACGGCGTACAAGGGCACAGGGGTGGCGGACACCGCCGTCACCGCCACGATGATCACCGATGCGGAGACGCCCGCCACGAACGACAAGGGTCCGTACTTCGAGGACGCGGACGGCAACCCCGTCCGCACCCTGGACCTGACGACCGGCCCGGGTGGGCTCCTGGTGCTCCCGAAGATCCACGCCGACGACACGGCGGGCACCTACCGGCTGCGGCTCACCATCGCGAGCGGCGCCACGCTGACCGTCGAGCTGAAGGTCGAGGCACCCGCGGCCTGACCCGCACGGAGGGCGTCCGGCCGTGGGCCGGACGCCCGGCCCGTCAGTCCCGGCGCAGCCGCGCCGAGGTGAAGCGGGTCGCCGCCGTCGTCGTCGGGTCCTCGGGCCAGGGGTGCTTCGGGTAGCGGCCGCGCAGTTCCGCCCGTACGCCCCGGTACCCGTCCCGCCAGAACGACGCCAGGTCCGCCGTCACGGCAGCCGGGCGCCCGGCGGGGGACAGCAGATGGACCAGGACGGGCACCCCGGCCACCCGGGGCGTCTCGCCCAGCCCGAAGAGCTCCTGGAGCTTCACCGCGAGGACGGGCTGCTCGCCGCCGTACTCCACCCGGATCCTGGACCCGCTCGGCACCTCGATCCGCTCCGGGGCGAGCTCGTCCAGCCGGGCGGCGTCGCCCGTCGCCCACGGCAGCAGCCGCCGCAGCGCCTGCCCCGCATCGATCCGCGCCAGGTCCGAGCGCCGCCCGGCCCGTGACAGCTCGGGCTCCAGCCATTCTCCGGCGCACTCCAGCAGCGCCCCGTCCGACACGTCGGGCCACGGCGCCCCCAGCACCCGGTGCAGGAACGCGAGGCGCAGCCGCAGCTGCTCACTGTCCCGCGTCCACCGCAGCAGCCCCGGACCCTCGCGGCGCAGCCCTTCCAGCAGCGCTCCGCGCACCAGTTCCGCGGCGGGCCGGCGCAGTGCCCGCACCGACAGTTCGACGGCGCCGAGGCGTTCCACCGAACGCGCCACCACGTCGCCGTCGGCCCAGCGGACCTCCTCGCCGGAGAACCGCAGGTGTCCGGCGGCCAGCCGCGCCGTGCCCTCGTCGACGACGGCCGCCAGCCGCACCCGGGCCGAGGCGGCGTGGGAGGGCCGGTCGGCGACCGCGACGGCGATCCACGGTGCGCTGCGCAGCCGGGAGCCGTCCCGCAGCTCCGCGCCCGTGCCCGACACCATGAGGAACGCCCCCTCGCCCCGGGCCCGTGCCACCCGCTCGGGGAAGGCCAGTGCCGCCACCAGCCCCACGGCGGCGTCGTCCGGGCCGGTGTCCCGGTCGGTGGCGGAGCCGCCCAGGGACTGGGTGAGCCGCCGCACCTCCTGGCGCCAGCGGGCCGCGTAACCGTCCGCGCCGCGCCGTGCCGTGCGCAGGGCGTGCGCCAGGTCGTCCCCGTACTCCCGGGGCGGTTCCTCACTGAGCAGCGCGACCACCTCCGCGGCGCGGCGCCCGCCGACCTCGCCCGCGCCGTCGAGGAGGGCACGGGCGAGACGGGGGTGCAGGCCGAGCCGGGACATCCGTACGCCCCGGCTCGTCGCGCGGCCCGTGGCGTCCACCGCGCCGACCGCCGTCAGCACCTCCCGTGCCGCGCCCATGGCGCCGGCGGGCGGCGGGTCCAGGAGTGCGAGCCCGGTGGCGTCCGGTTCGCCCCAGCACGCCGCCTGCAGTGCGAACGCCGCGAGGTCGGCCACCTTGATCTCGGGGGAGGGGAACGCGGCGAGCCGCCCGTCCTCGGCCTGCTCCCAGCACCGGTACACGGCGCCCGGGGCCTCCCGCCCCGCGCGGCCCGCGCGCTGGCGTCCGGCTGCCCGGGACGCCCGTACGGTCGTGAGGGCGCCCAGCCCGCGCGCGTGGTCGGTGCGCGGCTCCCTTGCGAGGCCGGAATCCACGACGACCCGGACCCCGGGCACCGTCAGGGACGACTCCGCCACGGACGTCGCCAGCACCACCCGACGCCCGCCCGACGGCCCCGCCAGCACCGCGTCCTGCACCGCCGCCGGGGCGCGCCCGTGCACCTGGAGCACCTCGGCGTCCACGCCCGCGAGCTGTCCCGCCACCCGGCCGATCTCCCCGACACCGGGCAGGAAGCACAGGACGTCGCCGTCCCGCTCGGCGAGGGCGCGGCGCACGACCGAGGCCACGTGCGTCAGCAGGGCCGGGTCCACCCTCATCCCGTGCGGCGGCCGTACGGAACCGGCCGGGGGCGCCCACACCACCTCGACCGGGTGGGACACGCCCTGCGCCTCGACGACAGGGGCGTCGCCCAGGAGCCGGGCCCAGCCCGCGGCGTCCGTCGTCGCCGACGCAGCGACGAGACGCAGATCGGGCCGGATCGTCCCGCGTACGTCGAGGAGGAACGCCGCGGCCGTGTCGGCGTCCAGATGGCGCTCGTGGCACTCGTCGATGATCACCACGTCGACGCCGGACAGCTCCTGGTCGCGTTGCAGCCGCTGGAGCAGCACCCCGGTGGTCACGACCTCCACGACCGTGTCCGGGCCCACCGTCCGCTCGCCGCGCACCGTGAACCCGACCCGCTCGCCGGTCCGTTCGCCGAGCAGCCACGCCATCCGCCGGGCGGCGGCGCGGGCGGCGATCCGGCGGGGCTCGGCGACCAGCACGCGGCGTGCCGGGCCGCCGCCGGTCAGTCCGGCGAGCACCAGGGGTACAAGGGTCGTCTTGCCGGTCCCCGGCGGTGCGCAGAGCACCGCGGCGCCCCGCTCGTCGAGCGCCCGCTCCAGGGCGGGCACAGCGGTGCGTACGGGCAACTGGTCGAGGGCGTCGGTGTGGATCACGCCCCCAGTGTCGTACGCCCGTCCCTCAGGAGGATCGGTGGTCCGGGTCCCTCACGACGGCCGGTGGTCCCGTTCGCAGACGAAGATCGCGGTCCCGGGGATCAGATGGCCGCGCAGCGGGGACCAGCCGCCCCACTCCTGGTCGTTCCACTCCGGCCACTCGGGCTCCACGAGGTCGATCAGCCGGAAGCCGCCCGCGACCACGTCCCGCACCCGGTCGCCCAGCGTCCTGTGATGTTCCACGTACACCGCGTCGCCGCGCTCGTCCTGCTCCACGTACGGCACGCGGTCGAAGTAGGAGGCGGCGACGGAGAGGCCCTCGGGCCCCGGTTCGTCGGGGAACGCCCAGCGGATCGGGTGGGTCACGGAGAAGACCCAGCGGCCCCCGGGCCGCAGCACGCGGTGCACCTCGCGGAACACCTGGACGGGGTCGGCGACGAAGGGCACCGCGCCGTAGGCGGAGCAGGCCAGGTCGAAGGAACCGTCCTGGAAGGGGAGCCGTCCGGCGTCGGCCTCCACCAGGGGGACGTCGCCGCCGATGCGCAGGGCGTGCTGGAGCTGCCGGTGGGAGAGGTCCAGGGCCACCGGGCGGGCGCCCCGGGCGGCGAGCCACCGTGAGCACTGGGCGGCGCCCGCCCCGATCTCCAGGACGTCCAGCCCCTTCAGCTCCGCGGTCGGGCCCAGCAGGGCGGCCTCGGCCTCGTCGAGCCCCTCGGGGCCCCAGACGAAGCGGTCGTCGCCGAGGAACGCCCCGTGGTCGCTCTGGTAGTCGTCGGCGTTCCGGTCCCACCAGCCGCGGCTCGCCCGGCTGCTCTCCGCCTCGTCGGCGGTCCTCCGGGTCGCTTCGGGTTCGGACTCGGACTCGTGGATCTCTTGGCTCATCGTGCCCGTCGTTGTAGTTTGCCTTCACCCGCCTCGCGCGGGTGCCTCCCTGGGCCGTACGGGTGTGTACGGCCGTGTGCGCGCGACACACCGCTGTGGCCGACGTGGCCTCGGTGGACGTGAGTTGTGCCGGGATCGGGGTGTTGTGCCCCGGGTGTGCGCCTTCGCGCATTGACCCTGTCCGGCTGCCCCCGTATGCTACAAGTTGCGCTGCGAGCCTGCGCGCTTCAGACCTAGCAGGCCGCGCTCGCGTCTGTTGCATGTCCCCTCGGTTGTCGAGGCGTCTTCCGGAACATCGGACGGGTGCTTCCCAGGCTGTTCCGGCGTCTGCAGAGGCGATACGGGCTTTCGGCGTAGCAGTACCTACGACTCACTGTCCGTACCGGAGCCCTTACCCACATGACGAGCAGCACCGAGACCACCGCCACCACTCCGCAGGTTGCGGTCAACGACATCGGCGACGCGGACGCGTTCCTCGCGGCGATCGACGAGACGATCAAGTACTTCAACGACGGCGACATCGTTGACGGTGTCATCGTCAAGGTTGACCGCGACGAGGTCCTCCTCGACATCGGTTACAAGACCGAAGGCGTCATCCCGAGCCGCGAGCTCTCGATCAAGCACGACGTCGACCCGAACGAGGTCGTCAAGGTCGGCGACGAGATCGAGGCCCTGGTTCTCCAGAAGGAGGACAAGGAAGGCCGCCTGATCCTCTCGAAGAAGCGCGCTCAGTACGAGCGTGCCTGGGGCACCATCGAGAAGATCAAGGAAGAAGACGGCATCGTCACCGGTACCGTCATCGAGGTCGTCAAGGGTGGTCTCATCCTCGACATCGGCCTCCGTGGCTTCCTCCCGGCGTCGCTCGTCGAGATGCGTCGTGTCCGCGACCTCCAGCCCTACGTGGGCAAGGAGCTCGAGGCCAAGATCATCGAGCTGGACAAGAACCGCAACAACGTGGTCCTGTCCCGCCGTGCCTGGCTCGAGCAGACGCAGTCCGAGGTCCGCCAGACGTTCCTCACGACCCTGCAGAAGGGTCAGGTCCGCTCCGGCGTCGTCTCCTC
The DNA here is from genome assembly GCF_040295485.1 of Streptomyces sp. NPDC002793. Classification (NCBI taxonomy): domain Bacteria; kingdom Bacillati; phylum Actinomycetota; class Actinomycetes; order Kitasatosporales; family Streptomycetaceae; genus Streptomyces; species Streptomyces sp. NPDC002793. The sequence goes on along the minus strand of NZ_JBEOVL010000023.1, from coordinate 43,028 downwards.
GATCGTCAACTTCGGTGCCTTCGTGGACCTGGGTGGCGTCGACGGTCTCGTGCACGTCTCCGAGCTGTCCTGGAAGCACATCGACCACCCCTCCGAGGTTGTCGAGGTCGGCCAGGAAGTCACCGTCGAGGTCCTCGACGTCGACATGGACCGCGAGCGCGTCTCGCTGTCGCTCAAGGCGACGCAGGAAGACCCGTGGCAGCAGTTCGCCCGTACGCACCAGATCGGGCAGGTCGTTCCCGGTAAGGTCACCAAGCTCGTTCCGTTCGGTGCGTTCGTGCGCGTCGACGAGGGCATCGAGGGTCTGGTCCACATCTCCGAGCTGGCCGAGCGCCACGTGGAGATCCCGGAGCAGGTCGTCCAGGTCAACGACGAGATCTTCGTCAAGGTCATCGACATCGACCTCGAGCGCCGTCGCATCAGCCTCTCGCTGAAGCAGGCCAACGAGGCGTTCGGTGGCGACCCGGCCTCGGTCGAGTTCGACCCGACGCTGTACGGCATGGCCGCGTCGTACGACGACCAGGGGAACTACATCTACCCCGAGGGCTTCGACCCCGAGACCAACGACTGGCTCGAGGGCTTCGAGGCGCAGCGCGAGGTCTGGGAGACGCAGTACGCCGAGGCGCAGCAGCGCTTCGAGCAGCACCAGGCCCAGGTCATCAAGTCCCGCGAGGCCGACGAGGCTGCCGCTGCCGAGGGCGCTGCCGCCCCGGCCGGCGCTGCCCCGGCTGCCTCCGGTGGCAGCGGTGCCGGCGGTGGCGGTTCGTACTCCTCGGAGTCCGCGGACAACTCCGGCGCCCTGGCGTCGGACGAGGCCCTGGCCGCCCTGCGCGAGAAGCTGGCCGGCGGCCAGAGCTGACGCTCTGACCTCGGTCGCTCATCGGCTGTAGAGCTGTAGGTGAGGCCCGTCCCCTTCGGGGGGCGGGCCTCACTCGTGTGTCCGGTCGGCGCCGGGGGGCGGCGAGCCGCGTGTCGCGGGCGGCTCCGGTCGCGCCGCTCAACAGCCCTCGGGACACGCGTACTTCGCCGGTAGCGGCGCTGCGCGGCGGGTCCTCGCCCGGGCACAGGAGAAGCACCGCGAGCGAAAGCGCGCGGGCGGGAATGCCGTGGCCGGGCCGGGTGTTCTTGTCCAGGAACACGAGGAGGAGCGGTAACCGTGCCTGATCCGCAGAGTTTGTACGAATGGGAGCCGAAGGGCCTGGCCGTCGTCGACATGGCGCTGGCCCAGGAGTCGGCCGGCCTGGTCATGCTCTACCACTTCGACGGGTACATCGACGCGGGTGAGACCGGCGAGCAGATCGTCGACGGCCTGATCGAGACGCTGCCGCACCAGACCGTGGCACGCTTCGACCACGACCGGCTCGTCGACTACCGGGCGCGCCGCCCGCTGCTGACCTTCAGGCGCGACCGGTACACCGCGTTCGAGGCGCCGACCCTGGAGGTGAAGGTCGTCCAGGACGCCACGGGCGCCCCCTTCCTCCTGCTCTCCGGTCCGGAGCCCGACGTCGAGTGGGAGAGGTTCGCCGCCGCCGTCGAGCAGATCGTGGAGCGGCTCGGTGTCCGCCTCGCGGTCAGCTTCCACGGCATTCCCATGGGCGTCCCGCACACCCGCCCGGTGGGCCTCACCCCGCACGGCAACCGCACCGACCTGATGCCCGGACACCGCAGCCCCTTCGACGAGGCGCAGGTCCCCGGCTCCGCCGAGGCACTCGTGGAGTACCGGCTGATGGAGGCCGGGCACGACGCCCTCGGCGTCGCCGCCCACGTGCCGCACTACGTCGCCAGGTCCTCCTACCCGGACGCCGCCCTCACCACCCTTGAGGCGATCACCGCGGCCACCGGGCTCGTCCTGCCGAGCGTCGCGCACACCCTGCGCACCGAGGCGCACCGCACACAGACGGAGATCGACCGGCAGGTCGGCCAGGGGGACGAGGAACTGGTCTCGCTCGTCGAAGGGCTGGAGCACCAGTACGACGCGGTCGCCGGGTCCGAGACCCGGGGCAACCTGGTCGCGGAGCCGGTCGACCTGCCGTCGGCGGACGAGATCGGCCTCGAATTCGAACGCTTCCTCGCGGAGCGTGAGGGCGATTCCTGAGGGGACCTCCGGCCCCCTCCCCGGCCGGAGGCCAAGGACTGTCCCGCAGTTCCCGGCAGGCGCACGACGACAGCCAAGGCGCCTCGCCGCGCTGTCGGAACGCCCGCATACATCCAGTATTCGGGCAGCCCTCCGCCTCGCGATGCACCGCATCTGACGCCGCACGCTGATCTACCAGGAACTGCGGGACAGCCCTTAGGCTCGGCGCATGCTGAAAGTGGGCCTGACCGGCGGGATCGGCGCCGGCAAGAGCGAAGTGTCACGGCTGCTCGCACGCTACGGAGCCGTGCTGATCGACGCGGACCGGATCGCCCGCGAGGTCGTCGAGCCCGGCACGCCCGGGCTCACGGCCGTCGTCGAGGCCTTCGGCCCCGGCGTCCTCACCCCCGACGGTTCCCTCGACCGGCCGGCGCTGGGCTCGATCGTCTTCGCCGATCCCGAACGGCTGGCCACGCTCAACGCCATCGTCCACCCCCTCGTCGGGGCACGGTCCGCGGAGCTGGAGCGGGCCGCCGGCCCCGGCGCGGTCGTCGTCCATGACGTTCCGCTGCTCACGGAGAACGGCCTCGCCCCGCTCTACGACCTGGTCGTGGTCGTCGACGCGAAGCCCGCGACGCAGCTCGACCGGCTCGTGCGGCTGCGCGGCATGACGGAGTCCGATGCCCGCGCCCGGATGGCGGCGCAGGCCACGCGCGAGGAACGGCTGGCCCTCGCCGATCTCGTCGTCGACAACGACGGGCCGCTGGAGGACCTGGAACCCCAGGTCCGCACGGTCTGGTCGGAGCTCACCGCGCGGGGCGCCACCGGCTGACCGGTGGGCGGCCGGAATACGGGTGTCCGGCCTGATGTTGCAGAGCGGAAGGCGAAGGGAAGGATACGACCGTGCCCGAGATGAACCCGGAAACGCATGTCATCGATTTCCGTGCGGCGGAGCAGCTGCTCGCCGCCCGGGACCCGCGGGGTGCGGTCAAGCTGCTCGACTCGGTGATAGCGGCACACCCGGAGAACACGGCGGCCCGGCTGCTGCGCGCCCGGGCCTTCTTCGCAGCCGCGCAACTGCGCCCGGCCGAGCTGGAATTCGAGCTGGTCCTGGAGCGTGAGCCGGACAACGCCTTCGCTCACTTCGCCCTGGCCCGCACCTTCCAGCGGGCCGGTCGGCCCGGGCAGGCCACCCGGCACTTCCGGCTGGCCGCCGCACTCGACCCGAACCCCGAGTACCTGCAGGCGGCCCGCTTCGACGACCGCCCCTGACGGCGCCGGTCAGCGGGGGCGGCGGCGTCGGACGGGTTCGTACGGCGGGACGTCCCGGCCCGGCTGGTAGTGCGGGCCCTGCCGCAGCCGGTGGACGACGACGCACAGGTCCGTGACGGTGACCACCAGCAGCACTCCGCAGGCCGTCGCCCAGCCGACGCGTCCGGCCGTCACGAAGGCCACCAGGCCGAACAGGGCCCACAGCATGCCCCACAGGCTCAGCCAGAGCCGCATCCGCAGGGGGCTGCGCGCGGTGGACGGTTCGCTTCCGGTACGCATCACCATCGCCTCTGCCTCCAGGATGCCACCTCTGCGGAAGCGCCGGACAGCGCGGCGGCAGCAGCCTCCCGTAGGGCTGTTCGTGCTGCTCCGCGGGTGCGGTGCGTGCGCCGCGCGCAGGTCAGTGAACGAAGCTGTAGCTGCGCCAGGGCAGGGCGCGTGGGGCGTTGGTGTCGGAGAGCGTGGTGGCCACGTAGGCCGTGCCGCGGCCGGAGCAGTCGCGGGTGGTGTAGAGGATCATGTCGACCAGCGTCCGGTTGTCGACCTTGCTCGCACCGCCGGGCCCCATCGTGTGGCAGCCCTTCACCGACGGGCTGTGCACGGTGACCACCCCGTCCTGCCCGGTGGTGTAGGAGACCGGCCCCACCGCCGTGCGTCCCAGGCCGGAGCAGCCCGTGGCGGCCAGGGCGAGCAGGGCGGCACCGGCGGCGATGCCGGTACGTCGGCGGAGAGCGCTGGGGGGCGCGGTTACGGACATGGGCGGGTCCTCGTCTGCTCGTCCGGCTCATCGGTACGTCACGGGGACGTGCTGGCCATGGCCACCCTGCCCGGTCGCGTGGGCACCGGCATCCGGTGCGCGTCCGGCCGGGGCCCCGGCACCCGGCCGGAGGTTCGATAGTGTGCAAATCAGGCATATCGTGGTAGTGGAGCGTGATGGGCGGGTGCGGGAACGCACCCCCGGAGGCAGGGGGCCGTGATGGTCCAGGAGCTGTTGGTCGCCTTGGTCGCGGTGCTCTCGGGTGGCCTGCTGTACGCCATGGCCGCGGCCCGGGTGGTCAAGCAGTACGAACGGGGCGTGGTGCTCCGGCTCGGCCGGTTGCACGACGCCGTACGTCCCCCGGGCTTCACCATGATCGTCCCGGGCGTCGACCGGCTCCGCAAGGTCAACATGCAGATCGTCACGATGCCGGTCCCGGCCCAGGACGGAATCACCCGGGACAACGTCACTGTGCGGGTGGACGCCGTCATCTACTTCAAGGTGGTCGACCCGGCGAGCGCCGTGATCCAGGTGGAGGACTACCGGTTCGCGGTCTCCCAGATGGCACAGACCTCCCTCCGGTCGATCATCGGCAAGAGCGATTTGGACGATCTGCTGTCCGACCGCGAGAAGCTGAACCAGGGACTTGAGCTGATGATCGACAGCCCCGCGGTGGGCTGGGGCGTGCAGATCGACCGGGTCGAGATCAAGGACGTCTCGCTGCCGGAGACGATGAAGCGGTCCATGGCCCGGCAGGCCGAGGCCGACCGTGAGCGGCGCGCGAGGGTGATCAACGCCGACGCGGAGCTGCAGGCGTCGAAGAAGCTCGCCCAGGCGGCGCAGCAGATGTCCACCCAGCCGGCGGCGCTGCAACTGCGGCTGTTGCAGACGGTGGTCGCGGTCGCGGCCGAGAAGAACTCCACGCTCGTCCTCCCCTTCCCGGTGGAGCTGCTCCGCTTCCTGGAACGCGCGCAGCAGGGCCCGCACCCGCAGCAGTCCGCTGCGGCGGAGCAGTCGGAGGACGCCCTCGGGCAGCCGGATTCCGGCCGGCCGGAGGACGTGTCCCCGATGGATCCGCCGACTCCGGACCCGCCCCTCGTGGATCCTCCGGACACGGCGCGGACCTTCCTGGACCAGCCGCTGCCGGACGAGCCCCTCGCGCGGGAACCGGACGGCGTGACCGAGTCCGGTCCGGTGCTCCCGGAACCCGATCCGGAACGGCGGCCCGACCGGCTCGGCAGTACCTCCTCCGCCCGGCACTGACATGGTCGTCCGCCTGCCTCACCTGTGGAGACACGGGTGGGGCGGGCGCTGTCACACCCCCCGCCTAGACTCGCGGAGACAGCGGAAGTGCGACAGGACCGAGGCGGGAGGGGGCGATGGACGTGACACGGCAGACGCGGGAAGCCGCCGCCGGCCGGTTGTCGCGGTGTGCCGCGGTCTTCCTGCCGGGGGCGCTGCCCCGCGACGGCCGGATCGCCTTCTGGGACCCCGAGGGGACGGTCGGCCTCGCGGACATCCGCGACGAGCTCGCGGACCCCGGGGCGCCGCCGTGCGTCCCCACCGATCTCACGGTCGTCGTCAGGCACGCCACGGACGGCGCCCGTGCCCGCACCGTGCCCGCCGTGGTGCTCCCCCTCATGGACGCGGTGCCCCTGCTCGCGCGCGCCCGGCACCGCGCCGTGGCCCACCCCGCCACCCGCGCGTGGGGAGCGGCGGCCCTGCACGCCCTCACGCTCGTGGCGCGCGGCAGACTCCTGCCCGGACTGACGGACGGTGACCACGACGCCTGGCGGGCCGGGCCGCGCGACGCGGAGGACATCGCCCACCTGAGGGCCGTCGCCGCCTCGATGCCGCCCGAGGGGCACGCCGTGCCGCTGGACGGCACACCCCTGCGCGTCCCCGAAGCCCGCGCGCTGATCGGCGCGTTCCTCGACGCCGTCGCCGACGCCCTGCCCAGGACACCCGCGGCCGCCCACGCCATGGGCGCGCCGTTCGCCGCCCGCGAGGCACAACACCTGCCGGACGCCCGGGCCTGGGCCGTCGAGGTGGCAGCCGGGCTCGACGCAGGCGTGCGCATCTCGCTCCGGCTCGACCTCTCGGCGTACGACCTCTTCGACTCCTCCGGCTCCGCCGGGGAACCGGCCGGGGACGAGGACCAGGCCGCCACGCGCCACGCCGCCGCGGCCATCACCCAGGTGCACAGCCTCGCCGACCCGACGTACGTCACCGACGCGGCCACCCTGTGGAGCGGCGGGGCGGGCGAGCCCTTCGGGCCGAGGGCCAGGATCGACGCCGTGCTCGCCCTGCGCCGCGCCGCCCGCGTCTGGCCACCGCTGGAGCGGCTGCTGGACCAGCCCGTACCCGACGTGCTCGCCGTCACCGAGGACGAGCTCCTCGAGCTGATCGGCGCGGCCGGAGCACGGCTCGCCGCGGCAGGGGTGGCGGTCCACTGGCCCCGGGAGCTCGCACGCTCGCTCACCGCGGCGGCCGTCGTCCGGCCCGCGCCGGGCTCGGCCACCGACGGCACCTCCTTCTTCGACGCCGAGCAGCTCTTCACGTTCGACTGGCAGCTCTCGCTGGGCGACGACCGGCTCACCGAGGCGGAGATGGACACCCTGGCCGAGGCACACCGGCCGGTGGTGCGGCTGCGCGACCAATGGGTCGTCGTGGATCCCGCCCTCGTCCGGAAGGCGCGCAAGCGGGAGCTCGGCCTCCTGGACCCGGTGGACGCGCTCGCCGTGGCCCTCACCGGCAGCGCCGAGGTCGACGGCGAACAGGTCGAGGCCGTGCCGGCCGGAGCCCTCGCCGTGCTCCGCGCGCGCATCCTCGACGAGGACGCGACCCTTCCCGCGCCGTCCGGCCTCGACGCCACCCTCCGCGACTACCAGCTCCGCGGCCTGGCCTGGCTGGACCGCATGACCTCGCTCGGCCTCGGCGGCTGCCTAGCCGACGACATGGGCCTGGGCAAGACGATCACCGTCATCGCGCTCCATCTGCACCGCGACCGCGCCGCCCCCACCCTGGTGGTCTGCCCGGCCTCCCTCCTCGGCAACTGGCACCGGGAGATCAACCGATTCGCCCCCGGCGTCCCGGTCCGCCGCTTCCACGGCACCGACCGCGACCTGGGCGGCTCCGACGGCGGCTTCGTCCTCACGACCTACGGCACGATGCGCTCCAGCGCGGAGCGGCTCGCCGGGCACACCTGGGGGCTGGTCGTCGCCGACGAGGCGCAGCACGTCAAGAACCCGCACTCCTCGACGGCCAGGGCGCTGCGCACCATCCCCGCCCCGGCCCGTGTCGCCCTGACCGGCACCCCCGTCGAGAACAACCTCTCCGAGCTGTGGGCGCTGCTCGACTGGACGACCCCCGGTCTGCTCGGCCCGCTCAAGGCGTTCCGCGCCCGCCACGCCAGGATCGTCGAGAACACCGGTACGGCCGCCGGTCTGGGCAACGAGGAGGCGGTCGAGCGGCTGTCCCGGCTGGTCCGCCCCTTCCTGCTGCGCCGCAAGAAATCCGACCCGGGCATCGCGCCCGAGCTGCCGCCCAAGACCGAGACCGACCACCCCGTCTTCCTCACCCGGGAGCAGGCCACGCTCTACGAAGCGGCCGTCCGCGAGACGATGGCGTTCATCGAGCAGTCGGAGGGCATCGCCCGGCGCGGACTGATCATGAAGCTGCTGGGTTCGCTCAAGCAGATCTGCAACCACCCCGCGCAGTATCTGAAGGAAGAGCCGACCCGGCTCACGGGACGCTCCGGCAAGCTCGCCCTGCTCGACGAGCTCCTCGACACGATCCTCTCCGAGGGTGCCTCCGTCCTGATCTTCACCCAGTACGTGTCCATGGCCCGGCTGCTCTCCGCCCACCTCGCCTCCCGCGCCATCCCGTCCCAGCTGCTGCACGGCGGAACGCCGGTGCCCGAGCGGGAGCGGATGGTGGACGGCTTCCAGTCCGGCGAGGTACCCGTCTTCCTGCTCTCCCTCAAGGCGGCGGGCACGGGTCTGAATCTCACCCGGGCCGCCCACGTCATCCACTACGACCGCTGGTGGAACCCGGCGGTCGAGGAACAGGCCACCGACCGTGCGTACCGCATCGGCCAGACCCAGCCCGTACAGGTGCACCGGCTGATCGCCGAGGGCACCGTCGAGGACCGGATCAGTGAGCTCCTGGAGTCCAAGCGGGCCCTGGCCGACGCGGTGCTCGGTTCCGGCGAGGCCGCCCTGACCGAGCTCAGCGACCGAGACCTCGCCGACCTCGTCTCGCTCCGGAGGACGCCATGAGCCCCGGTGGGAGCCCTGCGGCCCGCCCGGGCCCCGACGACCTGCGGCGCACCTTCGAAGCGGTGCCCGCCCGTGCCTCCGACGCCGGAGGACCCTTCGCGGACAGCTGGTGGGGCCGGGCCTGGGTGGACGCCCTGGAATCCCTGTCGATGGACGAGGGCCGCCTCGCCCGCGGCCGTTCGTACGCCGACGGGGGCCATGTCGCCGCGATCACCGTCACCCCCGGCCGGGTCATCGCCTACGTCCACGGCAGCCGGCCCCGCCCCTACCGTGCGGAGCTCCGGCTGCGTACGTTCTCGGCGTCCGACTGGGACACGTTCCTGGACGCCGTCGCCGCCCGGCCGGGACACCTGTCCGCCCTCCTCGACAAGGAGATGCCGCACTCCCTGGTCGACACGGCGGGCGAGACGGGGATACGGCTGCTGCCCGCCGCAGGCGATCTGGACCCCGACTGCTCCTGCCCGGACCGCGGCTGGCCCTGCAAGCACGTGGCGGCGCTCTGCTTCCAGACGGCACGGCTCCTGGACAGCGACCCGTTCGTCCTCCTGCTGATGCGCGGCCGGGGCGAGCGTGAACTCCTCGACGAGCTGGGCCGCCGCAACGCCGAGCACTCCGCGCGTGAGCGGCCCGAGACCCCCGCGATGCCCTCGGTCCCGGCGGCCGAGGCGATGGCCGACCGCTTCCTTCCTCCGCTGCCGGCGCCGCTGCCCGTGCCTCCGTACGCCGGCGAGCCGCCGTCCTACCCGGAGCTGCCCGGCGCTCGCGACCCGCTGGGCCTCGACCACCTCGCCACGGACGCCGCGGCGCGCGCCCTCGCGCTGCTCGCCACCGGGGACGACCCGCTCGCCGGGCTGAGCACCTGGCAGGACGCCGTACGCATCGCCGCGTCGCGCCCCACGGCCGGGCTCACCGCCACGACCCGGGCGCTCTACCGCGAGCTGGCCTTCGCCACGGGCCGCAGTACCACGGACCTGGCCCGGGCCGTCGCCGCCTGGAGGCAGGGCGGGGCGGAGGGCCTGGAGGTGCTGGAAAGCGCGTGGGACCCGCCGGCAGGCCCGTTCGACCGGGCGCGGCCGGCCCTCGCGGCAGCCGAGTTCCCCCGCTTCCAGCCCTGGCGCAACCACCTGACCAACGCCGGGGGCACCCTTCAGCTCCGCTTCGGCCACGACAGCCGCTGGTACGGCTACGAATCCGATCCGGGCGAGGACGACTGGTGGCCCCGCGCCGCGCCGGACCCCGACCCGGTCGCCGCCCTCACGGCGCTGAGGAGCTGACGCCCGCGGGTCACTGGCGGTATCCGCTCAGGAAGCGGCCGATGCGGCTGATGGCGGCGTCGAGGTCGTCGGCGTGCGGCAGGGTGAGGATGCGGAAGTGGTCCGGGCGCGGCCAGTTGAAGCCGGTGCCCTGCACCACCTGGATCTTCTCCCGCAGCAGCAGGTCCAGGACGAAGCGTTCGTCGTCGACGATGGGGTGGACCTTCGGGTCGATGCGCGGGAAGGCGTACAGCGCGCCCTTCGGCTTCACGCACGACACCCCGGGGATCTCGTTGAGCCGTTCCCATGCCCGGTCGCGCTGCTCGTGGAGCCTGCCGCCCGGGGCGACGAGGTCCCGGATCGACTGCCGCCCGCCGAGCGCCGCCTGGATCGCGTACTGCGCGGGGGCGTTGGGGCAGAGCCGCATGGAGGCGAGCATGGTGAGCCCCTCCAGATAACTGCGGGCGTGCTGCTGAGGGCCCGACACCACCAGCCAGCCCGAGCGGAATCCCGCGACCCGGTACGTCTTGGACAGCCCGCTGAAGGTCAGGCAGAGCAGGTCGGGCGCCAGTACCGCCACGCTGTGGTGCTCGGCGTCGTCGTAGAGGATCTGGTCGTAGATCTCGTCGGCGAACACCATCAGCCCGTGCCTGCGCGCCAGGTCGAGCATGCCGTCGAGGACTTCGCGGGAGTAGACGGCGCCCGTCGGGTTGTTCGGGTTGATGATCACCATGGCCCGGGTGCGGGCTGTGATCTTCGAGGCCATGTCGGCGAGATCGGGATTCCAGTCGGCGCCCTCGTCGCACGTGTAGTGCACGGCCCTGCCGCCCGCGAGCGTGGTGACGGCGGTCCACAGCGGATAGTCGGGGCTCGGGACGAGGATCTCGTCGCCGTCCTCCACGAGCGCCTGCACGGCCATCGAGATCAGCTCGGACACCCCGTTCCCGAGGAAGATGTCGTCGACGTCGACATCGGTCAGCCCCATCGCCTGATAACGCTGCGCGACGGCACGTCGAGCGGACAGGATGCCGCGCGAGTCGGTGTAGCCGTGGGCCTGGGGCAGCATCCGGATCATGTCCTGGACGATCTCCTCCGGCGCCTCGAAACCGAAGAGCGCCGGATTGCCCGTGTTGAGGCGGAGCACACTGTGGCCCGCCTCCTCCAGGGCGTTGGCCTGCTCGATGACCGGGCCCCGGATCTCGTAACAGACCTCGTTGAGCTTGCTGGACTGCCGGAACTCCATGTGGTGCCTCCCCGACGCGAATTGCGATACTTGGTTTTACCAAGCTCGGGCTTGGAAAGTCCAACAACATGTCTAGACTGCGTCGCATGCCACGTCAGCAGCAGCCCGCACGCCCCGCCCGCCGCCGGAGCTACGACCAGTTCTGCGCCACCGCCCGCGCCCTCGACTCCGTCGGCGACCGGTGGACCCTGCTGATCGTCCGTGAACTGCTGGCCGGGCCCCGCCGTTACACGGATCTGCACGCCGATCTGCCCGGAGTCAGCACGGACGTGCTGGCCTCCCGGCTCAGGGACATGGAACAGGGCGGCCTGGCCGTGCGCCGCCGCCTTCCGCCCCCTGCGGCCGCCGCGGTCTACGAACTGACCGAGCACGGCCGCGGACTGCTTCCGGTCCTCACCGCGCTCGCCCGGTGGGGTGCGCCCGCGCTCGGTGAGCGCCGCCCTACGGACGCGGTCAGGGCCCACTGGTTCGCCCTGCCGCTGCTGCGCGCCCTCGACGGGCTCACGTGCGGCGGGGTCGTCGAAGTGAGGCTCACGGAAGGCGAGTTCCACGTCCGTACCGGTGCGGGGGCAGCGGCCGGTGAGGCCTACGGATTCGGCCCCGCCGACCACCCGGACGCGTGCCTCGTGCTGGACGCGGAGGTCGTCCTGGCGCTCGGGTGCGGTGAGTGCACCCTCGCGGAGGCGGTCGCGCAGGGGCGGGCGGAGGTGCTCGGTGAGGGGCCGCTCGCCGAGGAGATCCGCGCCGGCCGATGCCCGCGCGCCTGACGCCTTTCCCTCAACTCGCCGGTAACGTAGTCGCGTTCACCGGTGCGCTGATGTTGAGGAGTCGGTCATGAGGTTCGACGGCCTGGTCGGTACGAGGACCGGGAAGAGCACGAAGGGGCAAGGGGCGCTGCGCAAGGCCCTGCTCGTGGGCGTGTGCGTGACCGCTCTGGGGCTCGTTCCGGCGGCTGCCGTCGCCACGCCGGGCAGCGGGGTGAGCGGCACCGTCGTCGCCGAGGGAACCTCCGAGGGCCCGCTCAGGATCGATCCGCCCGAGGGCCGTGCGGACGTCACCTTCCGGAAGATCACCGTGCAGCCCGGCGGTTCCACCGGCTGGCACACCCATGAGGGGCAGCTGATCGCCGTCGTCAAGTCGGGGACCCTCACCCGGACCCTGCACGACTGCTCGGTGGAGGTGACGTCCGCGGGGACGTCCTTCATCGAACCGTCCGGGGCGGACCACCGGCACATCGGACGCAACCTGGGGACGGAACCCGTCGTGCTGTGGGTGACGTACCTGCTCCCCGAGGGCAGCGAACTCTCCGACGACGCCGCCGCGGTGGACTGCCCGGGGGCGTAGGCGTCCGTGCCCCCGGAACCGCGCCGGGAGCGGCTCGGTTCCGGGGTGGCGCCCGTGGGGTGCCGATGTCACCCCACTCGCGCTCAGAAGACCGCGTCCGCCACAGCCGCGCCGGCGAAGGAGAGTCCCACCCCCGCTCCGACGCTGAGCAGCAGATAGCCTCCCGCGAGGCCCAGCCTGCGGGCGGAGCCGAGAGTCAGGACACGGGTGACCGTGCGATCCAGATCGGTTCGCACTACCACTTCTTCGAGGTCAACTCGGCCCTCGACTTCGACCGTCAGAAGGCGCTGGGAATGCACCTCAACATTCCCGCCGGCACGTCCGTACGCGTCGAGCCCGGCGGGACCCGCGAGGTCGAACTGTGCGAATACGCCGGAACCGGACGGCTGGTCGGGTTCAGCGGCCTGCTCAACGGCAGCCTCGTCTCGCATCCGGCCCGGGTCGAAGCCGTCCGTAAGGCGATCGAGCGGGGCTTCCAGGGCGCGGCGGACGCCGGCTCCGGAGCGAACACGACAGGGGCCACGAACACCGACGGCCCGAAGGATTCCAAGCAGAAGAAGAAGGGTTCGCGCTGATGCCCATCCTGCCGCGCAAGCAGTACACCGACATGTTCGGTCCGACGGTCGGCGACCGCTTCCACCTCGGGGACACCAACCTCGTCGTCGAGGTCGAGAAGGACTACAGCGAGGGCCAGTACGGGGACGAGGTCCTCTACGGCGGCGGCAAGACCATGCGCGACGGCATGGCTTCCGACCCCCAGGCCACCACCGCACAGGGCGCCCTCGACACCGTCATCACCAACGTCGTGGTCATCGACCCGGTCGTCGGCGTCGTGAAGTGCGACATCGGCATCAAGGACGGCTTCATCGTCGACATCGGCAAGTCAGGCAACCCGCAGACCCAGGACAAGGTCCACGCGGGCCTGATCATCGGACCCGGAACGGAGGCCATCGCGGGCGAGCACCTCATCGCCACGGCCGGTGCCATCGACACCCACGTCCACCTGATCGCGCCCCAGCAGGCCGAGCAGGCCCTCACCAACGGCATCACCACGCTCATCGGTGGCGGCACCGGCCCGACCGACGGTTCCAACGGCACCACCTGCACACCCGGCCCGTTCAACATCGGCCGGCTGCTCCAGGCCGCCGAAGGCTTCCCGGTCAACGTCGGGATCATGGGCAAGGGCAACGGCAGCCTCCCCGAGGCGCTGAACGAACAGGTCACCGCCGGAGCCTGCGCCCTGAAGGTCCACGAGGACTGGGGCGCCACCCCCGCCGTGATCGACAACGCGCTGAACGTCGCCGACGCGCACGACGTCCAGGTCGCCATCCACACGGACAGCCTCAACGAGGGCGGGTTCTTCGAGGACACCCGGTCGGCGATCGACGGTCGCACCATCCACACCTTCCACAGCGAGGGCGCGGGAGGCGGGCACGCCCCCGACATCATGCGTGTGGCGGGCGAGCCGAACGTCCTGCCGTCCTCGACCAACCCGACGCTGCCCTACACCAAGAACTCGGTGGACGAGCTGCTGGACATGGTCATGGTCTGCCATCACCTCAGCCACGACATCCCCGAGGACGTCTCCTTCGCCGACAGCCGTGTCCGTGCCGAGACCATCGCCGCCGAGACGGTCCTGCACGACCTCGGCGTGATCAGCATGTTCTCGTCCGACTCGCAGGCCATGGGCAGGGTCGGTGAATCCGTCACCCGTGCCTTCCAGACCGCCCACCACTGCAAGGACAAGCTCGGCCCGCTGGAGGGCAACTCCGAGCGCAACGACAACCAGCGGGTCCTGCGCTATCTCGCCAAGGTCACCATCAACCCGGCGATCGCCACCCGGAATCTCGGACCATGTCGGCTCGATCGAGAAGGGCAAGCTCGCCGACATCGTGCTCTGGCCCATCCACTCCTTCGGGGCCAAACCGAAGATGGTGATCAAGGGCGGCATCGTCTCCTGGGCGCAGATGGGGGACCCCAACGCCTCGCTGCCGACCCCGCAGCCGGTGATCTACCGTCCGATGTTCGGACAGTACGGCAAGGCCCTGCAGGCCACCCACGTCACCTTCATGTCGCAGGCGGGTATCGCCGCCGGTGTCCCCGCCGAACTGGGGCTGGACCGGCCGGTCCTGCCGGTCCTGCGCACCCGGACCATCGGCAAGCACAACATGGTGCGCAACGACGCGCTTCCGGACATCAAGGTCGACCCGGAGACGTTCAAGGTCACGCTCAACGGCAAGGTCGCCACCATCGACCCGGCCGAGAAGCTCCCCCTCAACCACCTGTTCTTCCTGGTCTAGGCCGATGTACCAGGAAGAGGTCGACATCATGGGCGGCGGCTCCGGGGCAACGGCCACGGGCCCCGGACTCGGGCCCCTGCTGGTCAGCCTCCAGCTGACCGACTCGGCCTTCCCGAGCGGCTTCTACACGCTGTCGCACAGCCTGGAGGGGTTCGCCCAAGCCGGGGCGGTCGACTCCGACTCCCTGCCCCGACTGCTGGAATCCATGGTGCTCCACGGCGTCGGCCCGGCCGACGCCACCGCGCTCGCCCTGGCCCACCGCGCCTGCCGGGCGGGAGACCAGGAAGCCGTGGCCGCCGTCGACGAACACCTCTTCGCCACCAAGCTGGGACGGGAGATGCGCCAGGCCGCCACCCGGACCGGGCGACAGCTCCTCGACCTCGCGAGCGAGGTCTTCGGCCGGGCGGAGATCGGAGACTACTTCGCCCGTGTCGTACGCCGCGAGGCCCCCGGTACCCAGGCGGTGGCGGCCGGGGTCATCTACGCGGCCACCGGAGTGCCGGTCCGTCAGGCCGTCGCCTCGGACCTCTTCGCCTTCTGCGCGAGCTTCGCGGGCGCGGCGCTCCGCCTGCGGCTGACCGACCACCGGAAGGCGCAGGCCCTGCTCCACGGAGCAGCCCCCGTCATCGAAAAGGCCGTCGAGGCGGCGCTGCGCCGGGAACTGCCCGACGTCGGTGCGACCCTCTTCGCCTCGGACATCATGTCGGGCCGTCACGAACGGGCCGAAGCACGCCTCTTCGCCAGCTGAGCACATCTCCCCACACCCACGAACCAGGGAGCACCATGGACGACAACGTACTGCGGGTCGGCATCGGCGGACCGGTCGGATCCGGTAAGACCGCCCTCATCGAGGCACTGGTGCCACTGCTGATCAGGAGTGGCAACCGTCCGTCGGTCGTCACCAACGACATCTACACACAGGAGGACGCCCAGCACATCCGGCGCACCCTCGAGGGGATCCTCGAACCGGAGCGCGCCGTCGGCGTCGAGACGGGGGCCTGTCCGCACACCGCGGTGCGCGACGACCCCACGATGAACCTCGCGGCCGGCGCCGAGATGCTGGAGCGCTTCCCCGACACGGACACGCTCTTCTACGAGTCCGGCGGCGACAACCTCACGCTCACGTTCAGCCCCGCCCTCGTCGACGTCTTCGTCTTCGTCCTGGACACCGCCGAGGGCGAGAAGATGCCCCGCAAGCGAGGACCGGGCATCACCGACTCGGACCTGCTCGTCATCAACAAGATCGATATCGCCAAGTACGTGCGCACCGACATCGGCATCATGGAATCCGACGCCCACCGGGTCCGCGAGAACCGCCCGGTCGTCCTGACGGACTGCCTGACCGGGGTCGGCGTCGACGACGTACTCGGCTTCATCGAATCACGCCGCAAGGTGTTGATCTGACGTGCCGCCCACCCCGCTCCGGCCTCGGCCCGACCGGCTCGACCCCGACTACTACAGCGTCGTCCGTCTCCCTCCCGAGGTGGCGGCCCTGGCCTCCGAGCCGGACACCCTCGGGCCCGGTTCCCCGGCCAAGGTGGGCATCCTCGACCTGGCCTTCGCCGTACGGGGTGGGCGCACCGAACTCGCGGAGCGCTACCAGAAGTCGCCCCTGCAGATCATGCGGCCGCTGTACACCGACCCGGCCATGCCCGGCATGGCCTACGTCTGTCTCATGGCGACCGGCGGCGGTGTCGCCCAGGCGGACCGCTACCGGATGGACTTCCGCTGCGGCCCCGGCAGCGAGGTCCATCTCACCACCCAGGCCGCCACCAAGGTCTTCCGGATGGAGCACGACTACGCGAGCCAGCGCGTGCACATCACGGCGGAAGAGGGCTCCTACGTCGAATACCTGCCGGACCCCGTGATCCCGTTCAAGGACGCCCGTTTCTATCAGCGCACCGAGGTCACGGTCGCGCCCGGCGCCACCGTCGTGGTCGGGGACACCGTCACATCCGGGCGGCTCGCCCGCGGGGAACGCCACGACTACCGGGTCGTCGCGGCGGATCTGCGCCTCGCCCGGCCCGACGGCACGTTGCTCGCCGTCGACACCCTGCGGCTGGAAGCCGGCGGGACGACGGTGGGCGCCGGTGTCGTGGGTCCCGGGGTGTTCTCCGGACACGACCACGTCTCCTCGCTCTTCGTGGTCAGCGACCGGGCCCCGGCCTCCGAGATCGCCGACACCCTGCACACGGCACTGGCCGGGTACGGCGTCCTGTACGGGGTGAGCGTGCTGCCGCGGGAGTGCGGTGCCTGGCTGCGACTCCTGGACGACAGCCCCGTGCGGGTCGCCGCCGCACACACCGCCGCCTGGCACGCCGCACACCGACTCCTCACCGGTCGGCCGGCGCCCGCCACCCGCAAGCCGTAGCGCGCCCCTTCACCCCGCCCCGACGACACCCACGAGGTACCGCCGATGAACACCGCTCCCGCGCCGATGCCACCCGCGTACGACTCCGGGGACACCGCCTGGCTGCTCGCGGCCACCGCCATGGTGCTGCTGATGACGCCGGGACTGGCGTTCTTCTACGGCGGCATGGTGCGTACCCGGCACGTCCTGATGATGATCAAGATGAGCTTCGCCGCGCTCGCCTTCGGCACGCTCGTCTGGTGGTTGATCGGCTACACGCTCGCGTTCGGCCCCGATGTCGGGGGCGCGGGACTCATCGGCAACCTCGACCACGTCTTCATGCGCGACATCGGGCTGACCTCGCTCACCGGCCACATCCCCACCTACGTCTACAGCACGTTCCAGATGGGCTTCGCCGTCATCACCGTCGCGCTGATCAGCGGATCGATCGCCGACCGCGCCACGATGAAGGGCTGGCTCGTCTTCGTCGTCCTGTGGCTGCTCATCGTCTACGTCCCGCTCGCCCACTGGGTGTTCGACGAGGACGGCTGGATCGTCAAGCACCTCGGCGCGCTCGACTTCGCCGGCGGTCTGCCCGTGGAACTCAACTCCGGAGTCGCCGGCCTGGCCGTGGCACTCGTCCTACGGGCACCGCGTGACTTCGCGCGCCGGGAGGAGCGGCCGAACAACATCCCGCTCGTCGTGATCGGCGCCGGACTCCTCTGGTTCGGCTGGTTCGGCTTCAACTCCGGTTCCGCGCTCAGCGACCAGGGCACGGCCTCCGCCGCGTTCATCAACACGCAACTGGGCGCCGCGGGAGCCATGGTCACCTGGCCGCTGGTCGAGAAGTGGCGCACCGGCAAGGTGACCACGATGGGGGTCGTCTCGTCCGCCGTGGCGGGCATGGTCGCCATCACTCCCGCCTGCGGTGAGATCGACACTCTGGGCGCCGTGATCACCGGGCTCGTCGTCGGTGCGGTCTGCGCCTTCGCGATCACGCTCAAGTACCGCTTCAACGTGGACGACACCCTCGACGTGGTCGGGGTGCACGGTGTCGGCGGGTTCATCGGACTGATCATGGTCGGTCTGTTCGCGACCGCGCGGATCAGCGGCCAGAAGGGGCTCTTCGAGGGCGGCGGCTGGGCACTGCTGGGTAAACAGCTCGTCGCGATCGTGTCCGTCATCGCGTTCTCCTTCATCCTGACCTGGCTCATCGCGAAGGCCGTCGACCTGACCGTCGGATTCCGGACGAAGGAGGAGTACGACAACGTCCCCGGCGAGGAGGAGGAGCGGGCCTACGACTTCCGCACCGCCGAGCAGATCGACGAACTCGTGTCCGCCACCGCTCCCGGCACCACCGCTCCGCGCACCCCCACGCCCGGCTCGGCCACGAAGAACGACGCGGAACTCGTCCGGAAGATCACCGAGCTGCTCCGGGCCAGGGGCACACGGCTCTGACCGTCGACGCACCGGGCCATGATGGACACGTGCGATTCGAACCGATCACCTGGGAACGGCTGGCCGAAACCCTCGCCGTGCACGCCGACGGGCTGGTGCCGTCGGACGGCGGACCGTGGCTGAAGGTGGGTGTCGACGGCGCTCCGGCTGCCCGGCCCGAAGAGCCCGCCGCACACCTCGCCGAAGCGCTGCGGGCCCGCGGGCGCCCGGTGCTCACCGTCTCCACGGGCGGCTTCCTGCGCCCGGCGAGCCTGCGCTACGAGTACGGCAAGGAGGACCCGGACTCGTACGCCGACAGCTGGTTCGACACGGGAGCGCTGTGGCGGGAGGTGTTCCGGCCGCTGGAGCCCGGCGGCAGCGGCCGGGTGCTGCCGGACCTCTGGGACCCCGCGACCGACCGGGCCACCCGCAGCCCGTACCGGGTGCTGCCCGAGGGAGGGGTACTGATCCTGCACGGACCGCTGCTCCTCGGGCACTGGTTCCCGTTCGACCTCGGCGTGCACCTGAGCCTCTCGCCGGGCGCACTGCGACGGCGCACCGGGGAGAGCGAACGGTGGACGCTGCCCGCCTTCGCACGGTACGAGGACGAGACCGCCCCGGCCGGACGCGCTGACGCGGTCGTACGGGCCGACGATCCGCGCCACCCCGCGTGGACCGGACTCGGCGGCGGACACGGGGGAGCGGCGCCCTAGAACAACGGCTGCGGAAGTATCCCCTCGAGTGCCAGCAGCTGACGCTTGGTCTCCAGCCCGCCGCCGAACCCGCCGAGACCTCCGCCGCTCTCCACCACCCGGTGGCACGGAACCACCACCGGCAGCGGGTTGGCGCCCATGGCCGCCCCCACGGCCTGGGCGCCGCCCGGTTCACCGACCCGGGCCGCCAGGTCCCCGTAACCCACGACCGTCCCGTAGGGCACACCGGAGGCCAGCTCGCGGAGAACCGCGCGGTGGAAGCCGGAGCTCAGCGACCAGTCAAGAGCGAGCGAGAACTCCCGCAGCCCTCCGGCGAAATACGCCGCGAGCTGACGCACCGGCTCCGCCAGCAGCGCGGAGTCCCGGGCCTCCACGGGTTCCGCGCCCAGCCGGGTCCGCAACTGTCCGAGCGCCCTGTCCCGGACAGCGGGGCGCGCGTGGAAGGCCACGGTCACCAGACCCGCGCGGGTCGCGGCGAGCAGGAGCGGGCCGATGCCGCTCGGCACGACGGACCACTCCACGACCTGCTCGCTGCTCTCCATGCGGCCCACCGTACGGCGGGGTACTGACAACGCCGGCCCGACGGACTGCTCAGCGGGTGGCGTCCCGGACGGTGTCGGGGTTGTTGGTGATGATGCCGTCCACGCCGAAGCCGGCCACCTCGGCCGCCTTCGCCGGGTCGTTCACCGTCCAGGTGTTCACCTTGAGCGGCTTGCCGTGGACGCCCTTCAGCTTCTGCACCGCGGCGACGTAGTCGGCGCTGATCGTCGTGTACGACGGATTGATCTGGTCGGTGAAGGCCGCGTACGACGGCAGATCGGCCACCGCGGGGGTGCCGAGGAAGCCCGTGACGACGTCCGGACGCTGGGCGTGGACAGTTTTCACACTCTCTGCACCGAAGCTCTGGATGATCAGTTTGCTCTTGACGTGACCGCGGTCGAGCCACCCCTCCGCGCGCAGGACACGGAGGGTCTCCTTCTCGATCCCCGGGTAGGTCGCCGGGCTCTTGATCTCCAGGAGCAGCTTCTGCCGATTGCGCTCGACGCGGTGCAGGTACTGCGTGAGCGTCGGCACCCTGGCCCCCTCGAAGCCGGCGCCGAACCAGCTGCCCGCGTCCAGCTTCGCGATCTCCGCCGCGGTGAAGTCCTTGACCGCCCAGGGCGCGCGGTCGGGGAAGACCTCCTCGACGTCGGTGGTCCTGCTCAGGGTGGTGTCGTGCACGACGACCAGTACGCCGTCCTTGGTGAGCTGCACGTCGTTCTCCACCCAGGTGATGCCCAGGTCATCGGCCGCGTCCACAGCCGCCAGGGTGTTCTCCGGGGCGTAGGCGGACGCTCCGCGGTGGGCGTAGACGACCGGGCCGTCCTGGGCGGCCGAGGCCTGCGCCTGGGTGGCGGGCAACAGAACGCAGGCGCCGAGCAGGGCGGCGACGGCGCCGGAGGCGGTTGCTGTGCGTACGGACACGTGTACTCCTCGCGTGGAGATGCGGACAGGCCGAGACTCGCATCCGCTCCCCAACAGACGGGAGGGGGATGATGGCCGTGTTGTGAACGGAATGTTGGCTGCCGGATCCTCCGGGGGCCCGGAGACCGCTAAAATGCCGTCCTTATGTTTGCTTGCCGGGCCTTGCCCTTTAGGGTCACCCCGAACCCGGGCACACCGCGAAGGGCGTACCAGCATGCAGGGCACAGTTGACGGATTCACCTACGGCCTCGTGACCCCCGTCACGGCGTTCCTCATGGCGTGCCTCGGTGCCGCCCTGGGGCTTCGCTGCACCGCGAGGTCCCTGCGTACCCGAGGCGCCTCCAGAGCCGGCTGGCTGGCCCTCGGAGCGACGTCCATCGGTTCCGGTATCTGGACGATGCACTTCATCGCGATGCTGGGCTTCACCGTGCGGGAGGCGCCGGTGAGCTACGACAGGCCCCTCACCTTCGCCAGCCTCGCCGTGGCCATCGTGATGGTCGGGATCGGGATCTTCCTCGTCGGCTACCGCGGCGCCACCCGGATGGCACTGGTCACCGGCGGGACGATCACCGGCCTCGGGGTCGCCTCCATGCACTACCTGGGCATGGTCGGGATGATCTTCGAGGGGCTGTTCGAGTACAACACGCTCACCGTCGCGTTCTCCGTGGTCATCGCGGTGGTGGCCGCGACCGCCTCGCTGTGGGCGGCCGTCTCCGTCCACGGCTTCCTCCCCAGCCTCGGCGCCAGCGTCGTCATGGGTGTGGCCGTGAGCGGGATGCACTACACGGGAATGGCCGCGCTCCAGGTGCACCTGCACCCGGACGCCGCACCGGCACCGCCCGGCGAGTCCCCCACCTCGCTGCTCCTGCCGATGATGATCGGACCGGGCTGCTTCCTGCTGCTCGCCGCCGTGATCGTGATGATCGACCCCCTGGTGGTGACCGGTGCGCCCGGGGAGGCACGCCGGCTGCCCGGTCACCCTTCCAGGCGCGGGGGGCCGGTGAACGCGATCCCCGTCCAGCGCCGCTACACCCCGCCGTACGAGTCCGTCTCACGCAGGGAGTACCGGCAGCCGCGGAACCGCTGATCCCCGCCGTTGTCAGTGGGGGGTCGTACGGTGGTTGCATGCGGCCAGTCTCGAAGATCGAACGTTCGGTGGCGCCTTTCGAGGTCGTCAGTCCCTACCAGCCCAGCGGTGACCAGCCCGCGGCCATCGCCGAACTGGAGCGTCGCGTCCGCCGGGGCGAGAAGGACGTGGTCCTGCTCGGCGCCACCGGCACGGGCAAGTCGGCGACGACCGCCTGGATGATCGAGAAACTGCAGCGCCCCACCCTGGTGATGGCGCCGAACAAGACGCTCGCCGCCCAGCTGGCCAACGAGTTCCGGGAGCTCCTCCCGAACAACGCCGTCGAGTACTTCGTCTCGTACTACGACTACTACCAGCCCGAGGCGTACGTCCCGCAGTCGGACACCTACATCGAGAAGGACTCCTCGATCAACGAGGAGGTCGAGCGGCTGCGGCACTCCGCCACGAATTCGCTGCTCACCCGGCGCGACGTCGTCGTGGTCGCTTCGGTCTCCTGCATCTACGGCCTGGGCACCCCGCAGGAGTACGTGGACCGGATGGTCCAGCTCAAGGTCGGCGACGAGATCGACCGTGACCAGCTGCTGCGCCGCTTCGTCGAGATCCAGTACACCCGCAACGACCTCGCGTTCACCCGCGGCACCTTCCGGGTGCGCGGCGACACGATCGAGATCTTCCCGGTGTACGAGGAGCTCGCCGTCCGCATCGAGATGTTCGGTGACGAGATCGAGGCCCTCTCGACCCTCCACCCGCTCACCGGCGAGGTCATCAGCGAGGACGCCTCGCTCCACGTCTTCCCCGCCAGCCACTACGTGGCGGGCCCCGAGCGTCTGGAGAAGGCGGTCGGGGGCATCGAACAGGAGCTGGAACAGCGCCTCGCCGAGCTGGAGAAGCAGGGCAAGATGCTGGAGGCCCAGCGGCTGCGCATGCGCACCACGTACGACATCGAGATGCTGCGTCAGATCGGCAGCTGCTCCGGTGTCGAGAACTACTCGATGCACTTCGACGACCGCTCTCCCGGCACCGCCCCCAACACCCTCCTCGACTACTTCCCCGAGGACTTCCTCCTCGTCCTGGACGAGTCGCACGTCACGGTGCCGCAGATCGGCGCGATGTACGAGGGCGACGCCTCCCGCAAGCGGACCCTCGTCGACCACGGCTTCAGGCTGCCGTCGGCCCTGGACAACCGCCCGCTGAAGTGGGAGGAGTTCCTCGGCCGGATCGACCAGACCGTCTACCTCTCCGCGACACCCGGGAAGTACGAGATGTCCCGGGGAGACGGGTTCGTCGAGCAGATCATCCGGCCCACCGGGCTCGTCGACCCCGAGGTCGTCGTCAAGCCCACCGAGGGCCAGATCGACGACCTGGTCCACGAGATCCGCAAGCGGACCGAGAAGGACGAGCGCGTCCTGGTCACCACCCTCACCAAGAAGATGTCCGAGGACCTCACGGACTACTTCCTCGAGCTCGGCATCCAGGTCCGCTACCTCCACAGCGACGTGGACACCCTGCGCCGCATCGAGCTGTTGCGTGAACTGCGCTCCGGTGAGTACGACGTCCTGGTCGGCATCAACCTCCTGCGTGAGGGACTCGACCTGCCCGAGGTGTCACTGGTGGCCATCCTCGACGCGGACAAACAGGGCTTCCTGCGCTCCGGCACCTCGCTGATCCAGACCATCGGACGTGCCGCCCGTAACGTCTCGGGGCAGGTCCACATGTACGCCGACAAGATCACCCCGGCGATGGCGCAGGCCATCGACGAGACCAATCGCCGCCGTGAGAAGCAGATCGCCTACAACACCGAGCGCGGGGTCGATCCGCAGCCGCTCCGGAAGAAGATCAACGACATCGTCGCGTCCATCGCGCGCGAGGAGGTCGACACCGAGCAGTTGCTCGGCACCGGCTACCGGCAGGCGAAGGACGCCAAGGCCCCTGTTCCCTCGCTGGGAGGCAAGGCCGCCGCGGGGGGCAAGGCGCCGAAGGGCGGAGCGGTGGTCACCGACCGGCCCGCCGCGGAGCTCGCCGGGATCATCGAGGAGATGACGGACCGCATGCGGGCGGCCGCCGCCGACCTGCAGTTCGAGGTGGCGGCCAGGCTGCGCGACGAGGTGGGGGAGCTGAAGAAGGAGCTGCGGCAGATGAGGGAGGCGGGGCTGGCCTGATCCCGTGGGGCCCGCAGTGTTGCAGGACCGACACAGAAACGGCCCACCCCTGCTTATCGCCCGCGCCGACTGCGTAGGGTGCGGGGAAACCGCACACTGACGGGTGCGGGGCAATGCGGAGAGGGGACAGCGCGTGACGGTCAACATGACCAAGGGCCAGGCCATCAGCCTGCAGAAGAGCGACGGGGGGACCCTGACCGCGGTACGGATGGGGCTCGGCTGGCAGGCGGCCCCGCGCCGCGGGCTGTTCGGTTCGCGCACCCGGGAGATCGACCTTGACGCCTCGGCGGTGCTCTTCGCCGACAAGCAGCCCGTGGACGTCGTGTTCTTCCGCCACCTCGTCAGCGACGACGGCTCGGTCAAGCACACCGGCGACAACCTGGTCGGCGGCGCCGGCTCGGGCGGCGACGACGAGGCGATCCTGGTCGACCTGCAGCGGGTCCCGGTCCACATCGACCAGATCGTCTTCACGGTGAACTCGTTCACCGGCCAGACGTTCCAGGAGGTGCGGCACGCCTTCTGCCGCATCGTCGACGAGACCAACGGCCAGGAGCTCGCCCGCTACACGCTGGACGGCGGCGGACAGTACACGGCACAGATCATGGCGAAGGTGCACCGGGCGGGCAGCGGATGGCAGATGACCGCCCTCGGCAACCCGGCCAACGGCCGGACCTTCCAGGACCTGATGCCGTCGATCCTGCCGCACCTGTAGGCGGGGCAGGGGCACGGGCGGCGCCGCCCGGTCCACACATGCGTACGAGCAGCTCCCGGAGGCATTCGCCGCCGGGAGCTGCGCCCATGGCAGGGCACCACACATGGCAGGGCACCACACCGAACGTCGAGGGGACAGGGCGATGACGGCCGAGCTGGTCCGGGGGCAGAACCACACCTTGCCCCAGACCCGTCTGGAGATCAGGGTGTCGGCGGCCTCGCCCGTCGTGGCCGGGGCCACGCTCGGGGACGAGCGGGGCACGGTCCGCGGCGCCGAGTGGATCGCCCATCCCGCCTCGCACCGGGTGCCGGGCCTGGAGGTGTCCAGGCAGGCGGCGGCCGATCACCGGCTGGCCGTGGACCTGGACGCGTTGCCCGACGCGGTGCACCGCGTCACCGTGCTCCTCGCCCTGCCCCTGGGGCCAGGACGGCCGGGCAGGTTCGGCGCGGTCGCCGCGCCCTTCGTCGCCGTCACCGGACTCGACGGTGCCGAGATCGCCACGTTCACCCTCACCGGCCTGGACACCGAGTCCGCCGTTTCGGCGCTGGAGCTCTACCGCCGCCAGGGCGTATGGAAGGTCCGCGCCGTGGGCCAGGGCTACGCCGCGGGGCTCGCCGAGATGCTCGCGGACCAGGGTGTGGCGGAGGCCGCTGAGCTGGCCGCCTCCATACAGGAGGCCGTGGCCACGGGACTCGCCCGCTCCGTGCCGCCGCCGCCCCGCGCTCCCGGCGGCGAGCGGGTGGCACACTCCGCGGGCCACACCGCTTCCGAAGGGCCCGCCGCCTCCGCCACCGCCTCCGCCGGTCCCGGCCGGCCGGCCGCCTCCGCGGAGTCCTCCGAGTCGCCGGCCGCCCCCAACCCCCCGCGCGCGGACACTCCGGGCGGCCCCGTCAGCTACGCGCACCCGCGGCGTCAGACCTCGGCGCCGCCCCCGCCGCCCCCGACCGCTCCGTCCACCACCCCGGGGCAGCCCGCCCCGCCCGTCGCCGGTGACGCCGCCGGCTGGTCCATGGACGAGCGGCTCTACAACCAGATCTGGGGCATGTTCGAGGACCTCGCCCGCACCGTAGCCGCCTACCGCAGCGCGGCCGACTTCGCCGAGTCCCGGATGGACCAGGAGCTCGACCGGGTCCTGTCGGACCCGCGCAGCCGGATCGGCGGGTCGGGTGACCGCGCCCGGGAGGAAGCCCGGGCGAAGCGCGACGAGCTCACCGGCCGGGCGCGGGAGGCGCTCGAGCGCGACCTCGCCCAGCTCGCCGCCGAGTCCGCCGTCGTCGAACCGGCCCTCCCCGCCGCGTACGCGGGCTGGGAGAACCCTGTCTGGCACGGCTACCGGGTACCGACGGAGATGCCGATGGCCCTGCGCATCGGCGACGTCCATCTGCCCGAGGGCGTCGGCCTGCGCATCCCGCTCCTGGTGCGGCTCCCACTGGAACGCGGGATCTGGGTCGACAGCGGCCGTACCGCCTCCGGGGCGTCCGGCGCGACGGACGGGGACCAGCTGCGCGGGGCGGCCATGGAGACGGCGGTCGCGATGGCCGCGAGGCTGCTCGCCGTACACCCGGCGGACGAGTTCTCCGTCCACGTCATCGACCCGGCCGGCGCGGCCGCTGGTCCGCTCGCGCCCCTGGTCGGCCCCGGAGTGCTCGCCGGGCCGCCCGCCACCGGGGCGCACGGGGTGTCCTCGGTCCTCGCCCACCTCACCCGGCGCGTCGACCTGGTGCAGATGGCGGTCAGGGCCGGCGCCGCGGACGCGCTGCCCCCGGACCTCGACACGGGGGAGCATCTGCTGATCGTCAACGACTTCCCGCACGGCTTCGACGACAAGGCCGTCACCCAGCTGCGCTACCTCGCCGACGAAGGCCCCGCGGTGGGCGTGCACCTGCTGATGGTGGCCGACCGAGAGGACGCCCGCGCCTACGGACCGGTGCTCGACCCGCTGTGGCGTTCCCTGCTGCGGATCACCCCGGTGGCCGACGACCACCTCGCCGATCCCTGGGTCGGCCACGCGTGGACGTACGAGCCGCTGAGGGCGCCCGGGGGCAGTCGTGTCCTGGAGCAGGTCCTCGCGAGGGTGGCCGCGGCCCGGCGTGCCGGTTACCGCTGAGCCGGATGACGGAAAGTCAGATGTGCTCCACATAGGCCCTGAACTGGCATTTTGATCACGCCTTGGTGAGGACTTTACTGTTTCTTGGTGCTTCATGTACTGTTCTTTGTGCGGAGGGGAGTACTCCCGATCGCGGCGTTCCCGTCAGTACGGACTGTGACCGGTCCCGGGGCGTCGGCCCGACACGCATCCCGCATGTCCTGGGTGGAAGAGACCTCCGGCAGCGACGACGCTGATCTATAGCCGTAGCGAACTGCCGGAGGCGCAGTGGACGTATCATGGACTCTCTGGGTGCTGACCATTCTTGGTCTGGTCGCCCTCATCGCTGTCGACTTCTTCATCGGGCGCAAGCCCCATGACGTGTCGACCAAGGAAGCCGGAATCTGGACCGTCGTCTGGATCGCGCTGGCCGTCCTCTTCGGGCTAGGCCTGCTGGTCTTCGGCGAGAGCCAGGCATCGGGCGAATTCTTCGCCGGCTTCATCACCGAGAAGTCGCTCAGTGTCGACAACCTCTTCGTCTTCATCCTGATCATGGCGAAGTTCTCGGTGCCCTCCCACCTCCAGCAGCGTGTGCTGCTCATCGGTGTGCTGATCGCTCTGGTGCTGCGTGCGATCTTCATCGCGGCCGGTGCAGCGGTCATCGCCAACTTCTCGTGGATCTTCTACATCTTCGGCGCGTTCCTGATCTACACCGCCTGGAAGCTGATCCAGGAAGCGCGAGCCGACGATGACGAGGAGGACTGGGAGGAGAATCGCCTCCTGAAGTCGATCGAGCACCGCTTCGGTGTCGCCGACAAGTACCACGGGACCAAGCTCTTCATCCGTAACAACGGCAAGCGCGTCATGACCCCGCTGATGGTGGTCATGCTCGCCATCGGCAGCACCGACATCCTGTTCGCGCTGGACTCGATTCCGGCGATCTTCGGTCTGACCCAGGACCCGTACATCGTCTTCACCGCCAACGCCTTCGCCCTGATGGGCCTGCGGCAGCTGTACTTCCTCATCGGCGGTCTGCTGAAGAAGCTGGTCCACCTCAGCTACGGGCTCTCGGTGATCCTCGGGTTCATCGGCGTCAAGCTGGTGCTGCACGCCCTGCATGAGTCCGGGGTGCACGTCCCGGTCATCTCCATCCCGTTCTCCCTCTCCGTCATCTGCGGCGTCCTGGTGATCACCACGATCACCAGCCTGATCGCCAACAAGAAGACGGCGGCCCTGGAGGCCGAGAAGAAGAAGGACGACAGCGAGAACGCCGGCGTCGAGAAGTAACGCCGGACGGACGGACCGACGGCCGGGGCCCCGCGAGGGGCACCCGGCCGTCGGGTTTTTCGGCGGTTCACCAGCCGCGCAGGCGCCACTCCGGCAGGTGCGGCCGCTCGGCACCGAGCGTGGTGTCGTGACCGTGGCCCGGGTAGACCCACGTCTCGTCCGGCAGGCGGTCGAAGAGCTTGGTCTCCACGTCGTGGAGGAGGCTCGCGAACGCCTCCGGGTCCTCGTGCGTGTTGCCGACCCCGCCCGGGAAGAGGCAGTCCCCGGTGAACAGGTGCGGGGCCCCGTGCGGATCGTCGTAGACCAGGGCGATGGACCCCGGCGTGTGGCCGGTCAGATGCCGGGCGGTCAGTGACACCCGTCCCACCCGGACCGTACCGCCGTCCTCGACGGGCTCATCGGTCGGGACCGGGATGCCCTCGGCGTCGTACCTCCCGGCGTAGGTCCGTGCGCCGGTGGCTGCCACCACCTCACCGAGAGCCTGCCAGTGGTCGCCGTGCCGGTGCGTGGTGACGACGGACGTGATGCCGTCCTCACCGATCAGCCGCAGCAGGGTCCCGGCCTCGGCGGCCGCATCGATCAGGAGCTGCTCGCCGGTGGCCCGGCAGCGCAGCAGATACGCGTTGTTGTTCATCGGGCCGACGGCGACCTTGGAGATCATCAGGTCCGTCAGCTCGTGCACATCGGCAGGTCCGCCGACCTTGACCGTTCCGCTGTACGTCATGTGACGCAGCCTATAGCGGGGGCAGCGCGGGAAGGCTGCCGCCTTCGACGACGAGCGCGGAACCGTCACGGCGTCCGCAGAGCCAGCCGAGGATGTCGGGGGCCGTGCCCCGGACGGTGACCGGAGCGCCCTCGGCCCCGCCGCCCGTGGTCCACAGCCGGCCGTCCGCGGTGACCGCCGTCGTGGGGACGACCTCGGGGTGCCCGGCGAACCGCTCGGCCAGGAAGTCGTTCGCCCGGATCACGAACTCCTCCGGCAGATCCTCCAGCTCGTATCCCACCCCGAGGTCCACGTGGTGCAGCTCGACCTCGGTCCAGCGGCGGAAGGGGATCCGGGATGCCGAGTCCGTCACACCGTTGCGCATCGCTACCGTACGTGACCAGTCGGCCGGCTCCTCCGCCGCGGCCAGGAACGCCGCTCCACTCCCGCGCAGGTCGGTGAGGTGTTCGGCCAGGGGCCGCGTCGCGTCCCGTTCGATGTCGGCGTCCCGGGTTTCGCTGCTCGCGTACATCGGGCGCCCCTGGAGAACATTTACGAGGGCGTCGGCGTTACGTGACAGGTGGGCGAGAACATGGCCGCGGCTCCAGCCCGGCAGGCGCGACGGCTCGGCGACGGCGCCGTCGTCCATCCCGCCCGTCGCACCGAGCAACCGCTCGGTCGCCTCACGTACCGCTTCCAGGTCGCGCGCTTGATCAGTCATGGACCGAGCGTAGACCCCACCACTCATTCGGGTGATGGAGTCTTCGGACGTCCGTAAATCGAATGCGCGTGCTATACGCTCGGAGTCGAAAGCTCCGTACATCGCTGAAGCGCCCCCCATACCCTGGGACCAGGGGCTCAGTTCCCCCACTTCTCTCCAGAAAGGTGCGGACCGGCGTGGCCGACCGTCTCATCGTCCGTGGCGCGCGCGAGCACAACCTGAAGAACGTCTCGCTCGATCTCCCCCGTGACTCCCTCATCGTCTTCACCGGGCTCTCCGGATCGGGCAAGTCCTCGCTCGCGTTCGACACGATCTTCGCCGAGGGGCAGCGGCGCTACGTGGAGTCGCTCTCCTCGTACGCCCGGCAGTTCCTCGGCCAGATGGACAAGCCGGACGTGGACTTCATCGAAGGCCTCTCGCCCGCCGTCTCCATCGACCAGAAGTCGACCTCGCGCAACCCGCGCTCGACGGTCGGAACCATCACCGAGGTCTACGACTACCTCAGGCTGCTCTTCGCCCGGATCGGCAAGCCGCACTGCCCCGAGTGCGGCAGGCCCATCGCGCGTCAGTCGCCGCAGGCCATCGTCGACAAGGTGCTCGGCCTGCCCGAGGGCAGCCGTTTCCAGGTCCTGTCCCCCCTGGTGCGCGAGCGCAAGGGCGAGTTCGTCGACCTCTTCGCCGATCTCCAGACGAAGGGGTACAGCAGGGCACGCGTCGACGGCGAGACGATCCAGCTGTCCGAGCCGCCCAAGCTGAAGAAGCAGGAGAAGCACACCGTCGAGGTGGTCATCGACCGCCTCACGGTGAAGGACAGCGCCAAGCGCCGGCTGACCGACTCCGTCGAGACGGCACTGGGCCTCTCCGGCGGCATGGTCGTGCTCGACTTCGTCGACCTGGACGCGGACGACCCCGAGCGTGAGCGGATGTACTCCGAGCACCTCTACTGCCCGTACGACGACCTCTCCTTCGAGGAGCTGGAGCCCCGCTCCTTCTCCTTCAACTCCCCCTTCGGCGCCTGCCCCGACTGCACGGGCATCGGCACGCGGATGGAGGTCGACCCGGAGCTGATCGTCCCGGACGAGGACAAGTCCCTCGACGAGGGGGCGATCCACCCCTGGTCCCACGGCCACACCAAGGAGTACTTCGGCCGCCAGATCACCGCCCTGGCCGACGCCCTCGGATTCCGCACGGACATCCCCTGGGCCGGACTCCCGGCGCGTGCGAAGAAGGCCCTGCTCCACGGCCACAAGATCCAGACCGAGGTGCGCTACCGCAACAGGTACGGGCGCGAGCGCGCCTACACCACCCCCCGCTTCGAGGGCGCCGTCCAGTACGTCAAGCGGCGGCACTCCGAGGCGGAGAGCGACTCCAGCCGGGAGCGCTACGAGGGCTACATGCGCGAGGTGGCCTGCCCGACGTGTGAGGGCACCCGGCTCAAGCCGCTGGTCCTCGCGGTCACGGTGATGGAGAAGTCCATCGCCGAGGTCGCAGCGATGTCGATCAGCGAGTGCGCCGAATTCCTCGGCCGCCTCAAGCTGAACGCCCGTGACAAGAAGATCGCCGAGCGGGTCCTCAAGGAGGTCAACGAGCGGCTGCGGTTCCTCGTCGACGTCGGCCTGGACTACCTCTCGCTGAACCGTGCCGCGGGCACCCTGTCCGGTGGTGAGGCGCAGCGCATCCGGCTCGCCACCCAGATCGGCTCCGGGCTCGTCGGTGTGCTCTACGTGCTGGACGAGCCGTCCATCGGCCTGCACCAGCGCGACAACCACCGGCTGATCGAGACCCTGGTGCGGCTCCGGGACATGGGCAACACGCTCATCGTCGTCGAGCACGACGAGGACACCATCAAGGTCGCCGACTGGGTGGTCGACATCGGCCCCGGCGCGGGCGAGCACGGCGGCAAGGTCGTCCACTCCGGTTCACTCGAAGAGCTGCTGGCCAACAAGGAGTCGATCACCGGTCAGTACCTCTCGGGCAAGAGGGTGATCGAGATGCCGGACGTCCGGCGTCCCGTCGACCCGAAGCGCCGGCTCACGGTGCACGGTGCCCGGGAGAACAACCTCCAGGACATCGACGTCTCCTTCCCGCTCGGCGTGCTCACCGCCGTCACGGGGGTCTCCGGTTCGGGCAAGTCGACCCTGGTCAACGACATCCTCTACACCCACCTGGCGCGCGAACTCAACGGCGCCAAGTCGGTTCCCGGCCGGCACACCCGGGTCGACGGCGACGACCTGGTCGACAAGGTCGTCCACGTCGACCAGTCGCCGATCGGCCGTACACCGAGGTCCAACCCGGCCACGTACACCGGGGTCTTCGACCACGTCCGCAGGCTGTTCGCCGAGACGATGGAGGCGAAGGTGCGCGGCTATCTGCCGGGCCGCTTCTCCTTCAACGTCAAGGGCGGCCGCTGCGAGAACTGCTCCGGCGACGGCACGATCAAGATCGAGATGAACTTCCTGCCCGACGTGTACGTCCCGTGCGAGGTCTGCCACGGTGCGCGCTACAACCGGGAGACGCTGGAGGTCCACTACAAGGGCAAGTCCATCGCCGAGGTGCTGGACATGCCGATCGAGGAGGGCCTGGAGTTCTTCGAGGCCGTTCCGACGATCGCCCGCCACCTCCGCACGCTCAACGAGGTGGGCCTCGGGTACGTCAGGCTCGGCCAGTCCGCGCCGACGCTCTCCGGCGGTGAGGCTCAGCGGGTGAAGCTCGCGAGCGAGCTGCAGAAGCGCTCCACCGGCCGCACGGTCTACGTCCTGGACGAGCCGACGACCGGTCTGCACTTCGAGGACATCAGCAAGCTCATCGCGGTGCTGTCGGGCCTGGTCGACAAGGGCAACACGGTGATCGTCATCGAGCACAACCTCGATGTCGTCAAGACCGCCGACTGGGTCGTCGACATGGGCCCCGAGGGTGGCAACGGCGGCGGCCTGGTCGTCGCCGAGGGCACCCCGGAGCACATCGCCTCGGTACCCGCCAGCCACACCGGGAAGTTCCTCCAGGAGATCCTGGGTGCGGACCGGATCGGTGAGAGCACGACGCCCGCGGCCCGCAAGGCGCGCAGGGCGCCCGCGAAGAAGACCGTGGCCGCGAAGGCGACCACGGCCAAGAAGGCCGTCCGCGCACGGAAGGCCTGACCCGGTCCGGCAGGGCGGTCCCGTAAGGGTGGTGCCCCCCTGCCGTACCGGCCTGACGACGTGGCCGGCCCGTCCGCCCGCCCCGGTACTCCCGGGGCCGGTCGAGGGGCCGGCCGTCTCCGTCGGTATCGTCGGGTCTGTCGCCCATGCCACCGGATGCGGCCGGTGCCCCGAGTCCGTGGCACCCGGAGCCCCGGACGGTGACGGCGGCTCTCTGTCCCCCCGACCCGTGGAGACCGCATGTCCGGCCTGCCCGCCGCCCGCCGTACCGTACTGAAGGGCGCCGCTCTCGCCGGTGCCGCCGGGCTGGGAGCGGCAGCCTGCTCGACCGATTCGAAGCTCGGTCACGCGCAGACGCCCACCCCCACCGCACCCGTGGAACTCGGGGCCGCGGACGAGGTGCCGGTCGGCGGGGCGAAGCTCTACCGGGAGCAGCGGGTCGTGGTGAGCTGCCCGGCCGCCGGCGAGTACAGGGCGTTCAGCGCGCAGTGCACCCACGCGGGCTGCCTGCTGGACAAGGTCGAGGGCAACGAGGGCAACTGCCCCTGCCACGGCAGCCGCTTCGACATGACCACGGGCAAGGCGCTACAGGGTCCTGCCACCGTGCCGCTGCCCTCCGTCCCGCTGAAGCTCGAGGGCGGAAAGCTCGTCGCGGGCCCCGGGGCCTGACCGGCGGGCGAGCCCGTCACGGGCTCCCGCGGTCCGGGAAATGCCGCTCTGTCACTGCCCGCCAGTAGGGTGTGAGACATGGCAGACCCCTCCAGCTACCGCCCCAGGCCGGGACAGATCCCCGACTCCCCGGGGGTCTACAAATTCCGCGACGAGCACCGCCGGGTGATCTACGTCGGGAAGGCCAAGAACCTGCGTCAGCGCCTGGCCAGCTACTTCCAGGACCTGGCGGGCCTGCACCCGCGCACCCGCACGATGGTCACCACGGCCGCCTCCGTGGAATGGACCGTGGTCTCCACCGAGGTCGAGGCACTTCAGCTGGAGTACTCCTGGATCAAGGAGTACGACCCCCGGTTCAACGTCAAGTACCGGGACGACAAGAGCTATCCCTACCTCGCGGTCACGCTCAACGAGGAGTTCCCGCGCGTCCAGGTGATGCGCGGCGCCAAGAAGAAGGGCGTGCGCTACTTCGGTCCGTACGGGCACGCCTGGGCGATCCGCGAGACCGTCGACCTGATGCTCCGGGTCTTCCCCGTGCGGACCTGCTCCGCGGGCGTCTTCAAGAACGCCGAGCGGACCGGCCGGCCCTGCCTCCTCGGCTACATCGGCAAGTGCTCGGCCCCGTGCGTCGGACGGGTCACCCCCGAGGAGCACAGGGACCTGGCCGAGGAGTTCTGCGACTTCATGGCAGGCCGCACCGGGACGTACATCCGCCGCCTGGAGAAGGACATGATGCGGGCGGCCGAGGACATGGAGTACGAGCGGGCGGCCCGGCTGCGCGATGACGCGGGAGCGCTGAAGCGGGCCATGGAGAAGAGTGCCGTGGTCCTCGCCGACGCCACCGACGCCGATCTGATCGCGCTCGCCGAGGACGAGCTGGAGGCGGCCGTGCAGATCTTCCACGTCCGCGGCGGCCGGGTGCGGGGCCAGCGGGGCTGGGTCACCGACAAGGTGGAGGCCGTCGACACGGCGGGCCTGGTGGAGCACGCGCTCCAGCAGCTGTACGGGGAGGAGTCGGGCGACTCCGTCCCCAAGGAAGTCCTGGTCCCGGCGCTCCCCGAGGACCCCGAAGCCGTGTCCCAGTGGCTCGCGGGCCGCAGGGGGTCCCAGGTCAGCCTGCGCATCCCGCAGCGGGGCGACAAGAAGGACCTGATGGGCACCGTCCAGCGCAATGCCCAGCAGGCGCTGGGGCTCCACAAGACCAAGCGCGCCTCCGACCTCACGACGCGCTCCCGCGCTCTGGAGGAGATCGCCGAGGCGCTCGGCCTCGACGCCGCTCCGCTGCGCGTCGAGTGCTTCGACATCTCGCACCTCCAGGGTGACGACGTGGTCGCGTCCATGGTGGTCTTCGAGGACGGGCTCGCGCGCAAGAGCGAGTATCGCCGCTTCCAGATCAAGGGCTTCGAGGGGCAGGACGACGTCCGGTCGATGCACGAGGTCATCGGCCGCCGCTTCAAGCGCTACCTCCATGAGAAGGAGCGGACGGGGGAGTGGGAGGAGACCCCGGCCCCGACAGGCGCGGTCCCGGCCCCCACAGGCGGCCCCGCCCCGGCCCCCACAGGTCCGGCCCCCACAGGTCCGGCCCCCACAGGTCCGGCCCCCGCCCTCGTGGCGCCGGACCTCGACCCCGCCCGCGAGGAGCCCCGCGAGGACGACGGCCGCCCCAAGCGCTTCGCCTACCCCCCGCAGCTCGTGGTCGTCGACGGCGGGCAGCCCCAGGTGGCCGCCGCCAAACGCGCTCTGGACGAGCTGGGCATCGACGACATCGCCGTCTGCGGTCTCGCCAAGCGTCTCGAAGAGGTCTGGCTGCCCGACGACGACGATCCGGTGGTCCTGCCCCGATCCAGCGAGGGCCTCTATCTCCTTCAGCGCATCCGGGACGAAGCCCACCGCTTCGCCATCACCTACCAGCGGGCCAAGCGGGCCAAACGCATCCGCAGCAGCCCCCTGGACGACGTCCCGGGCCTCGGTGAGACCCGGAAGCACGCGCTGATCAAGCATTTCGGTTCCGTCAAGAAGCTGAGGCAGGCGACAATCGAAGAGATCTGCGAGGTGCCGGGGATAGGGCGCAGGACCGCGGAATCGGTGGCCGTCGCCTTCGCCGCGGCCGCCCCGGCCGCACCCGCCGTGAACACCGCCACTGGAGAGATCATCGAAGACGACGACGGGGGCAGCAGGACATGACCGAGCACACGCAGGAACACCAGGACGACAGCGGTCGAGCAGACGGAGCAGCAGACATGAGCACGGGAAGCACCGCGGAGAAGGCCGAGGCCACGTCGCCCGCCATCCCCGAGCTGGTGATCATCTCCGGAATGTCGGGTGCCGGGCGCAGCACCGCCGCCAAGTGTCTGGAGGACCTCGGCTGGTTCGTCGTCGACAACCTGCCGCCCGCGCTGATCCCCACGATGGTGGAGCTTGGCGCCCGGTCCCAGGGCAACGTCGCCCGCATCGCCGTCGTCGTCGACGTGCGCGGACGGCGCTTCTTCGACAACCTCCGGGAGTCCCTCGCGGACCTGGAGGCCAAGCACGTCACCCGGCGGATCGTCTTCCTGGAGTCCTCCGACGACGCCCTCGTACGCCGTTTCGAATCCGTCCGCCGTCCGCACCCGCTCCAGGGTGACGGCCGTATCGTCGACGGGATCGCGGCCGAGCGTGACCTGCTGCGTGAGCTGCGGGGCGATGCCGACCTGGTCATCGACACCTCCAGCCTCAACGTGCACGAGTTGCGGGCCAAGATGGACGCCCAGTTCGCCGGGGACGAGGAGCCCGAGCTGCGGGCGACCGTGATGTCGTTCGGCTTCAAGTACGGGCTGCCGGTCGACGCCGACCTCGTCGTCGACTGCCGCTTCCTGCCCAATCCGCACTGGGTCCCGGAGCTCCGCCCCTTCACCGGGCTCAACCAGGAGGTGTCCGACTACGTCTTCGACCAGCCGGGCGCCAAGGAGTTCCTCAACCAGTACACGGAGCTGCTGCAGCTCATCGCCGCCGGTTACCGCCGTGAGGGCAAGCGGTACGTGACCATCGCCGTCGGGTGCACGGGCGGCAAGCACCGTTCCGTCGCGATGTCGGAGAAGCTGGCCGCACGACTGGCCACCGAAGGGGTCGAAACCGTCCTCGTCCACCGGGACATGGGGCGAGAGTGACCAGTCGCAATCTGCGTCTGCGGCGGTTGAGCAGGGCCACGGCCACGCTCTCCGGCCGCAACCGCGGTACACCCAAGGTCGTCGCCCTCGGCGGCGGCATGGGCCTGTCGGCGTCGCTCACGGCGCTGCGCAGGATCACCGGCGACCTCACGGCCGTGGTGACCGTCGCCGACGACGGCGGCTCCAGCGGCCGGCTCCGTGAGGAGCTCGGCGTCCTCCCGCCGGGCGATCTGCGCAAGGCCCTGGCCGCGCTCTGCGGGGACGACGAATGGGGCCGGACCTGGGCCCAGGTCATCCAGCACCGCTTCGAGTCCAAGGGTGATCTGCACGAGCACGCGGTGGGCAATCTGCTCATCGTCGCCCTCTGGGAACAGCTGGGCGACCACGTCCAGGCCCTCGACCTGGTCGGCAAGCTGCTCGGGGCGCACGGCAGGGTACTGCCGATGTCCGCCGTGCCCCTGGAGCTCCAGGCGCTCGTGCGGGGACACGATCCGGAGCGCCCGGCGGACACGGTCACCGTGCGCGGGCAGGCGACGGTGGCGCTGACCCCGGGGGAGGTGCAGTCGGTCCACGTCGTGCCGGCCGACCCGCCGGCGGTCCCCGAGGCGGTTGCGGCCGTCCTGGACGCCGATTGGGTGGTTCTTGGCCCAGGGTCCTGGTTTTCCTCGGTGATTCCGCATCTGCTGGTGCCGGAGCTGCTCGACGCACTGGTGACCACGAAGGCCCGTAAGGTCCTCTCGCTGAACCTCGCACCACAGCCCGGTGAAACAGAAGGGTTCTCACCGCAGCGTCATTTGGAGGTTTTGGGACGACACGCCCCTAAACTCGCCATGGACGTGGTGCTGGCCGACGAGGCCGCCGTGCCCGACCGCGAGTCCCTCGCCGACGCCGCACAGCGGCTCGGAGCCGCGGTCGAGCTGGCCCCCGTGGCCTCACCCGACGGCGTTCCGATTCATGATCCGGAGCTGTTGGCCGCCGCGTACGACCGTATTTTTCGGATGCATGGAAGGATCGGCCCATGGCGATGACGCCAGCGGTGAAGAACGAAATCTCTCATCTTCCCGTGACCCGCACCTGCTGCAGAAAGGCAGAGGTCTCGGCGATCCTTCGGTTCGCGGGTGGGCTGCACCTGGTGAGCGGCCGGATCGTGATCGAGGCCGAGCTGGACACGGGGAGCGCGGCGCGCAGGCTCAAGCGGGACATCCTGGAGATCTTCGGGCACAGCTCGGAGCTGATCGTGATGGCCCCCGGCGGACTGCGCCGCGGCTCCCGCTATGTCGTGCGCGTCGTGGCGGGCGGCGACCAGCTGGCCCGCCAGACCGGTCTGGTGGACGGCCGTGGCCGTCCCATCCGCGGGCTGCCCCCGCAGGTGGTCTCGGGGGCCACCTGCGATGCGGAGGCCGCTTGGCGCGGAGCCTTCCTGGCCCACGGTTCGCTCACCGAGCCGGGGCGCTCCTCCTCCCTGGAAGTGACCTGTCCCGGCCCGGAGGCGGCCCTCGCCCTGGTCGGCGCGGCCCGCAGGCTCTCCATCGCCGCCAAGGCCCGCGAGGTGCGGGGGGTGGACCGTGTCGTCGTCCGTGACGGTGACGCGATCGGCGCCCTGCTGACCCGGCTGGGAGCACACGACGCGGTGCTCGCCTGGGAGGAGCGCCGGATGCGGCGCGAGGTCCGGGCGACGGCCAACCGGCTCGCCAACTTCGACGACGCCAACCTCCGCCGCTCCGCCCGCGCCGCGGTCGCAGCGGGTGCCCGTGTGGGGCGCGCGCTGGAGATCCTGGGCGAGGAGGTCCCGGAGCACCTCGCCGCGGCCGGACGGCTGCGGATGGAGCACAAGCAGGCCTCCCTGGAGGAGCTGGGTGCGCTCGCCGACCCGCCGCTGACCAAGGACGCGGTCGCGGGCCGGATCAGACGCCTGCTGGCGATGGCCGACAAGCGGGCCCAGGACCTCGGGATCCCGGGCACGGAGTCGACGCTGAGCGAGGATCTGGCCGACGGTCTCGTGGGCTGAGACCGCCGGAGGCCACTGGCCGCCCCTCCTGGGCAGGGCAGGGGCCCCGTCCCGGCCGGCGGGGAGGGGTTTTCCTTCGGGCCGGGCTCCATTCCGGAATTCGGCCGAGCCTCTTTTTCGGAATGGGCCGGGCGGCCACGCCCGGGGATTGATTGAGCGCCGCCCCGCACGATTGAGCGGGGCAGGTTCCATAGTTCCGTCGCCCCCGCACCGCGAAAATATGCACCCGGCACTTCTTATCGATTGAGTGCCGCTCCGCCCAATTGAGCGAGGCCCCGTCGGGTGGTTTTCCGCGGTACTCGCGCCGGGGGGGGGACACCCGTGCGCGCCGAGCCGGCATGGGCGGACGCCGGTGGTGACTGCCGGTGACCGCGGGCGGGTCGTGGTCGGCGCCCGTCCTGTTCCCGTAAAGGGCCCGGGCTCGCCGGGAGTTGACGCTCGGTGGCGATGTGGCGCGCCGTGACCGCCGGCGAGGTCCGCTGCGGCCGAATTTCCATGCTCCTGCTCGGAAGTAGGGAGATCTCTCTCCGCGGCGTCCCTCTCGATGTCACCCCGGAGCCTTCGGAGAGGTAGGGTCGGAGGCGGTCGGGGACATCCCTATAAAACTCGCCGGCATCGAAACCGGCGTTCCTAACGAGGAGATCGGTTCGTGACGATCCGCGTAGGCATCAACGGCTTTGGCCGCATCGGTCGTAACTACTTCCGCGCGCTGCTGGAGCAGGGTGCGGACATCGAGATCGTGGCTGTCAACGACCTGGGTGACACTGCGACCACGGCTCACCTGCTGAAGTACGACACCATTCTGGGTCGTCTCAAGGCCGAGGTCAGCCACACCGCCGACACCATCACCGTCGACGGTCACACCATCAAGGTGCTCTCCGAGCGCAACCCGGCCGACATCCCCTGGGGTGAGCTGGGCGTCGACATCGTCATCGAGTCGACCGGCATCTTCACCAAGAAGGCCGACGCCGCGAAGCACATCGCCGGTGGCGCCAAGAAGGTCCTCATCTCGGCTCCGGCCAAGGACGAGGACATCACCATCGTGATGGGCGTCAACCAGGACAAGTACGACGCGGCCAACCACCACGTCATCTCCAACGCCTCCTGCACCACCAACTGCGTGGCGCCGATGGCCAAGGTTCTCGACGAGAACTTCGGCATCGTCAAGGGCCTGATGACGACGGTCCACGCGTACACGAACGACCAGCGCATCCTGGACTTCCCGCACTCGGACCTGCGTCGCGCCCGCGCCGCCGCCGAGAACATCATCCCCACCACGACGGGCGCCGCCAAGGCGACCGCCCTGGTCCTCCCGCAGCTCAAGGGCAAGCTCGACGGCATCGCGATGCGTGTCCCGGTCCCGACCGGTTCCGCCACCGACCTCGTCGTGACGCTGCAGCGCGAGGTCACCAAGGACGAGGTCAACGCCGCCTTCAAGAAGGCCTCCGACGACGGCGACCTCAAGGGCTTCCTGACGTACACCGAGGACCCGATCGTCTCCTCGGACATCGTCGGCGACCCGTCGTCCTGCACCTTCGACTCCTCCCTGACCATGGTCCAGGAGGGCAACACGGTGAAGATCCTCGGCTGGTACGACAACGAGTGGGGTTACTCCAACCGCCTCGTCGACCTGACCGTCTTCGTCGGCGGCCAGCTCTGATCCTAGGATCGACAGGCATCCAGGTGTGATGTGAGGGGCTCGGACGGCGCAACGCGGCGCCGTTCGAGCCCCCTTGCATGCTCATCAGTCCTTCCAAGGAGTAGAGGAACAGATGAAGACGATCGACGAACTTCTCGCCGAAGGGGTCGCGGGCAAGCGGGTTTTCGTCCGCGCCGACCTCAACGTGCCGCTGGACGGCACCACGATCACCGACGACGGCCGGATCCGCGCCGTCCGGCCGACGGTCGCCGAGCTCGCCGCAGCCGGCGCGCGGGTCATCGTCGCCTCGCACCTCGGCCGCCCGAAGGGGGCCCCGGACCCGGCCTTCTCGCTGGCTCCCGCCGCCGCGCGCCTGGGTGAACTGCTCGGTGCCGAGGTCGCCTTCGCGACCGACACCGTCGGCGAGTCCGCCCGCGCCACGGTCGCCGCCCTCACCGACGGCCAGGTGGCCGTCATCGAGAACCTCCGCTTCAACGCCGGCGAGACGTCGAAGGACGACGCCGAGCGCGGCGCCTTCGCCGACCGGCTCGCCGAACTCGCCGATGTGTACGTCGGGGACGGCTTCGGTGCCGTCCACCGCAAGCACGCCTCGGTCTTCGACCTCCCGGCCCGGCTGCCCCACGCCGCCGGCGGTCTGATCGCCACCGAGGTCGGCGTCCTGAAGAAGCTCACCGAGGACGTCGCGCGCCCGTACGCCGTGGTCCTCGGCGGCGCCAAGGTCTCCGACAAGCTCGGCGTCATCGACCACCTGCTGGAGAAGGCCGACCGCATCCTGATCGGCGGCGGCATGGCGTACACCTTCCTCAAGGCCCAGGGCCACGAGGTGGGCATCTCGCTGCTCCAGGAGGACCAGGTCCCCGCCGTCCAGGGGTACCTCAAGCGGGCCGAGGAGCTCGGTGTGGAGTTCGTGCTCCCCGTCGACGTCCTCGTCGCCGGAGAGTTCCCGGACCTGAAGACCAAGGCCCCGGCCCACCCCACCACGGTCGCCGCCGACGCCATCCCGGCCGACCAGGAGGGCCTGGACATCGGCCCCGAGACCCGTGCGCTGTACGCGGCGAAGCTCGCCGACGCGGCCACCGTCTTCTGGAACGGCCCGATGGGTGTCTTCGAGCACCCCGACTACGCCGAGGGCACCAAGGCGGTCGCCCAGGCCCTCGTCGACTCCCAGGCCTTCAGCGTCGTGGGCGGCGGGGACTCCGCGGCCGCCGTCCGTATCCTGGGCTTCGACGAGAACGCATTCGGCCACATCTCGACCGGTGGCGGCGCCAGCCTCGAATACCTCGAGGGCAAGACGCTTCCCGGCCTCGCCGCACTGGAGGACTGACCCTTAATGAGCACCCGCACCCCGCTGATGGCGGGCAACTGGAAGATGAACCTCAACCACCTCGAGGCCATCGCGCACGTCCAGAAGCTCTCCTTCGCCCTGTCCGACAAGGACTACGACGACGTCGAGGTCGCCGTCCTGCCGCCCTTCACGGACCTGCGTTCCGTGCAGACGCTGGTCGACGGCGACAAGCTGAAGATCAAGTACGGCGCCCAGGACATCTCGGCGCAGGACTCCGGCGCGTACACCGGCGAGATCTCCGGCCCCATGCTCGCCAAGCTGAAGTGCACGTACGTGGCCGTCGGCCACAGCGAGCGCCGCCAGTACCACGGCGAGAACGACGAGGTCTGCAACGCCAAGGTGAAGGCCGCGTACAG
Source organism: Streptomyces sp. NPDC002793 (assembly GCF_040295485.1). Classification (NCBI taxonomy): domain Bacteria; kingdom Bacillati; phylum Actinomycetota; class Actinomycetes; order Kitasatosporales; family Streptomycetaceae; genus Streptomyces; species Streptomyces sp. NPDC002793. The sequence continues at coordinate 1,465 of NZ_JBEOVL010000023.1, read as the reverse complement.
GCACGGCCTGACCCCGATCCTCTGCGTCGGCGAGGGCCTGGACATCCGCAAGGCCGGTGACCAGGTCTCCTACACCCTCGCGCAGCTCGACGGCGCACTGAAGGACATCCCTGCCGAGCAGGCCGAGTCCGTCGTGATCGCCTACGAGCCGGTCTGGGCCATCGGAACCGGCGAGGTCGCCACCCCCGAGGACGCCCAGGAGGTCTGCGGCGCGATCCGCCGCCGGCTGGCCGAGCTGTACTCCCAGGAGCTGGCCGACGCCGTCCGTATCCAGTACGGCGGCTCGGTGAAGTCCGGCAATGTCGCGGCCATCATGGCGCAGCCCGACGTGGACGGCGCCCTGATCGGCGGCGCCGCGCTCGACGCCGACGAGTTCGTCAAGATCGTCCGCTTCCGCGACCAGTGAGTATGCGCTAGCGCGGATCCGTCGTACCCTTGCGGGGGCCGAGGGGGGTCTCCCCCAGGCCCCCGCTGTTCGTACACACAGTCCAAGGAATTCCGGAAAGTAGGGACCAGCCGTGATTTTGGCGTTCGAGATCGCCCTGATCGTCTTCAGCCTGCTGCTGATGCTGCTGGTGCTGATGCACAAGGGGAAGGGCGGCGGCCTCTCCGACATGTTCGGTGGTGGAATGCAGTCCTCCGTGGGTGGCTCCTCGGTCGCCGAGCGGAACCTCGACCGCATCACCGTCGTCGTCGGTCTGGGCTGGTTCGCGTGCATCGTCGTCCTCGGTCTGCTCATCAAGCTGGACAGCTGACCCGTCGTCGGCGATTCCCGGTGAGGGTGTAACTCCTTTCACTGGACGCGCGTTGGGCCTTACGTAGACTGGGGCATCTTCGAGCACCATCACGCAGGGAGTTACGACCGTGGCAAGTGGCAACGCGATCCGGGGAAGCCGGGTCGGAGCGGGGCCGATGGGGGAGGCCGAGCGAGGCGAGTCCGCGCCGCGCCTCCGCATCTCCTTCTGGTGCTCGAACGGGCACGAGACGCAGCCGAGCTTCGCCCATGACGCGCAGGTACCGGAGACCTGGGACTGCCCGCGCTGCGGCTTCCCGGCCGGACAGGACCGGGACAGCCCGCCGGCCCCGCCGCGCACCGAGCCGTACAAGACACACCTGGCGTACGTGCGTGAGCGGCGCAGCGACGCGGACGGCGAGGCGATCCTCGCCGAAGCCCTCGCGAAACTCCGCGGCGAGATCTAGGGCGTGTTTCGAAGGACCCGCCTGCCTGGCGGCGTCTGGCACGCACGCCCGCCGCGTTGTCGATCACCCCGATATATCCAGTATCGGGGCGACCCTCCGCCTTGCGATCGCACGCACCGGACGCCGCCAGGCCCGCCCTTCGGGCGGACGGCGCTACTTTCGAAACACGCCCTAGCTTGATCTTTAACCTCGGGGTCCGAACGGTCCGTCGTACTTGATCACTCGGGCTGGTAACTGCGGTACACGCAGGCGGCCTTCGGCTGAG